>NZ_FMJL01000056.1 GCF_900095445.1 Clostridium sp. N3C
ATCCTCCACCAATATAGAATAATCTGGTGGAGGAATATCATTCCAGAAGATTATCCATAGTGGAACTTTATCGGTGTTCCGTAGAAACATCTGAACCATCATATCAGACATATATGGATTCTTTCTTAATTTTCATAAATGATATATTAACACTTTGTCCTTTTTTAATCAATGATATTTATTTGTAATTTATGTTATATTATGTTATAAAACACTGATTATAATAGTTTTATAAAAAATAAAATGGTATTATGCAATATATTGAAATTTATAATTTTATTGACATATTTCAAAATACAATGTATTATACCAATATATATTTTGATGCATTATGATGAAGGGGATTATGCTAGAATACAGAAGAAGCATACGATGATTTAACGATAATTTTTCATAAGTATTTAAAAGAATTTAATAGAAAAATCATATTTGAAGTAATATATAATGATGAAGAAATTATAAAATCTAAAAATTTGATGCAAAATATAATTGAGAGTAAATAAACTTTTAGGGAAGTCAAAAAGACCTCCCTAAAAATCATATGGATTAACACTATTTTAAAGATAAGCAAAGTAAAATTCACTTTTCTTATAGGGCAATAATTAATAAATTTAATCTTCCCCAACAATTCTAACCTCAGTATGAAGCTCCACTGCAAATTTTTCATAAACGGTATCTTGTACGTGTTTTATTAAATCTAATATGTCTTTTGCAGTAGCATTACCTTTATTAATTATAAATCCAGAATGCTTGGTAGAAACTTGTGCTCCTCCTATAGACACTCCCTTTAAGTTTGAATCCTCAATCAACTTTCCTGCATAGTAGCCTACTGGACGCTTAAAGGTACTACCTGCAGAAGGATATTCTAAAGGTTGCTTCTCTCTCCTTCTGGACTGTAAATCATCAATCTTTGCCTTAATTGCATCGTAATTGCCAAAGTCTAATTTAAAGGTAGCTTCTAATACAACATAGCCTTCCTTTAAAATAATGCTATTTCTATAACTAAGCTCTAATTCTTCTGCAGCTAGTCTCTTTATGTTACCTTCCTTATCTACTACTAATGTACTTTCGATAACATCCTTAATCTCTCCTATGTAAGCGCCAGCGTTCATAGCCACCGCTCCGCCTACACAGCCAGGAATTCCACAGGCAAACTCAAAACCAGTGAGGCTATTATTTAAAGCTGCTTCAGATACATCAGAAAGAAGAGCGCCACTTTGAGCAACTATTTTGTTGTCCGTAACCTCTATAATATTTAATGGAGAAAGTTTAATAACAACTCCTCTGATACCTCCATCCTTCACCAAAAGATTGGAACCATTCCCCATTATATAATATGGAGTTTCTGTTTTATTGCATATTTTTATCAATTCCTGAACATCAGAATAATTCCTAGGCATTACTAATATATCTGCAGGACCTCCAACTTTGAAGGAAATATGATTACACATCGGTTCATTTAAAAATACATTATCTTCTCCAACAATTGCTTTAATTTTTTCTGCCACAAACATACAATCTTTCATTCTTCTTCCCCTAACTAATTTGTAAAATTATACAAGCTCATAACAAATAGTATACATAAATAGCGGCCCTACATCAAGTGTAATTTAAAAGAAATTATTTTTTCTTTGCCGTGAAAAATTCCAGTATACTACCTGCCACTTTTCTATTAATTGAAGGTGTTTCTAACAATTCTTCTAAAGAAGCTTTTTTGATATTATCTACTGAACCAAAACGTTTCAGAAGTTCCTTTTTCCTCTTCTCACCTACGTTTGGTATCTCATCTAACACTGAGTGTAAGATTCTTTTATCCCTTAATGTCCTATGATAGGAAATGGCAAAACGATGCACTTCGTCTTGAATTCTTGTTATCAGCTGCATAACATTAGAGCTCGGTTTAATAGGAAGCTCAATATTATTATATATCAAACCCCTAGAATTGTGACGGTCATCCTTAACCATACCTGCTACAGGTATATTAATACCTAATTCATCTAGCACCTCTAAGGCTACATTTACCTGTCCCTTACCACCATCCATCAATATTAAATCAGGAAACACAGAAAACTTACCATGGCTAAACTCCAGCTTTCTTTCTTGAATATTTTTTATTTCCTCCAAACCATGCTTAAATCTTCTCTGTAGTATCTCCCTCATACTCTCATAATCGTTAGGTCCATCAACGGTTTTTATTTTAAACCTTCTATAATCACCATTTTTAGGTTTGCCATTTTCAAAAACTATCATACTTCCAACAGAATCAAAGCCTTGAATATTGGATATATCATAAGCTTCTATTCTGTAGGGGATCTCCTCCAGATCAAGTAAGTTAGCTAAATCCGTGAGAACTGTCCCCTGTAATTCTTTATCCTTAAGTAGTTTCAGTTTAAATTGCTCCAAGGTATTTTGAGCATTTTTTTCAACAAGCTCTAAAAACTTAAGTTTGTCACCTCTTTTTGGTATCTTTATTTGAACCTTACTGCCCTTTTTAGTAGATAGCCATTCCTCTAAAAGTTCATGATCCTCTAACTCAGGTACGTATATATGAGGAGGTATAAAAGGTGTACCTCCATAAAACTCCTTTATAACCTGTGCAATTATATATCCAACACTTTCATCGGCAGTATCTTCTAGAATATAATGCTCTCGACCAAGGACTTTACCCTGCCTTACTAAAAAGACTTGAGCACAGGTATCCTTTTCATCACGATAAATATGAATATAGTCTTCATCCTCAAAGCTTCCAGTAATAATTTTCTGCCTTTCCTGAATCTTTGTTACAGCAGCAATTTTATCTCTTATAGTTGCTGCTTTTTCAAACTCTAAATTTTCAGCGGCCCTTTCCATTTCCTCTCTTAGCCTCTTTATTACTTCTGGGGATCTCCCTGAAAGCAGACTGATCACATCATGAACTATTTTAGCATACTCTTCTTTTGAAATAAGACCACCACAGGGAGCCTTACAAATCCCAATGTGATAATTAAGGCAAGGTCGTGTAACCTCGCCATTTTCAACAATATTTCTTTTGCAATTTCGTAAAGGAAAGATCTTTCTAATAAGCTCTAAGGTTTCATGTACCACAGAAACATCGGTATAAGGACCAAAATATTTATTTCCATCTTTCACATAATTCCTTGTCATAAATATTCTAGGGAAATCCTCATTAGTAGTGACCTTAATAAAGGGATAATGCTTGTCATCTTTTAGTAATATATTGTATCTTGGTCTATACTTTTTAATAAGGTTACACTCTAGAATAAGGGCTTCACTTTCTGAATCAGTGATTATATACTCAAATTCAGCAATATTTTTCACCATGGCTTTAACTTTTGCCCCATGATTTGCTGACTTTTGAAAGTATTGTCTAACTCTATTTTTTAAAATCTTAGCCTTACCTACATAGATAACTTCACCAAGATTATTTTTCATTAAATATACTCCTGGTTTGTCAGGAAGCATCTTTAATTGATATTCAAAATCAAACATCTTATCACATCCTCGTCTATACCATATATGAATTTTTCCTTTGTATTACTCTTTAACACTGTAAAACAAGTTTCAAAACCATAAAAAAGCCATAAACCTTTGAAACTTTACTGTAAGAAAGGATGTAAAAACTATCATTCTACTTAAAAGCACCTTGAAAGATTTGTTTAGCAATTCTAGCTGCAGTTGTGCCACCTGTACCGCCTTCCTCAACTATGATAGCTATAGCAATCTGTGGATCATCCTGCGGTGCAAAGCCAATAAACCAAGCATGAGCTGCTGCCTCATTAGTTATACTTCGAGCATGGTCAGCGGTTCCGGTCTTACCACATACCTCTATACCACTAACGGATGCCGCTGTTCCAGTACCCTGAGTAACTACCTTTCTCATATATCCTGTTATCTTATCTGCAATCTCCTTTGAAGTAACCCTTCCTAAAGGCTCATCTGGAATAACTTTCAAAGTTTCACCTTCACTACTAATAATTTCACTAACAAGTTTTGGCTTCATCATAACCCCATCATTAGCAATAGTAGAAGCTACCAAAGCCATTTGCATTGGTGTAGCTAAGATTTCACTTTGTCCTATACCACTTTGAGCTATATTGGTAATGTCGGAAGAGGCTATCTCTGGGAACTTGCTAGGATTTATGAAAAATCCTTCTGTTTCAATTTTCTGATTAAAGTAAAACTTTTCCGCTGTATTTTTTAATTTTCTATTGGTTAATTCCATAGCTAAATTACCAAAATATGTATTCACAGATTTGTAAAATGCTTTTTCTAAATTAATTTTACCCGTAGCTGAACCACCGTAGTTCTTTAAGGTATAGTTAGTTCCTTTAAAAGTAAGCTTACCTGTATCATTAAACATTTTATAGTCCAAACCTTCCAGATTTTCCAATCCAGAAACTGTAGTAATAACCTTAAAAGTAGATCCTGGAGGATACATACCTGAAAGGGCTCTATTAATTAAAGGCTTATTTGAATCACTTGTAATAGCTTGCCAATCCTTTTCTAAATTATTGGCATCATAGGAAGGATTGGATGCTAAAGCTAATATCTCTCCATTTTTAGGGTTTATTGCTACTATAGCACCATTTTTCCCTGTACTTCTAAGTTGATCGTAGGCTAAATTCTGTAATTGAGAATTTATAGTAAGTTTAATACTATTACCAACTTGATTTTTTAACTTATGTGAATCCTTAAATCTATCCAAAAAGGAAAACTCACTACCAGCCATTAATTCTTTATCATAAGTTTCCTCTAAACCAGTACGTCCATATTTTGTAGAATTATATCCAATAATATGAGTAAAGGCTAGTCCTCCTATATATTCTCTCTTTTGAGTTGATCTATCTACTCTTATACTCTTTGTTAAAGCATTGCCATCCCTGTCATAGATAGTACCTCTTAAAACTGCATTTCTCTTTGCCGCCAATCTTTGATTTCTAGGATTATTAGCTACCTCTTCACCTTTTACTATAACAAAATAACTAAAGTAAGAAATTAGCGCTAAAAACAAAAATAAAAATATAATTAACACCTTTTTTATGTTAATTGATAAATCATTCATAGGGCACCTCCGCAAGATTCTTCTATTTCATCCACAGCTAAGCATCTTCAGAAATCTTTTGTATAATTCCAAGAGAAAAGAATGCTGTTAGCATAGAAGTTCCACCGTAGCTGATAATAGGCAAGGTAATACCAGTTAAAGGTATGGCACCAATGACACCGCCTATAATAACCAATACCTGGCAGGCTATCATAGTACTATAGCCCACAGCCAACAACTGAGAAAATCTATCCTGTACAAAAATCGCTGCCCTCATACATCTATAAAATAGTAAAAAATATAAAATTATTATACCAAAACCAACAATTATACCTAACTCTTCTACGATAACTGAGAAAATAAAGTCACTTATTTGTACTGGTACTAATTCTGGGTACCCTAAACCAATTCCACTACCTAAAAATCCTCCGGTAGCTATAGCCATTAATGATTGAGCTAATTGGTAACCCTTATTATCATAGTCTGACCATGGATTTAACCAAATATTAACTCTGACCCGTACATGAGGAAAAAGTTTGTAACTTATAACTGCTCCTACTGCTAACAATAAGAAACATATAACTACATACTTTGATTTAGATGTTGATATATAAAGCATAGTAATAGCTATTCCAAAAAATATAAGAGCAGAACCCAAGTCCGTCTGAAGCACCATAAACAGTAAACTTATCATAACAATAACTGCCGGTTGAATAAGGTCCTTAAATTTCTTATAATCTTTCAGTGCAGAAGCCAAATATGCACAAAAAAATATCTTTCCAAACTCTGAAGGTTGAAAACCTATAGGGCCTAAAGCAACCCAGTTTTTTGATCCATTCTTTTCTTGACCTATAAAAGTAGCCATTCCCATAAAAATCAAAGTCATAATCATAAAAAAGTATTTATACTTACCAAAACTTTTTAAATCCGGTAGAAGTACTACCAAGGCTATAAAACCAGTCATTCCTATGGTATACCATACTACCTGTTTTATGGCTACAGAAGTATCTATTCTATATAAGGTAGCAATACCAATAACTGCAAATACCGCAGTAAACATGATAATAAACTTATCACCATCTGGGAAAAATTTTCTAATAATAATGTAACCATAGGTAAAGAGTAAGCAAATAATTACAGCCATTACAACAGCCCCTGTATCATATGGTTCCTTTAACAAATATAAACTTCCAAACATTGCAAAACATAATACATAAGTTGCTATCAGAAGCCTGCTCTCCCATCTTTTTCCCTTCATTACATCACCTTCTTAGCAGTAAATTATTTTTGCCATTAAATATTCTATCCTATTACTCTAAACTTTGTTGAGCCAATTTGTATTTCATCTCCAATTTCTAAAGGTACCCTGCCCTCAACATATTCATCATTAAGCAAAGTTCCGTTGGTACTATTAAGATCTTCAACAAAGTACTCTGTGTTTTTAGGATATATTTTTGCATGGTATCCTGAAGCATATGGGTCATTTAATATAACTAAATTGTCTTCTTTTCTGCCTAAAGTTATTACACGATTTATAGGTACTATATTTCCATTTTTTAAATTAGAGCCTTCAACTACTGATATTACCTCTAATCCATATACTTTCTTTAATGACTTTTTCTTATCTCCACTTTTAACATCCTTATACATTATTCTAAGGGCCATAAAGATTATAACATATATGATTACAATAACTAATACTCCTAAAATAGGCTTAATTAAGTCTGAATAATCCATATTAATATCACCTGCCATAATAAAAATATTTTAAAGACTAGCATTTTATACATTATGCTAGTCTAAATTTAATTATAACATCTTTTTCAAATATTGTCCCGTATATGACAATTTATTACTACAAATTTCCTCAGGAGTACCTTTAGCAATAACTGTACCGCCCCTAGCACCGCCCTCTGGACCTAGATCTATAATATAATCAACAGACTTAATTACATCAAGATTATGCTCAATTACTATAACAGTATTGCCTGCATCCACTAATCTTTGCAAAATAGATATTAATCTATTCACATCATCAATATGAAGGCCAGTGGTAGGTTCATCTAAAATATAAAGGGTTTTACCTGTACTCTTTCTAGATAGTTCATAGGCCAATTTTATTCTTTGAGCTTCTCCTCCGGAAAGCTGAGTAGAAGGTTGACCTAATCTAATATAACCTAGACCAACATCATACAAGGTTTGAAGCTTATTCTTGACCCTCGGTATATTTTCAAAGAACTGTAAAGCTTCCTCTACCGTCATGTTAAGAATATCATCAATATTTTTCCCTTTGTATTTTACCTCTAAGGTTTCTCTATTGTATCTTTTACCCTTGCACACTTCGCAAGGTACGTACACATCTGAAAGAAATTGCATTTCAATTTTTATTATACCATCACCACTACAAGCTTCACAACGTCCACCCTTTACATTGAAACTAAACCTTCCTGCTTTATAGCCTTTCATCTTAGCATCATTGGTATCAGCAAATATTGACCTAATTATATCAAAAACACCGGTATATGTGGCAGGATTAGATCGTGGTGTTCTGCCAATAGGACTTTGATCAATATCAATAACCTTATCAATATGTTCAATTCCTGTTATTTTTTTATAGGCACCTGGAAAGCTTCTAGCTCCATTTACTTCCTTATGGAGAGCCTTAAATAGAATTTCATTAACAAGAGTACTTTTACCGGAGCCGGATACTCCAGTAACAGCTGTCAATACTCCTAAAGGAAATTCTACATCTATATTTTTAAGATTATTTTCTCTAGCCCCTATTACTTTTATCCATTTTCCATTACCTTTTCTTCTCTCTTTTGGTACTATAACTTCCTTCTTTCCAGATAGGTATTGTCCTGTTATAGACCTCTCTGAAGCTTTAATCTCCTCTAAAGTTCCTGCAGCTACAACTTCACCGCCATGCTCTCCAGCGCCCGGTCCAATATCAACAATGTAATCTGCTGCTCTTATTGTATCCTCATCATGTTCTACTACCACTAAACTGTTTCCTAAATCCCTAAGATTTTTCAAAGCTTCAATGAGCTTATCGTTATCTCTCTGATGTAGTCCTATACTTGGTTCGTCTAAAATATATAATACTCCTGTTAAAGAAGATCCAATTTGTGTAGCCAATCTAATTCTTTGAGCTTCTCCACCGGACAAGGTTCCTGCACTTCTAGCCATTGTAAGATAATCCAAACCAACCTTTTCTAAGAAGCTAAGCCTGCTGATAATCTCTTTAGTGATCTGTCCACTTATCATTTTATCCTTTTCAGATAACTCTAGATTCTTTAAGAAGTTCAGTTCTTCAGTAATAGATAGTTTGCAAAAGTCCGCTATATTCATATTACCTACAGTAACCGCTAAAGCTTCTGGCTTTAACCTATCTCCCTTACACTTTGGACATGGATTATCGCTCATAAACTGTTCTATTTCAGCCTTGATTACATCAGAATTGGTCTCCATATATCTTCTTTTTAATATATTTATTTCTCCCTCATAGGCATGATTAAACTGCCCTGAAGAAAACTCTTTATCATAATATACGAGTATTTTTTCACCTTTAGTCCCATATAATAAGATATCTATAATCTCATCTGACAAGTCTTTTATAGGAGTATCTAAGGAAAAGTTATACTTTTTACTTAAAGCTATCATTACACTGTGAGTCCAAGAACCTTCCTTTAGTCTTCCACTCCCCCAATGGGCAAAGGCCCCCTCATTAATGCTCTTACTTCTATCTGGAAGTACAAGATTTTCATCAATCTCTAACAAAGTCCCTAATCCATCACAATGATCACATTTACCAAAGGGAGAGTTAAAAGAAAAGGTTCTAGGTGATAGATCCTCTATGCTGATTCCACAGTCAGCACAGGCAAAATTTTCACTAAAAAGCATGTCTTCTCCATCAATAACATTAACAATCACTATACCTTCTGATAATTTTAGAGCGGTTTCTAAAGAATCTGCCAATCTACTATGGATATCTGGCTTAACAATTAATCTATCTATAACAGCCTCGATGGTATGCTTTTTATTTTTTTCTAAAACTACCTCATCTTCTGTTAAATCATACATTTCACCGTCAATTCTAGCTCTAACAAAACCTTTTTTCTTTATGCTTTCCAGCACCTTTTCATGTTGTCCCTTTCTACCTCTAATGATAGGAGCTATGATTTGAATCTTAGTTCTTTCTGGCAATGTTAATATGGCATCCACCATTTGATCCACACTTTGTTTAGTTATTTCCTTACCACATTTAGGACAATGAGGTACACCGATTCTTGCATATAACAATCTTAAATAGTCGTATATTTCTGTAACAGTACCAACAGTGGATCTTGGATTTTTACTGGTTGTCTTTTGATCGATGGATATAGCCGGTGATAGACCTTCGATATAGTCCACATCCGGTTTATTCATCTGTCCCAAAAACATTCTAGCGTAGGCTGATAAAGATTCTACATAACGTCTCTGCCCTTCAGCATACAAAGTATCAAAGGCCAAAGAGGACTTACCAGAACCAGACAAACCGGTAAAAACCACTAACTTTTCTCTTGGTATCTCTAAATCTATATTTTTTAGATTATTAACTCTAGCTCCTTTTATCTTTATTTTTTCTTGCATATATCTCAACCTCTACTCTCTAAGTTTTATACTAATATTTCCTCTAATTCTTGCTAATCTTATTTTTCATCTTCTTCAATTCAAAGATCTTATCTCTAAGCTGAGCTGCTCTCTCAAATTGAAGGTCCTTGGAAGCTTCTCTCATTTCCTTCTCATACCTCTCTATAGTCTTTTCCAAATTTTCCAAAGTCGCTTCCATAGCTTCTTCCATAGAGCCATATTCTGCCCCTTCCTCAGATACGGAGGAAATCTCAATTATATCCCTTATTTTCTTAGCTACCGTTGTAGGAGTTATACCATGCTTTTTATTGTACTCCATCTGGATAGCTCTTCTTCTATTAGTTTCATCAATAGCCCTTTTCATAGAATCTGTAATCTCATCGGCATACATAATAACCTTACTTTCACTATTTCTAGCCGCTCTACCAATGGTCTGTATAAGAGAGGTTTCCGATCTTAAAAAACCTTCCTTACCTGCATCTAATATTGCCACTAAAGCAACCTCCGGTATATCTAATCCCTCTCTTAAAAGGTTTATACCTACCAACACATCAAACTCACCTTTTCTAAGGTCACGAATAATCTTCATTCTATCAATTGCATCTATATCGGAATGAAGATAAGTAGTTTTCACATTAAGTTCCTTTAAGTATTTTGTTAAATCCTCTGCCATCCTTTTAGTCAAAGTAGTTACTAAAACTCTGAAGCCTTTTTTGATTGTCTCCTGTATATTAGCATAAAGATCATCAATCTGTCCCTTTACTGGATGAACGATAATTTCAGGATCCAAAAGCCCAGTAGGCCTTATAATTTGCTCCGCCACCTCAGAAGAATGATCTAACTCATACTTTGAAGGAGTAGCACTAACAAAAACCACCTGATTGATTTTCTTTTCAAACTCCTCAAACTTTAAAGGTCTGTTATCAAAAGCGGAAGGGAGTCTAAAACCATAATCCACCAAGGAATTCTTTCTAGAACGGTCCCCAGCATACATAGCCCTAACCTGAGGCAACGTAACGTGACTTTCGTCTATAAACATCAAGAAATCATCAGGAAAATAGTCCAATAAGGTCATAGGAGGTGTACCTGGATCTCTTCCGTCCATAATTCTAGAGTAGTTTTCAATACCACTGCAGTAACCTACTTCCCTTATCATTTCAATATCGAAGTTAGTTCTCTGCTTTAACCTTTGAGCTTCTAAAACCTTATCCTGAGATATTAATTCCTTTAATCTTTCTTCTAATTCCTCTTCTATCTTTTTTATAGCAATCTCTAACTTATCCCTAGAAGTAGCAAAATGAGAGGCAGGGAAGATCTGAGCATGCTTTAAATCCTTTGTAATTTCTCCCGTTAAAATGTCAAATTCTCTTATTCTATCTATTTCATCACCAAAGAACTCTACCCTTATGCCTCTGCTATTAGAATTGGAAGGAACGATATCCAATACGTCTCCTCTAACTCTAAAAGTTCCTCTATGAAAATCCATCTCATTTCTTTCATACTGTATTTCTACTAATTTTTTTATTATTTCATCTCTATCCTTTATCATACCTTGACGTAAAGATATAGTTAAGTTCTTGTATTCCTCTGGATTACCAAGACCATAGATACAAGAAACAGATGCCACTATAATTACATCCCGTCTTTCAAAAAGAGCTGCTGTAGCAGAATGTCTCAACCTTTCAATTTCATCGTTAATAGAAGCATCCTTCTCTATATAAGTATCGGTCTGAGGTACATAAGCCTCCGGTTGATAGTAATCATAATAAGATACGAAATATTCTACTGCACTGTCCGGAAAAAATTCTCTAAACTCAGAACAAAGTTGTGCAGCCAAAGTTTTATTATGAGCCAACACTAAAGTTGGTTTTTGCACCCGCTCAATAATATTGGCCATAGTAAATGTCTTACCAGAACCGGTAACCCCTAATAAAGTCTGACACCTATTTCCCTTATTAATACTTTCCACAAGTTTATCTATAGCTTGTGGCTGATCTCCCGTTGGCTTAAAAGCGGACTTAATTTTAAATTGTCCCATAATTCTTCCCCTCCAATAAAACCCTAAATTAATAAACCATATATTTTAAATAAAATGCTATTATATTATTATACCCTTAATATCAATATGGTAATCGGTTTCGAATATTTGTTCGAATTTTATAACATATTTATTTTATACTTTTCAATATTATATGTCAATAATAAGGAATAATTATTATTAAGTAAAAAATCAAAACCGGCACTGTAATTTAAGCACCGGTTTTTCACAACTAACTTTTATCGCCTTGATTATCTTCTTTATTTTGCTTATCATCTTCAGATTGATTACCAGCTTTATCTTGGTCATCATTTTTGCTTTCCTTATAATCTTTTATTTCTTCATTAGGACTGCTTGTTTTATCCTCTTCATTTTTATACATTTTGTCCAAGAAATTTTTAAAAGACATAACATCAGAATCTGAAACCACTTTTTTCTTTGGTAGGTTTCTAGGTACAAAAACTACCCCTAGCCTTTGACCTGCAGTAAAACTGCCATACATAAGTTCTTTTTCATTACCATCACTTTGCTGTATTTTTATAACTATTTTACTAAAGGCTTGTTTTATACTATCTACCACATCTTTTTCATTTTTTATTTCATGACTATTTATCTCTAACAATCTATCGCCGCTTCTTATACCCATATGAGCTGCTGGAGAATTAGGAGCCACCTCCAAAACCATTATTCCCCGATCCGAACTTACGAACTTTGGCTTTAATTTAAGTTCTTTATTTCTCTGAATGTTTAACATAAACTCATGGGCTATCGGTGCAAACACTACCACTAGAACCTTCAATATAATAATATTTAATGAAGCTAACTGGGCTACAGCAGTTAAAACAACACCATAAACAAAAATGCTCACTCCTGAACTTACTGCCTTTTCCTTCTTGCTTTTTGTAAAGGTTATGGAATTATACCCCAACATAGCATAAATCGAAAAAATAGATAAAATCGCTTTCTCCAACAACTCTGCACTATAGCTACTCTTTATTAACGGCCACCAATCAGGTATTGATATTTGTACAGCCCCACCAGCAACACCAGCACTGGTCTCAGGCAAAACTAAAAGCATAATAACCACTGGAATAGGCCAATATCTTTTTAAAGCAAAGCCACCAACTATCTTACCTTCGCTATTTGAAAATATGGGAATTGCCCCCCTAGAACCATCTACTGCAACTAAAAGTCCCTCCACTATATGTAGGATACCAACCATGGTCATTAAGGAAGTTATATCTACATTAAAATAACCATTCAATAAAGGTTCTCCTGTTACAAAAACAGCTATATCGTTAAGTATTAATGATACAGCTCCAAGTATAGCTCCTGAATAAGAAAAACAAATAAATCTTGGTTTCACTAGAGATAAGATTATAGATGTTAAAAAAATTAATTCTATACCAGAGTTTTCATCAAACATTACTCCAGTGTAAGTTAATAATAAACTAGCAACTACACCGCCAAGGATACCTAAAACAATTTGAGATAAAGTAAGTTCAAGGGGAGAGTTTATTCTTTCCCCCACAATGGCCTTTTGCATAGCTGCTGTTCTTCTATTTTTAAAATAAAGAATAAACCCTAAAATAATTATTATACTTGCCCCAGATCCTACAATAGCTTCAGCTACTGATTTTAGTACATATATTGCTAAATCCATTTATCTGTTTATCCCCCTTATTTTATCTTGCTTTTGATTACCTCCAACGCTTTTTGAAATTGAGGGTCTGTTGCTCTATTATACTCTTTCAATGCCAATTCTTGTGGATATTCTACCTCAATATCAGGCTTTATACCAATTTTATCAATATTTTCTCCACTTGGTGTGTAGTACTTGGATATAGTTACCTTTAAAGCAGTACCTTCTCCAGCCTTTAGTATCGTTTGAACTACACCTTTTCCAAAGGTTTTTGATCCCACAAGAGTACCTATATTATAATCTCTTATAACCCCAGCTAAAATTTCCGAAGCACTAGCACTATAATCATTAGTTAAAACCACTAAAGGTATTCCTTTAAGTAATTGGCCCTTCACTGACTTACTTGTGTCACTGCTACCATCTTTATACCTTTGAGTTACTATAACTTTCCCCTTATCTATAAATTGAGAACTAATATTTACACAAGTGTCTAATAATCCACCGGGATTATCTCTTAAATCTAAAATTAACCCTTTCATTCCTTTGGCTTTTAACTCTTCAGCCGCCTTAGCAAAATCCTCATCAGTTTTCAAATCAAAGCTACTTATTTGAATGTAACCTATATTATTTTCCAACATTTCATATTTTACTGTATCAATAGTTATTTTTGCACGGGTAACGGTAACACCAATATTTCCTTTTCCTTCTCTAGACACAGTTATACCTACGGACTCTCCTTCTGTTCCCCTCATCATGGAAACAGCCTTTTCTAAGTCCTTTCCTGTCACACTTGTATCATTAACCTTTATAATAACATCTCCAGGTATAATGCCAGCCTTTTCCGCAGGAGAATTATCAAATACGGATATAACTACAATCTTCTCATTTTTAACTCCTACCTGCAATCCTACTCCTACGTAAGCCCCCTCGGTACTAGTATTAAATTCATCATACTCTTCCTTATTCATAAAGACAGTATAGGGATCATTAAGAGATTCCGTTAATCCCTTAATTGCTCCTTCCACTAAAAGATCTTCATCTATGTCACCATAATAGTATTTTTCCAGCATCTGTTTTACTTCAAATAACTTTTTAAATTTTAATACACCATTATATTTACTTAAAGCGGTATTTAGTTCCTCATTATTCTCTTCTCCCAAGGCTTCCTTAAAATCTTTTAAATCCTCATATTCTTTCTTTGATACCGTCACCATACTACCAGTGGATATGGCGATTCTGTTACCAATAAATATAGAAAGACTATTAGTTAGCAGGAAAATAAGAACTATAAGTATTATTTTGTTTCTTCGTTTAGAAGCCTCCAATCTTTCATTATGAGAAAATCCATTATTATCTTGATTCATTACATTAAACTGCATTAATATACACCCCTATTCTTAGCCATACAGCCAACTACTCTCTATTAATCATTTTATATTTTATGCCTAATTAATATCTTTTAAACCGAACATTTACTAAAACATAAAATCAACATCAACACTATCTTTAATGAATTTTTCTCAATACATTTTTAATTGTAGCATTAATATATTAAATTATCTACAATAAATAGTAAAGAAAAGAACTTATATAAAAAAGAAACGCAAGTAAAATCTTCATAGATTTAACCTGCGTTTCCACATAAGCTACATTAATTTAAGCGATTATCTCACGCCAAATCCCCAAAACCTTGCCATCCTTACCATTAATTAATACATGAGGAATCTTTCCTACCATATCCTCCGGTATATCCCCTTTAACCAACCATGCATCTTTTTCATAATCATAGTAAATCAACAAATTCTTATAGTTATTCCTAACTTCCACACCATAACTTTCGCTCCATACATTTTCAGCTATTTCTCTAGCTTTCTTGCTATCTGCCACTTCTCCAAATTTTTTATCATAACCTGAATCTTTAATATATATGTAATAATCCGCTAATTTAAATTCACCTATGTCTTCCTTAATAAAATTTCTCTTATTTTTTTCTTTTCCCATAGCTGCCAACTTTAAACTTGAAAAGCATATTAAAACAGCAATGACTCCTACAATAATAAATTTTTTTTTTAATTTAGATTCTTTCAACAGTATTACCTCCCCATCTGTATAAATACAATATGAGGATATATTACCATATTATGTAAGTAATTTCAACTTACCACTACTCTATAAAACTTCATAGAATCAAAAAAGACTGCAAGGAATCTAATATTTTATTCCTTACAGTCTGTAAAAATACTTATTTTATGTTAAGCCAATATATCATCTTTCTTGCTTATAAATCTAATTATAGCAAAACCAATTACAAAAGTAATTATAGAAGTTAATATATGTAGTCCTGTAGGGAATCCCTCTTCAGGAAATACTGAATACAAAGACCCTGCCACAAATCCTAGAATCAACATATACATTTTGACAGGATACTTCTTAAGCAAAGCTTCAATAAGCCTAGTTGTGGCTAAAGTACCTACAACAACTCCTAACCCTAACGGAATAAGGAATGGTATATTTCTAGTATTAATAGCTGTCATAGTAATATTATACAATCCCATAATATAAAGCATTAAAGAACCGCTTATTCCCGGCAACACTAAGGCGATTGCCAGTATTACACCAGCAATAAAAAGCAAAAATAAGCTACCAACACCTTGAGGATTTGCCAAAGTTTCTGTAGACGCTGGATCTCCAGAAAATAAAACAACAATAACAAGACCAATAATTATAAAGATTAAACTCTTAATCTCCACCTTACCTTCAGTTGCCTTCTTGTATAAAACTGGTATTCCACCACAGATGACGCCCATAAACAAGAATTTGGTCTCAAAAGGAAAGCTCTTTAAAGCTGCTGTTAAAACGCCGCTAAACACTACCAGTGCTGTAAGTCCACCTAATCCTACCGACAGCAAAAACATAAAATGCTTCTTCCAATTCGTAAAAAAAGAACCTACTGAGTGCAATAAATCATCATAAATTCCAAGTATAATAGCCATAGTTCCACCACTAGCCCCTGGAACCAAAGTTGCCAAGCCTACAGCTACACCTTTTAAATAATTCACCAAAAATTTCATCGTTACCTCCATTATGTACAACCTAATATATTATAATGAATTAAAAATTACATATACCATTTTAACTGTAAATTACAATTAGTACAATCAAAACTTGAAAATTTTCTAGTTTTATTCTAAAAATTATGCTTTTTTTCTATTTTCAGCCTTTCCTAATATCAGTAATTTCGTCACTATACAGCTTTCATATGATCAGTTTGGTGAAGTATTTTTTTACTATGTAACTTTGTTTCAAAAAAGAGTTGATCTCCATGCGAGGTAAGTTTTTTTCTACTATATTGCTTTGTTTCAAAAAAGAGTTTAGGAAAATATATTCAAAATTCTTTTTCACTATTTTTTAATTTTTAATCTCTAATTTAAAGCTAATTATCTAAATTCTATTGGTCATGATATTTTATTTTCAAAGAACTTCAAAGTAATTTAAAACTATAAATCACATCATCAAACAATTTTAAATATCACTATCATGGTAAAGATTTTACATTCTTGAAATCACACACTCTAAGCTTTTGATTGCCATATATAGACATGCTTAATACATCTATAAGTTTCTTAGAATTAGTTTGATTTTTGCTGCACTCCTGCCAATGAAACCATGATAAATAAAAGTTTAAATATTTGGTGGCTACACCTTTAAATTTATAATTTATGGTGTTTACAATTCTTTTTCCAAAGGCTTCAGCGTTTTGTATGTGATACTTATTTTTTATCACTTCATATCGTCCCCGCAACTTATAAAGCTTACAATTTAACTTTCGAGCTAATGGTATATAAGCCATATTATTGGTTGTGCATAACACTGATTTTTCAGGTATTTTATCTGCGAGCAGGTTATACAATCTTAAAGCGCCTATTTTACCCATATCACCAGTTCGAACAAACACCTTTTCTTGCCTGTCCTTACAACAAAGTATAGATATCTTTTGGCTCCCTACGTATTCACTTGCTGATCTTTTTCTCCTAACTGGTTCTCGATCCATATGAAAATTTAAATTTTTCGAATGATTACCTTTAAAACTTTCTGGTATCAGCACTTCATCTATCTCTATAGTACCTTCCATTTTTCCTTTTAGCATTGGCATTATTGCATTTAGAATCTTATGCCTCCATTGAAAAGCGGTGCCTATACTTATATTTAGTACTTTAGCACACTGACGTATAGGCGTCATCTTACCTATTAATTTATAATATTCAAACCATTCCTTCATAGTTTTTTTGCTGTAATACATGGGAGTATTGGTGGCGCTGCAATAGAACTTACCACAAGTTTTGCATTTGTAGCGTTGCTTTTTATTTTTTGTTAAACCGTACTTAACTATATCATTTCTTTTGCAATAAGGACAGCTTTTTTCTTTCTCTTTCTTGCAGTGATCTTTCATGGCCTCCATGAATTCTTCTTCAGAAATCTGATTATCAAAGGATGAAGTAACATCTTTTGATTTAGCTATATCTGTTAAATTAGATTTTGCCTCATTTTTCAGCTTTTTGATTTCTTCAATAAATGCTTTTATAGATTGCTTCATAAATAATCACTCCAGATAAAAAATCAAATAATTGGCGAATTTATTTTCGTTATCTGGATTCTTGCCATTTAATTCTGATTTTAATCAATTCAAAGAATTTTTTATAAACTTTTTTAAATTAATTGAGAATAGATTGTATAATAGCTTGTCTTCTTTATATGTATCAACACTTCTTTAAAACAAAGCGTTATATAAAAATCTTATATGTTATTTAACTACTTATATGTTATTTGACTATATTATGCCAAATACTTGTCCATCTAAATTATCGATTATCAACACTTCTTTTAAACAAAGCACTATGGCGTAAAAAAAGGAAAAGTAGCCTAAGCCACTTTCCCTAGTTTCTTACATAATAAGGTAATGAATTTATAGTTTCACCATTTGGTTTTCTTATTTCAAAATGTAAGTGTGGTCCTGTGGATAGTCCACTGTTTCCTGATTTAGCAATAAGTTGTCCACCTTTAACTTGCTGTCCTTCTTTTACTAATAAGGATGAGTTGTGAGCATATACACTTATTATATCTCCATGGTGTATCATGATTACATTACCATAACCACTCATATATCCAGAGTATACTACTTGTCCAGATTTTAAAGCATATATAGGAGTTCCTGTATAAACGCCTATATCTATCCCACTATGAAATCTATATGTATTTAATACCGGATGAAATCTATTGCCATAATATGAGGTTATTGGATATAGTGTTCCTGTTACACAATATAGTTTTCCATCACTTACTTCCGTTTTTGCTTCTGCTTCTTCCTTTGCTTTGGCATCTGCCTCCGCTTTAGCTTCCTCTTCTGCTTTAGCTTTAGCCTCTGCTTCCGCCTTTGCCTTTGCTTTTGCCTCCGCTTCCGCTTTAGCCTTTGCTTCTGCCTCTGCCTTTGCTTTTGCCTCTGCTTCTGCTTTCTTAAATTCTAGATTTTTTATCTTTTCTTTTAGAACTTCCGAATCCTTTTCTTCTTGTTCAATGAGCTTTTGGTAGGTTTCTTTATCTTCTTCAAGCTTGTCCATTAATTTATTTTTTTCTTCGCTCTGACTATTTAATTCCCTTAATTTAGTGGCATTAGTTAGCTTAATTTCTTCGAGTTCAGCTTTTCTTTTTTCTAGTTTATTCTTACTCTCTTCCAACTGTCTTTTATTATTTTCTAAATCTGTAATTAATTTTTTATCCTTACTAATTATTTTTTCAACATAAACAGATTTTTCAACCATATCAGCGAAGCTGTTGGAAGAAAAAATTATATTTATAAAACCTATATTTCCTTTTTTGTACATTACTAGCAATCGCTGTTCTAATACTTTTTCCTGTCCCTCTATCTCCTTAATTTTACTATCTATTTGACCTGCAAGATTTTCTATATCTACATTAGCAGATTTTATTTCTGCTGTAAGTTGGCTAATTTCTGAAGAAAGTTCATTAATTTTACTATCTAAAGTTTGAAGTTGTTTTTCTACGTCATTTTGCTTCTCTTCTATTTCCTTAAGCTTTTCCTTATTTTCATTAATTGATTGATTTGCATTTTTCAATTTCTTGTTTGCCTCATCTAATTCATCCGCTAAGACCCTTGTAGGTAAATTTAAAACTATAAGTAATGATAATAAAACACCAATCAATTTTCTCATGTTTTACACCCCATATAAATTTATATTGTATATCTAAAGTTTATAAAAAAATTGCATAAAAGAATTATGCAATTTTCTTAAAGAAGTACATCTAATTTTTTTCTATTTTAAACCACTAAGAATTTTCTTAAAGCAATAACACTACCTACAGCTCCAATTAACATCCCCGCAAGTGCAAAGCTCCAGGATAAATGAGTTATAACATATGAAGATTCTACAAGATTTATAGCTATCAAAGAACCTTTTGAAATACTTTTAACAAAATAACCGTAAATTAATTTGAGCACTCCTGTAGATATAAATGCTCCAATTAGTCCAATAACTATACCTTCAATAATAAAAGGCCATCTTATAAACCAATCGGTAGCACCAACAAACTTCATAATCCCTACTTCTCTTCTCCTTGAGAAAACTGTTAGTCTAATAGTGTTAACTATTAGAAAGAGAGAAACTCCCCCAAGCAATGCAAACATAAATACTCCTACCCATTTAAGAGTTTTTGAAACATTTATTATAGCTTCAATTGTTGGCCTGTCATTACCGATATCATCCACACCGCTCATATCCTTAAAGTTTTCTTCTATCTCATTAGCAGCTTCAACATTTTTTAGATGTACAACATAGGCTGCTGGGAAAGGATGATTTTCTTTAGTATAGCCGCTTAATACTGACTCATAATCTTCTCCCATCATATTTTTCATATTTTCAAAAGCTTCATCTTTAGACTCGTATACTACACGTTCAACATTGCTATTTGAATTTAATTTATCTTCTATAGCTTTCTGCTCAGTAAATGATATATCATTTTTCAAAAACACCTTGACTTGAACCTTATCCTCTAAATCTCCCATAAGCTTATTAGCATTAATCATTAGAAGTAAAAAGACTCCGAATATAAATAATGTTGCAGCTACTGTCATGATAGAAGCAAAACTCATGGTAATATTTCTTTTCAAACTCTTAAAAGCATCTGCAAAAAAATGTCTAAAGGTACTAATCCTCATAACCATATTTCCCCCTTGCCTCATCTCTTGCTATTACACCTTTTTCAATAGCTACAACTCTCTTTTTCATAACATCAACAATATCTTTAGCATGAGTAGCCATCAAAATTGTTGTACCTGCCTTATTTATATCATCTAAAGTACTCATAATTTCCATAGCTGTATCTGGATCAAGATTTCCTGTAGGCTCATCGGCAATAAGTAAAGATGGATTATTTACAAGAGCCCTTGCTAATGAAACTCTTTGCTGCTCTCCACCAGACAATTCATTAGGAAATTGCTTAAACTTAGATGATAGACCTACCATGGATAAAGCCATAGGTACCCTCTTTTTTATTTCTCTATAAGGAGCTTCAACAACTCTCATAGCAAAAGCAACATTTTCATACACATTTAAAGTAGGTATCAATCTAAAATCCTGAAAAACCATTCCAATTTTTCTTCTATAATAAGGTAATTCTTTTCTCTTCAAGTTATTTACTACTGTATCACCTAAAATTATTGTTCCAGATGTAGCGTCTACCTCCTTAAGCAACAGCTTAATAAAGGTTGATTTTCCAGCACCGCTTGGACCAACTAAAAATACAAATTCGCCCTTTTCAATCTTTATGTTTATGTTACTTAAGGCATACTGTTTATTATCATATGTTTTACTAACATCTTTAAATTCAATCATCATTTTATCGTCCCTTCTGATTTATTATTCCCCAACAACATTTTGCCTTTAGTTTTTTTTATTATAACATAACTTGTACTACTCTTTCATTTAAAATTTTAATTAATTTTTATATTTCAACTGTAAATTTCTCTATCTTGTCCAAACTTTATAATAATTACCCATATTATTTCATCATAGTATATATATATTTTACATTATGGGATTATATTTTACAAGAAATAAAAAAATCCCCTAACGGGGACTCTCAATAGAGTGGCGATAG
>NZ_FMJL01000022.1 GCF_900095445.1 Clostridium sp. N3C
CCAGGTAGTGGTTATGCAGGGTACAGCTCGGACAACCGGACGGTATGCGAGCTGCTGAGACTGGGCGATGCATGGGTATATGAACCATACGAGCGTTTTGATGTGGAACTCCCGGATGGAACTATAACCAGCTTTGGCAGGCTTGCTCGCACTGGTGTCACGTGGGATGATGAATTTCAGGTGTTTTCAGTAAATAACGATGTGGAGGAATCGGCAACTCGCAGTGAGGACATTTCGATGGACTATGACTTCTTCCACTCACAACTTTTGGCTCTTTCTTGCGGTAATGACTATGAAGTAAAGATTATACCGAAAGACATCAATATCTGGATATCCCGTCTCTTCCTCGGAGATGCGGATGGTTTTTCTATTCTGTATTACCAGGATGTGGATAGCCTTGTTTACTGGGCAAACGAAGCGGCTTATCGATGGAAATTGCGAGGTATAGCCATCTGGTCGCTTGGGCAGGAGGATATGCGGCTGTGGGAGGCGCTTCCGAAGCAAATGTAGGTTAAAAGTTTTATATATTCAGCGCTTTGCTTTAAGGCAGGGCGCTTTTTTATATGCAAAATTCAAGTTGAACGGAGGGTTAAGACAATGAAAACAGTATAGAACTGGGTGCAGGCGGTTTTTACTGCTATTGGCGGATTTCTTGGATGGTTTCTTGGAGGGCTGGATGGATTTTTATATGCGCTCATCGCTTTTGTGGCCATTGACTATGTGACCGGCGTGATGTGTGCCATTGTAGACAAAAAGCTTTCGAGTGAAGTCGGAGCCAAGGGCATCTTTAAGAAGGTACTTATTTTTGTACTTGTGGGTGTGGGACACATAATCGACAGCCAGGTGCTCGGCAACGGCGGGGCAATCCGGACAGCGGTGATTTTCTTTTACCTGAGTAACGAGGGAATTTCAATTCTTGAGAATGCAGCACATATAGGACTGCCCATTCCTAAAAAGCTGAAGAACGCATTGGAACAACTGCATGGCCACTCAAATGAGGAGGATGAAAAGAAATGAAGCTTTTTACAAAATACATGACGCGAAACGATTGCTATACAGCAGGCCGCAAAATCACGCCTAAAGGAATCATGGTACATTCGACGGCTGTGCCGGGTGTAATGGCGGCTGAGTGGTTTTCCCGTTGGAACAAATCTTACAAGGCCGGCGAAATAAATAGGCAGGTATGTGTTCACGCTTTTGTAGACGATAAAGAGATTTGGCAATACCTGCCTTGGGATCATCGCGGGTGGCATGCGGGAGGAGCAGCCAACAATACCCATATTGGCTTTGAAATCTGTGAGCCTGCTGGGTTTTCGTATAAATCCGGGTCGGTAATGGTGGGTTATGATGCAGCAAAGCAGGAAGATTATTTCCGTAAAGCGTGGCAGAATGCTGTTGAACTCTGCGTTATGCTCTGCAAGAAGTACGGCCTTAATGAGAATGACATCATCTGCCACTCCGAAGGATATAAGCTCGGTATTGCCAGCAACCATGCTGATGTGATGCACTGGTTTCCCAAGCATGGGGAGAATATGGACACTTTCCGTAAAGCAGTAAAAAAAGCGCTGGAGAACAGTACAGATACCAATACTGATATTGGAATTGGAGATATGGTGGAGTTTAAGGTCAGTGTAAAGAATTACTACCCCGGCAGTGTGGAAGTTCCAACGTGGGTCAAAAATGACTATTACCACAGGGTCACACAGACTTTATACAAAGGCAAGCTGGTCATAAAAGGCGGCAAAGAATGTGTATTGCTTGGCAAAAAGGTTAAGAAATCCGGCGGTCAAGAAATCGCAGGCATAAACACTTGGGTAGCAAAAGAAAACCTTGTAATTGTAAACAGCATTCCTGATAACAAGGGCAATAGAACCTATACAGTGCAAAAAGGCGATACCTTATGGAGAATAGCGGAAAAAGAACTCGGTAGAGGAACAAGATTTCCGGAGATTAAGAAACTGAATAGCCTGACTTCAGATACTATTTACCCCGGACAAGTTCTCAAATTGCCGGAATAACGATAAAGGACAGCCAATCGCGGCTGTCCTAAGTCTTTATAGGAGGTGCTTGAATGATAGAGGCGGCTAATCATTTACCATATAACCCGCAGGAAACGAACTATACAAAGATAACACAGGAGGAAATTCAAAGAGAGGTTGATTACTGGCGGGCGTACAAAATTCTGCAGAGGATGCTTAAGGCGGGACTGATTTCAGAAGAAGAATTCAACAAAATCGACAAGTTGAACCGCAAAACTTTCTCGCCGATGTATGCACAGCTTATGGCCTAATTGGCTTGCTATTAGCGGCACACAGAGGTAACATGTCACATACCCAAAGGAGGTGAAAACAGTGAGAAAGGTAACAAGGATTGATGGAAACAATGCTCTCCAAGCTTTCAAGCCAAAGGTGAAGGTAGCGGCTTATTGCAGGGTTTCAACAGACAGTGATGAACAAATGGCAAGCCTGGAAGCACAAAAAGACCATTATGAATCCTATATAAAAGCAAATCCTGATTGGGAATTTGCAGGGATTTACTATGACGAAGGCATATCAGGCACAAAAAAGAAAAACCGAACTGGACTTTTAAGGCTGCTTGCAGATTGTGAAAACAAGAAAATTGACTTTATTATAACCAAGTCGGTCAGCAGATTTGCCAGAAACACAACCGACTGTATTGAGATGGTGAGAAAACTTACCGATCTCGGTGTTTTCATCTATTTCGAGAAAGAGAATATAAACACACAGCGCATGGAAGGCGAATTGGTGCTGACAATTTTGAGCAGTCTTGCAGAAAACGAGTCATTATCCATTGCAGAAAATAGTAAGTGGTCTATCAGACGTAGGTTCCAAAACGGAACATACAAAATTTCGTATCCTCCCTATGGTTACGATTATGTGGATGGAAAGCTATTTATCAATAAAGAACAGGCTGAAATCATAAAGCGGATTTTTTCCGAGGCTTTGGACGGTAAAGGCACACAGAAAATTGCAGATGGGCTAAATTCCGATAAAATCCCAACAAAGAGAGGTTCACACTGGACAGCGACAACTATCCGCGGCATTTTAAGCAATGAAAAATATACTGGGGATGTTCTTCTGCAAAAAACCTATACAGATGAGAATTTTAAGCGGCATTATAATCATGGGGAAAAAGATCAATACATGATAAAAGATCATCATGAAGCCATTATATCCCATGAGGAATTTGAAGCCGCCCAAGAGATATTAAAGCAAAGAGGAATAGAAAAAGGTGTAATCAAGGGAAGCAGCAAGTATCAAAAACGTTACCCATTCTCGGGGAAAATCAAATGCGCAGAATGTGGCAGCAATTTTAAGCGTCGAATTCATGGCAGCGGTGACCGTAAATATATTGCCTGGTGCTGCACAAAGCATATAAAGGACGCATCAAGCTGTTCCATGAAGTTTGTCAGAGAGGATGCAATCCATCAGGCCTTCGTTGTAATGATCAATAAGCTTATTTTCGGTCATAAATTCATTCTAAGACCATTGCTACAAAGCTTAAAGAAAGCAAATTACTCAGATAATCTAGCGAAGATTCAAGAATTGGAAACAAAAATCAAAGAAAATACAGAGCAGGTTCAGGTGATTATGGGACTTATGGCCAAAGGATACCTGGAACCCGCTCTTTTTAATACACAGAAAAATGAGCTGCTCAAAGAAGCGGTTTTATTAAAAGAACAAAAAGAAGCCATAAAACGAGCAATCGATTGGAGTCAGACTATCCTTGTTGAGGTTGAGAAGCTTCTTAAATTTACAATGAAAGCTGAAAAGCAGATTGATAAATTTGATTGTGAAATATTTGAGAACTTTATTGAAGAAATCATTGTGTTTTCACAGGAGGAAATAGGTTTCAAAATGAAATGCGGGTTGAACCTAAGGGAAAGGTTGGTGAAATGATGAGCCATATACCTTTTGGATATACCATTCAAAACGGCAGGGCTGTCGTTAATGAAGAGGAAGCAGTTAAGATTGAGAAACTATTTGAGGCTTATCTTTCCGGGCTTTCTTTAACCGAAGCGGCACAAAAAGCGGGCATTAAACGCTACCATACATCTATTGCAAGAATGCTTTCGGATAAACGGTATGTTGAGGACAAATTTTATCCGCAAATTATCAGCAAGGACACATTCGAAAAAGCACAACTGGAAAGACGCAGGCGAGCTGAGGCACTTGGTAGGATTTATGAACATAAAGGAAATGAAAAGAAAATCTTAAATTTTAAGTTTCATGCTTCAATGCCAGATAATCTATACGATGATCCATTTCAGCAGGCAGAGTATGCTTATAGTCTTATTAAGAACGAGGTGATTTTAGATGACAACCAGGAATGTTACGGTAATTCCTGCCCGTAAGCGAATCGGGAATAGTGCAAAGGCCGAGGAATTGCCTAAGCTTCGGGTAGCAGCTTACTGTCGTGTTTCTACGGACAGCGAGGAGCAGGCAACCAGTTATGAAGCGCAAATTGAGCACTACACAAACTACATCAAAAGCAATCCCGAATGGGAGTTAGCAGGCATATTTGCAGATGAAGGTATTACCGGAACTAACACAAAAAAGCGTGAAGAATTTAACCGGATGATAGAAGAATGCATGCAGGGCAAAATCGATATGATAATTACAAAATCTATCAGCCGGTTTGCAAGAAATACGCTGGACTGCCTAAAGTACATAAGGCAGCTTAAAGAAAAAAATATTCCGGTTTACTTTGAAAAGGAAAATATAAACACATTGGATACCAAAGGAGAAATCTTGTTGACCATTATGGCATCTTTGGCACAGCAAGAAAGCCAATCGTTAAGCCAGAATGTAAAACTGGGTATTCAGTACCGATATCAGCAAGGAAAAATCCATATCAATCACAACCGGTTTCTTGGCTATACAAAGGATAAGGATGGCAATTTAGTTATCGTACCTGAAGAAGCTGAGATCGTCAAACGCATTTACAGAGAATATCTTGAAGGTTCCAGTATGCTACAGATAGCTAGGGGTTTGGAGGCTGACGGAATTCTGACGGGTGCAGGCAATCCCAGATGGCATACCAGCACCATCAACAAGATTTTGAGGAATGAAAAATATATCGGTGATGCGCTATTACAGAAAACCTATACAGTAGATTTTTTATCGAAGAAAAGGGTACCCAATAATGGTATAGTTCCACAATACTATGTAGAAAACAGCCATGAGCCTATAATCCCGCGTGAAATTTTTATGCAGGTTCAGGAACAGCTTGTCAAAAGAAGATGTGTGCATATAAGTAAGAATGGAAAGAAAAGAAACTATAGCAACAAGCATCCTTTATCACAGATGGTTTTCTGCGGCAACTGTCATGAAATATTTCGAAGGGTTCATTGGAATAACCGAGGAAAGAAATCAATCGTATGGAGATGCGTCAGCAGATTGGAAAACACCGGTTTATTTTGTACCGCTTCCACTATACTTGAAGATACGCTTAAAGAGAAAATTGTAGAAGCAATCAATGTAGCGGTCAGCGGAAAAAACTCTTTTCTGGCTATACTGAAAAAGAATATTGAAACCGTATTAAGCGCGGATTTGGATGAAAGTACAGCAGACATTGATAAAAGGCTGGAAGAACTCCAAACCGAGTTGATCCAAAAGGCAAATTCAAAGGAAGCATACGATAATATTGTCAACGAGATTTACCGCTTACGGGACTTAAGGCAAGAAACCCTTTCGAGAAATGCTCTCCGCCAAGATAAGCGGGATCGGATTGCTGAGATGACTGACTTTCTTAACACGCAAACGGGTGATATTACGGAGTTTGATGATAAACTGGTCAGAAAATTAGTTGAAAAAGCAATTGTATATGATGACAGGATAGTGGTAGAGTTTAAGTCGGGTCTGGAAATAGAAGTGAAACTATAGGATTTCAATATGATTGCCGCCAATCGAGAAAAATTCTTGATTGGCGTATTTTTTTAAAATAGTTATTGACATATGTCAGAATAGGGGTATAATATAAGATGTAAATGACATATGTCATTTACGCTGAGTAACAGTTGAAAGGATAATCAATTCATTTAATGGATTGTAAAAATGAGGAGGACTATTATGCCCAGAGGTGACAGAACTGGTCCTTTGGGAATGGGACCATTAACTGGACGGAGGTTAGGTTTTTGTGCAGGTTCCAAAGTGCCCGGTTATTTGAACGCAAGTTACAGACGAGAATTTTGGTTTGAACGACGAGGTTACAGGCGTGCATTCTGGCTTGCTGGAATGATACCCTGGTGTTTTTATCTAGCTTATCACTTATTTAATCGTAGCAAAATTAAAAGTAAGAGATTATAAGGAAAGGGGGTGACATTATGCCAAGAGGAGACGGAACCGGGCCTATGGGAATGGGTCCTATGACAGGGCGAGGTGCAGGATTTTGCGCAGGTTTTGCCGTTCCGGGTTATGCAAATCCAATCGGTTACGGATTTGGATTCGGACGGGGACGAGGCTTTAGGCGAATGTTTTATGCGACCGGTTTGCCAAGGTGGGCACGCTTTGGTACTCAAAATGCAAATGGGGCGTACTTTGCATCAGATGCTGATGAAAAAGAATTTTTGAAAAGGCAGGCTAAATTTCTTGAAAATCAGCTTGATGATGTAAAAAAGCGCCTCGATGAGTTAGAAGAATAGTCCTGTCGTAATGCGAAAGGCAGGCTTGCTGCCTGCCTTTCGCTATTATGCATAGATATGAAGTTACAAAATAATACTTACTCTAATCCTATGTGAAAGTGAGATTCTACCAGAAAGGAAATAAAATAATGCTTGTATTCGGTCCTATACCCTCACGAAGATTGGGGCAAAGTCTTGGGGTCAACAATATTCCGCCAAAAGCTTGTTCTTATTCCTGTATTTATTGCCAGATTGGAAGAACGACAAATATGCGGATAAACAGAAAAAAATTCTATGAGCCTCTTGAAGTATATTCACTAGTTCAGTCTAAGGTAAAACAGCTTCAGGAATATGAAAAGAAGCTGGACTATATATCTTTTGTTCCAGATGGTGAACCTACGCTTGATAAAAATCTAGGCACTGAACTTGATCTTATAAAAGAATTAAATATTAAGACAGCGGTTATTACGAATGCATCTCTTTTATGGATGGATGATGTTAAAGAGGATTTATCAAAAGCAGATTGGGTGTCTGTAAAGATCGATGCAGTTTGGGACGATGTTTGGCACAAGATCAATAGACCGCATGGTGGTTTAAGTCTCAAAAACATTTTAGATAGTATAATTAATTTTTCAAAATCATATAAGGGAAACCTTGTAACTGAAACCATGCTTGTCTCTGGATTTAATGATGATCTTCAGCATATTGAGGGAATAGCTGAACAAATTTCAAAAATCAATCCGCGTAAATCTTATTTATTAGTTCCAACAAGACCGCCTGCTGAAAAAAATATATCCAGAGTGACCGGAGAAAAACTCATCCAAGCTGCTGGCATTATCAACAGTATTTCGGGCGTAGATGTTGAATGTATAACCGCAGATGATACAGAACAAGGTTTTTTCTTTACCGATAACATTGTAAAGGATCTTTTAAGCATAACTTCGGTACATCCAATCAGAGAAGAAATTATTAAGCACTATTTTAAATTGGTGAAAGCAGATAGCTCAATCTTGCAAGAATTAATAAAGCAGAACAAAATAATTAGATGTACATACCAAGGAAAAACTTTTTACAAAAAAAATTTGCTTTTTTTTAATAAAAAAGATAGTTTGTAAAACAACCAAAATTTATAAATGCTTAATTTTAAACAATTAAAGAGCGCTTTAGCTACTTTTATTTATATTGAGGTGACTAAAAAATGCCTAGACCAATGAAATGGAGAAAAGTATGCTGTTTGCCTGAAAACAGTAAGTTTGGTCCCCTTGACTTAAAGGTGGATGATGAGAATATTGTCAGAATGACAGTTGATGAGTATGAAGCCATAAGGCTTATTGATTTGGAAGGCTTTACGCAAGAGGAATGCGCCAAGCAGATGGATGTTGCACGCACTACTGTTCAAGGCATTTACGCTGAAGCCAGAAAAAAGATTGCCGAGTCTCTGGTTAATGGTAAGGTACTATTGATAGAAGGTGGCGAATACAGGCTATGTGAAGGATTCGGAAATGGGTGCGGACGAGGTTGTCGCAGGCACCGGCATGGTTGGCGCTTTGCAGGTAGTGATAGAGGTGACTGATAATGTATTCTGACAAAGTGATAGAACATTTTATGTGTCCTCAAAATGCTTATAGTATGCCGGATGCCGATGCAGAGGGGAGTTTCGGTGATCCTACATGCGGAGATTATCTTACGATTTATATTAAAGTAAAAGACAATCGTATAAGTGAAATAAGCTTTCTTGTGTTTGGTTGTGCTGCGGCAATTGCAACATCCAGTATGACGACGGTATTAGCTAAGGGTAAAACCCTGGATGAAGCATTGGAAATTTCAGAAGAAGATGTCATACATGCCTTAGATGGACTTCCTGAGAACAAGGTTCATTGCTCTAATTTAGGCGTTAGCGCATTACGAAATGCGATCAATAATTATATTAATAGAACGGAGGATTCTTATGAAAATAGCAATTCCGGTAAATGAAAAAAGTTTGGAGTCGAATGTATGTGTATCCTTTGGACGCACTCCTTACTTTCTGATTTATGATACCGATACCCAGAAAAGTGTGTTCCTTGACAATAGTGCCGCAGCAAGTACAGGCGGAGCAGGAATTAAGGCAGCACAAATGATAGCAGATAATAAAGTGAATATTTTGCTTACTCCCCGATTAGGTGAAAATGCTGCTGACGTACTTAAATCTGCGGAAATCGAAATATATAAAACGACAACTGCTTCAGCTAAGGATAATATCGATGTCTTCATTGCTGGAAAGCTTCCTTTGCTGAATGAAATACATGCTGGTTTTCATGGACATGGAGGCAAATAATATGAAAATAGCTGTGCTAAGCGGCAAGGGGGGAACGGGGAAAACGCTAGTGTCGGTTAATTTAGCTGCGGTAGCCAAAACATCAACCTATATAGACTGTGATGTTGAGGAACCAAATGGACATCTATTCTTTAAGCCCAAGGATATCATTGAAGAAGAAATTTCAGTTAAAATTCCAAAGGTGGATGGAAATCTATGCAGCGGATGCCGAAGGTGTGTTGAATTTTGCAAGTTTAATGCTCTTGCCTATATAAAAGAAAAACTGATAGTATTTGAAGATATTTGCCACTCTTGCGGTGGATGTATCTTGCTTTGCCCTGAAAAGGCATTGACAGAGAAAGAAAAGGTTATCGGCAGAGTGCAAAAAGGTACTTCAGAGCAGGTGACAGTATATACCGGGATATTGAATCCTGGTGAACCTTCAGGGATACCCATAATAAAAAAGCTGCTTGATGAGAATGAACATGAAAGAAGCAAGACGATATTTATCGACTGCCCTCCTGGAAGTGCCTGTATAGTCATGGAAAGCATTAAGGATGCAGACTACTGTATATTAGTAGCTGAGCCTACATTGTTCGGAGTTCATAACCTTAACATGGTATATGAACTGGTCAAGTTATTTAATAAGCCGTTCGGAGTGGTTTTAAACAAGTGTCTTGACGGTGAAAATCCGTCGGAAAAATTTTGCATAGAAAAAGGCATTCGGATTTTAGGCCGAATACCTTTTGATAATGAGCTTGGATCATTGAATTCAAATGCAGAAATTGCTGTAAGGAAAAGTGAAAAATATCGTACAATCTTTTCTTCTTTGCTGGAGGACGTGAAAAAGGAGGTGCATCATGAAACAACTTCTGATTCTTAGTGGTAAGGGTGGTACCGGAAAGACAACCATAGCAAGCGCGTTTATCAAGCTATCTAAGGCTCGCGCTTATGCTGATTGTGATGTTGATGCACCTAACCTGCATCTTATAACAAAGCAAAACTCCTTGCCAAAGAAAAGAGACTATTATGGCTTGCCGAAAGCCGAGATAGATACAGAGTTGTGCATAGAGTGCGGACAATGCAGGCAAAACTGCCGTTTTGACGCTATTTCAGCAGATGGAAAATACAAGGTAGATCCTTTTGCCTGTGAAGGCTGCGGGGTTTGCGAGCTTGTTTGCCCTGTTGAAGCTGTGACTTTAAAACCTGCTGTAGCTGGTGAACTGCTGTTATATACAGAAGGAGAAAAAGTATTTTCTACAGCGCAGCTAAAAATGGGCAGCGGAACCTCCGGAATGTTGGTTACCGAGGTAAAGAAGCAAATGAAGTCAGCAGCCGCTGATGTGGAGTTTGCCATTATTGACGGATCTCCCGGTATAGGCTGCCCGGTTATAGCGTCTTTGAGCGGTGTTGATATGGTGTTAATTGTGGCCGAGCCATCCATATCCGGAATTAGTGACATGGAGCGGATTATAAATACAGCGACGAAATTTGGCGTAAAGACGGCGGTATGTATCAATAAGTTTGACACAAATATGCAAAACACAGAAAAGATAGAAAACTTCTGTAAAGGTCAGGGAATTAGCCTTATGGGTAGAATACCCTTTGATTCGGACGCGGTAAAAGCAATTAATAATGGGCAGACAATTGTTGATATAGTCTGTGCCTCAGGTGCAGCAGTGAAAGTAGTTTTTAGCAAGACAATGGAGCTGCTGTTTGAAGAAGGTGGTGGGCTGAGGTCATGATTATCAAAACATTAGTTGAGAATACAGCGCTATCCAAAAACTTCGGCAGCGAACACGGACTTAGCCTTTATATAGAAGCAAATAGTCGCAAAATTCTTTTTGATGTTGGTGCTAGTGAATTATTTCTTGAAAATGCAAAGAAACTGAATGTAGATATCTGTGAGGTTGATTATCTGATTATTTCGCATGGACATTATGATCATGGTGGCGGGCTAAGAGCTTTTTTGCGTGAAAACACAAAAGCCGAGATATTCCTACACCGACTGGCATTTGAAAAATACTATGCTTTGCGTTCGAATGATGAACCGGAGTATATTGGTTTGGATGAAGAATTGAAGCAAAACAGGCGAATTGTATTTACATCAGACCGTTTCTTTGTCAGCAAGGGGGTTCAAGTGTTCTCAAATATTACCAGGAAGGAACCTCTACCAAAGTCAAATGACAGTTTGCTTATGAAACAAGACGGCAAAATAGTACAGGATACTTTTGCGCATGAACAAAACCTCATTATAGAGGAGGCAGGAAAGACGCTTTTGGTAACAGGCTGCGCCCATAATGGTATTGTAAATATTCTTGAATACTTCCATGACTTAAAAAGACGTATGCCTAACTATGTGATAGGTGGATTTCATCTTTCCAGCCGTTCTGGCGGAAACGAGGCCCATGAAATGATAGATAGAATTGGTAAATACCTGGTGGATACAAAAGCAAAGTTTTACACATGTCATTGCACTGGTCTGGAGCCTTATAAAAGGCTGAAAACTATTATGGGTGATAGCATCGATTATCTGTCAGCAGGCAGTGAAATACACATATGAATTATTTGATAGTGCAAATCAAGGGAGATGAATGCCTGTGAAAGATATTAATACATTTATTTTTATTTCTGCTTTTGCAATGGGAGCAATGATAGTAAACAGTTTGGGAATCTGGAATCTTTATAAAAATCGCGAATGGGCAGAAAAAATTAAAGACTATTGTATGTGTTTTGCTGCGGGAATACTTATCTCTTCCCCGCTGATAATGACTTTACCTCAAGCTATACAAAAAACCTCCTACGCAGGATTTACTGCGCTCGCAGGATTTTTATTTATGTATTTCAGCAATGAGATCATCAAATACAAAACAAAGCAAAAAGAACTGGCCTTTGGCATAACTGCAATTGAAGGTATCTTAATTCATTCACTTATAGATGGCGTTGTATACACAGTTACTTTTAGTATCAGCACAGTAGTTGGAATTCTTACTGGAGTTGGGTTGGTTGTTCATGAGTTCGCCGAAGGCGTTATAACTTTTTCAATGTTACTTAAAGGTGGATATAGCACAAGGAAAGCTGGGATTTATGCTTTTCTTGCAGCAGCATTAACAACTCCTATCGGTGCCTTTATAGCATATCCAATTGTTCAACATCTTAGTAACAATGTTTTAGGACATATGCTTGGATTTGTTGCTGGTGTTTTAATATACGTTTCGGCATCGCATTTATTGCCTGAAGCAAGGGATTATGAGAAAAAGCACTCTACCCTAGCATTTATATTGGGAATTGTTTTCGCACTGCTTATTATGTTTACCGAACACTAAAGTTATTACAGCATAACAACCATGCATGAAAAATATACAGGAAGGAGCTAATATTATGAGCGAAAATTGCAACCAAAGCTGCAGCAGTTGCTCGGAGGACTGCGCAGAAAGAAAAGAGAAGAAAAATGATTTCTCCGTGAAACCACATGAAATGAGCAGCATTAAAAAGGTTATTGGTGTTGTCAGTGGTAAAGGAGGGGTTGGAAAGTCACTGGTAACTTCCATGCTAGCTGTTACCATGAATAGAATGGGTTATCATACCGCTGTTCTGGACGCTGATGTAACCGGGCCTTCTATTCCTAAGGCATTTGGTATCAAGGAAAAAGCCACAGGAAGTGAATTTGGCTTATTCCCCGTTAAAAGTAAGACAGGTATTGATATCATGTCTGTTAATTTGCTTTTAGAGAATGATACCGATCCAGTTGTGTGGAGAGGACCCCTGATCGGAAATATGGTAAAGCAGTTCTGGTCAGATGTTATCTGGAGCGATGTGGATTTTATGTTCATCGATATGCCACCGGGCACCGGCGATGTTCCCCTTACTGTATTTCAATCCATTGCTGTTGATGGGATCATTGTTGTAACTTCGCCTCAGGAGCTTGTATCCATGATTGTATCAAAAGCAGTCAGGATGGCTGAAATGATGAATATTCCTATCGTTGGTTTAGTAGAAAATATGTCCTATTTTAAATGTCCGGATTGCGGTAAGGAACACAAAATTTTCGGCGACAGCCATATTGACGAAATTGCCGAAAAGCATAATTTAAAAGTGCTTGCTAAGCTTCCGGTCAACCCCAAAATTTCTGCCGCCTGTGATAAGGGTATGATAGAACTTTTTGATGGCGATTGGCTTGAACCTGTAGCAAAAGTATTGGAGAAAAACATTGAGGAAGATAATAAATGAGTGCACATTCAGATTTGGCAAGAGAATTGTTTAGAAAAGGCTACAATTGCTCTCAATCTGTTTTTGCTGCTTTTTGTGATGAAACGGGGCTGGACATGGAAACAGCATTAAAAATTGCATCTTCTTTCGGAGGAGGTATGGGTAGGTTGCGGGAAGTATGTGGTGCTGTGACAGGAATGTTTATGGTGGTCGGCATGAAATATGGTTACACAGATCCATCCAGCAAAAATGCGAAAGCAGAACATTATGAGCTAGTTCAAGATTTGGCAAAACAATTTGAAAATGAAAACGGATCAATCATATGCAGGGAACTGTTAGGTATTTCAATTAAGCATGATAAACCTATACCCGAGACCAGAAATGATAATTATTATAAAAAGCGGCCTTGCGCAGAACTTGTTGAGCAAGCTGCAAGGATACTTGATGAATATATTCTAAATAAAGAATGGAGGAGACCAGCTATGATTAAAATTGCTGTAGCAAGTGAAAACGGAATGGTGACTGAGCACTTTGGACATTGCGAAGGGTTTATAATTTTTTACACCGAAAACAACAAAATTGTTAAAAGTGAAACCATCGCTAACCCCGGGCATAAACCTGGATTCTTGCCTAATTTTCTTGCCGATCGTGGAGTAAATGTCATCATCAGTGGTGGTATGGGAGGAGGTGCAGTTGACATTTTTAATGAAAGAAACATTGAGGTTATTGTTGGGGCAAGAGGTGATGCCAAAGCAGCAGTAGAAGCATACCTGCAGGGTTCTCTTAAATCTACTGGTTCTGTTTGCCATGAACATGAGCACCACGATGAATGTGGAGAATGAAACAGGACTTTGAATTATAATTTCCTATACTTGAATTGTTCCGGCATTATTCCTATGTCGGAGCAATTCATTTTAGGAGAGTTTCCAACATCAATAAACTATTCTTTATATAATCGTAGTTTCATTTTCTACCTATATCAACAAGTAAATTGCTCCACCGATAATGCCTGATCCGAGCATTACATAAATAGGATTCGGTTTCCACTTCCGTAAAATGAAAATAGCCACAGTAAATAATAAAACAGAAACCAAATTGATTGTTAGAGGATTTGTTGAAAAGCCATCTTCTCCCCATACAACCAGTATAAAAATCGACAACCCTGCTGATGCAATCAGCGCTACTATGGTAGGTCTTAGACCAGACAATATTCCTTGTACAACGGTCAACTCTTTGAATTTAAAGTAAATCCATGCCAGGAGTGAAACAATGACACAGGATGGGAAGATACATCCAATAGTCGCAACAATCGCTCCTGGAATGCCGGCAATCCTAATTCCCACAAATGTGGCTGAATTGATGGCAATGGGTCCGGGTGTCATTTCCGCAATAGTAATGAGGTCGGTAAATTCCGTTAATGTCAACCAATGGTGCAAATTAACTACTTGATTTTGAATCAGCGGCATTGCAGCCATGCCACCACCAATGCTAAACATGCCGATTTGAAAGAAACTCCAAAAAAGTTTTAATAGTATCATTGTGGATCACCGTCCTTTTGTACTTTTTTCATTTGAATCAGAATCTTTACCGCTCCGATACACCCACACACTAAAATAATATACATAACATTAATTCCAAAGAAAAATGTGGAAATAAACGCACCAACCATAACAATCACAGATACTATGTCCTTTTGTTTAAAGACATTACTGCCGAGACTCATAACCACATCTGCAATAACAGCGGCAACACCGGCTTGCATTCCTTTTAGAACCGCATTTACTACAGTGTTATCGCGAAATGCAGTGTAAAAAATAGAGATAATAGAAAGAGTTATAAAAGGTGGTAATATTGTACCCAGAATCGTTACCAGGGCACCTGATATTCCAGCAACACGATACCCCAGCAGTATCGCTGCATTGACTGCAACTGCTCCGGGTGAGGATTGTGCAATTGCTGTTAAGTTCAGCATTTCTTCCTCCTCAATCCATTGCAAATCATCTACAAATTTCTTTTTCATTAATGGTATAATGACGTATCCTCCACCAAAGGTAAAAGCGCTTAAGTAGAAGGTAGACGCAAACAATCTTCTGTAAACGTGTTTTTGGTTTTTCAAGTCATTGACCTCCTTTTAGTTTATTATAGAACTTGATAGATTATAAATAAAATAGTATTATTATATAAAGTTCATAATGTTTTTGTTATAATTAGGAGGCGTCAATGACATTAAGGCATCTCAAAATATTTGTTACTGTATGCGAAACCGGTAGTACAACTGCAGCCGGAGAAAAGCTGCATATTGCGCAGCCTTCTATAAGTCTTGCAATATCAGAGCTTGAAGATTATTATGGGATAAAACTATTTGATCGCATTGCAAAGAGACTCTATATCACAGAAGCTGGAAAGAAGTTTCTTCAATATGCAACACATATTGTAGGACTTTTTGAGGAGATGGAAAGGGAAATCAAAAACTTTGATGCAACGGGAATCATCCGTATTGGAGCAAGTATTACCATCGGAAACTATTTATTACCAGGCTACATAACCCGGTTTAAGAAAATTCATCCTCAAATGGATGTTAAGGTAATCATAGATAACTCAGAAAAAATCCAACAATATATTTTATCCAATCAGATTGATATTGGGCTGATAGAGGGTATTGTATATAGCCCTTATATTGCGGAGCATAAGTTTCGGGATGATGAATTGGTAATGGTCTGCGGGAACGCGCATCCCTTTGCTAATCAAAAAAATGTTGAGATTTCAAAGCTTCAAAATGAAAGTTTCATTTTAAGAGAATCAGGAAGCGCTGGACGTGAAATTTTTGACAGTACTATGACCTCGCTCGGAATAAAAATTCTACCTGCTTGGGAGAGTACAAGTACTCAGGCAATAATAAGAGCAGTGCAGGCAAATTTAGGTATTTCTGTGTTGCCTTATTTATTGGTAAAGGACTCTCTTAACCGTAAAGAAATCAGTCAGTTTCATATAGATGGGATACGTTTTCAAAGAAGTTTTTCTGTCATTTACCATCAAAATAAGTTTTTAACGGAGAGTGCAAAAGACTTTATTGCACTGTGTAAATAAAAAAAACACCGCTTCAGTACAAAAACTGACAGCGGTATCTTTTTATTTAATCATATATTTACCCGTATAATCAGGCGTTTTTTTGAAGAGATTTTTGTGAAACACGAATATGATAATTCCGATAATGATCAGAACCAATGACAGCGCTTGCGATATTCTAAGTCCCGGGACCAGATAAAGACTATCCGCACGCAATCCTTCAATCCAAAAACGGCCTAATCCATATCCGATAAAGTAAGTTGCCAAAAGCTGACCGCTAAACTTTGTCCTTTTGCGGAAATAAACCAGTACGGCAAATACGCACAAATTCCACATGCTTTCATAGAAAAATGTAGCTTGATGCCATTCTTCCAACTGTTCTATGAATACAGCATAGGGGAAGAATTGAAGATTCGGGTTTGTAACGAGATTGCCGAAGGCCTCCTGGTTCACAAAATTACCCCATCGACCAATTGCCTGCCCTAGAATCAAGCTAGGTACAACCATATCAACAAGCCGGAAGAATGGGAAGTGGTTGCGTTTTGAAAAAATAATCGCAGCAATGATTCCACCGATAACTCCTCCATATATAGCAAGTCCACCTTCCCAAATAGCAATCATCTTTGTAAAGCTTCCGTTATATTGTTCCCATTCAAATACAACGTAATAAATTCGTGCGCAGATGATTGCGATGGGGAGCGCTAAAAAGAGAAAATCAAAGATTATTTCACTTTTAAGGTTCTGTCTTTTAGCTTCACGACAGGCAATCAAAACACCAAGTAAAACCCCGAATGCAATAATAACTCCATACCATGCAATATTTAAGCCATTAATGCCAAATAGGTTTTTTATTAAATATCTATCTATCATACAATCCGCCTTTCTAAAGTATTCATAATGAATATGATTTTGAATTTAAAATATCAGCGTATAGAGGTAACTTTAATAATAGTATCACAATGAGGTATTTACGTAAACCATTTAAACATGTATACAGCTCTGAAAGGTAAATATTTTTCGCACTAATTATATTAAGAAATTTAAGGCTTTTGGCTGCTAGATATGATAAAATAGTAAAAACTTTTTCACAAAGGAGAATTTTTATCATGTCTAGAGCTTCTAGAAGAGTGGTGCTAGAATATAAATGGTACAAGTTAGACATGGAAATTCCTTAACATAGAAGTATAATAGAATAAATGGAGGAATGAACATGGCTATACAGTACACAGAGGAATTCAAAATCAATGCAGTAAAATACTGGAATGATCATCAGGATTTAGGCATCGGAAAGTGCGCAAAGAACTTAGGAATCAGTAAAAGTGCTCTTTCTAATTGGGGGAAAGCCTATACAATTAATGACGGCACGATCCCTACAAGAGGGCGTGGTAATTTCGAAAGCGACGATGCTAAGGAAATAGCTAGACTACGTAAAGAGTTACGTGATACTCAAGATGCACTTGATATATTAAAAAAAGCAATCGGCATACTGGGAAAATGACCGAAGCTCTGTTTCTGGAAGCTGCTATAAAAGAAGAGCAGCTTCTAGAGCAGGGAAAACGCCGGCTGAATGTCTCTGGTGTGCTGAAAATATTAGGCGTTTCAAGAAGCGGATATCTGAGCTGGAAAAAACGGCTTCCATCTAAAAGAGAGAAAAGAAAACGTATCATTAAAGAGCGGATTATCGATATCTATAAGGACTCCCATCAAAATTATGGTGCGCCAAAGATAACCGAATGTTTAAGGAAAGAAGGAGAAATCATTGCTGAAAAAACCGTAGGTAATTACATGCGTGAGCTTGGAATAAAAGCGCAGTACGTAAAACCTTATACAGTGACAACAATAAATTCAGATTTCAGCAATGAGTTAAAAAATATACTAGAGGAGCAATTTAATCCCCAAAAACCGGATGCTGTTTGGTGTTCAGATATTACATATATTTGGACATATGAAGGCTTTGTATATCTTACTAGTATCATGGATCTATATTCTCGAAAAATAATTGCTTGGACCTTGAGCAATACACTGGAAGCCAGATGGGTAATTGAGACAGTAAATAAGGCTAAAAAAGCGAGAAATGTAAGTGCCCCGTTAATCTTACATAGTGATCGAGGTATACAGTATGTAAGCACCGAATATATAAAAGCAACAATAGGCATATGCCGAAGTTACTCTAAAAAGGCATATCCGTGGGATAATGCGTGCATAGAAGCCTTTCATGCATTAATAAAAAGAGAATGGTTGAATCGATTTAAGATATACGATTATAACCAAGCATATCGTCTGGTATTCCAGTATATTGATACCTTTTACAATACAATTAGAATACACAGCCATTGTGGATATCTTTCACCTAATGAATACGAATCCAGTTACTGGGATAAACTGAATAAAATGGAACGAAAGGAAGCAAGATATGAAGCATGTTAATAGAAAAGTTCACGTTTAACTTGTACTTTTTCTTGACATAGTACCAGAGAAATTAAAAAAGCATTTCAGAAAGATATCGTTGAATTTTTAAAAGTTCAGAAGCATTTTCTGCCAGATTTAATCAAAGAGTTAAGTGCGGTAAGGGATCCAAGACATACATCTTATACCGATTATGACATTGAAGAGATTTTATATACCGTTATCATGAAAAATGTATGTACCATATCTTCTATGCAGGATATGACTGATAAGTTTAATACCGAGGAATGTGCGCATAATCTTTGTCTGATCCTTGGAAAAGAGGAAAAAGAATATCTTCCTCATTATGTGACTATCAATGAATGTCTGGAGAAGCTTGATCCAGAAGAACTACAGAAATTCAGAAAGCACATAATTAAAAAGTTACTTAGAAAGAGGAGTTTTGAGCACGCAAGATTTCTGGGTGAATATTGGATGGTAATAGTCGATGCAACACAGTTGTTCTGTTTTAATGAAAAAATAGATGAACACTGTTTAAGAAAAACTATTAATAAAGGAACCAAAGATGAAAAAACCTACTATTATCATAATGTATTAGAAGCTAAGATTGTATTAGGAGACAACCTGATTATCAGCATTGCTACAGAGTTTATTGAAAATGAAAATGAAGATGTTGAAAAACAGGATTGTGAAAGAAAAGCCTTTAAAAGACTGGCAAAAAGGCTGAAGAAAGACTACCCAAGATTACCGATTTGCATACTTGGTGACAGTCTGTATGCTTGTGAACCGGTATTTCAAATCTGTAAAGATAATAGATGGGGATATCTTCTCCGATTTAAAGATGGAAGCATCCCTTCTCTTGCAAAAGAGTATCAAACCATCGTTGGAATGGGTGAAAATGAAGAAAAGATTATAAAAGAAGAGAAAACACATAAAAGGAAAGCTCGCGAGAGTGTTAAGCATGAGATGAAATGGGTATCAGAGCTTTACTATGAGGGTCATAATCTCACAGTAATGGAACTAAAGATAGAGAAAGATGGTGAACCGGAAGGAAGCTTTCAATGGATCACCGGGTTGCCAATCAGAGGAAAGACAGCCTGGGAGTTTGCACAGACCGGAAGGAAACGCTGGAAGATTGAAAATGAGGGATTTAACATCCAGAAAAACCATCGTTATGATATAGAGCATGCAAACAGCCTTAATTATAATGCTATGAAGAACCATTATTTGCTGACACAGATAGCAGATGTACTGTTACAGCTTTATGAAAATGGAATAAAAGGATTAAGAGAAATAAAAAGAACAATAAAAAATATATCTTCCGATTTGCTAGCAAGCTTTGGTCGGCAACTAACAAGAGAAGATATATCCTATACAGAGAAACGCACATCACTAAGCATTTCTTGATAGGAACAGTATACCAAAGGAAGTGATATCTGAAAAGAGTAAATTTAAAAGAAAATAAATCCACAGATATATGAGATTAGAAAATAAGTCTAAGTATACGATGTGGATAACTTACCTGAGAGTTCATAAAACAGAGGATAGATATCCACAATTACTGTTTTAGGTGAATTTAGACATACTTAAAGAAGTTTACCTTTCAGAGCTGACATGTATATTAGAAAGAAAGGCTTGTTGATATGTTCCCGCGAACGACGATTTTTCAAAAAAGACCGAAAAACCCATTGACATGTTCCCGTAAACGTAAGGTGCAGAAAATCAGCCCAAGACATCAATCCGAGCGGCTCGGGCCATGTTGAGACGGTCGTATTGATGACAAAGAAATCAATTTAAAGTGAACCCTGATGGGTGCTGTGAATGTAGTATATATCAGGTTTTGTAAAAGCTTATCGTTGAAAAGTAGTGATAGCAATATGACCGTTTCGACGTTTGTAGTGTGTGGGAACATATCTACTACTTATAATGCGTATTATTAGCTATTAGTAATAGGATTGAGAAATATAGGGTCGACACGACACTATGGATATCAGGAAAATGCATACAGTTCAACTATATCAAATTTTAATTTACGCGCAATCAGGGGAGATGGAAATGAAAAAAGTATTTTATATTCTAATTCAATGTACATGGGGTGGATTAGCGACACTAATTGGCTTTTTTTTCTTTATAGCTAATAGAAAATGTGAACATCAATGGTATCGTTGTTGTATTGATACGAAATGGAATGCGAGAGGTGGACTTAGTTTAGGCTTATTTATTTTCACTCCTAAAGATGATGTACCAAATTCGCAATTAATTCGTGTTCATGAGTATGGTCACACGATTCAAAATCTAGTACTAGGCCCATTGATGTTGTTTGTAGGTATTATTTCAGTTATATGGGGAAATCATCCATACTTTGCGCGGAAAAGAGAACAAGGGGTACCTTATACTGCTTGTTTTGTAGAGGCATGGGCAAGTAAGTGGGGTGAACTTGTGTCGGGCGAAAAGGCAATCTGGAAATAAAGATTGGAATCATATGTTTATAACGGAGTTATAATTTTAATGTTGATTATGGGGTGAATGACAATGAAGCGGTGCAAATATTGGACAATTTAATAAAAGAATTTTTGCTATTACAGGTTTGAACAATAAGGTGAATAGAACTCGAGGATTTAGACAGGAGAACCATCCTCTTGTCTAGAGAAAGGATGACATATGAATATCAGTAATTATAAAAAGTATATTTCGGCAGAAACAATGATGGGACCAAACTGCGTAAGGATTCTTGGAGAGTTATTCGACAAATATCCTTTGCAACTTACGTCAGATGATTTAGTTCTTGATTTGGGATGCGGAACGGGGCTGACGAGTCTTGTGATTGCAAAAGAGACTGGAGCAAAGGTCTATGCAAATGACCTCTGGGTAAGTGCAGAAGAAAATGGGAAACGATTTGCTGAATGGGGGATTTATGGACAGGTAACACCTATTTGGGGAGATGCGAATAATTTGCAGTTTAATGAAAGGCAATTCAATTCTTTGGTTAGCATTGATTCATATCACTATTTTGCAGGTGAGCAGGGATTTTTCCAAGAAAAAATTCTTCCATTTATGAAAGATGGTGGAGTGATTTTAATCGGTATTCCTGGCTTGAAGGATGAATACTCAGGCTGTTCCAAAGAACTTCTATCCGATTGGCTTGGTAAGGAAGCCTATATGTTTAAAAGTCCAAAACTTTGGAAAAAGCTTATTGGCAGCCATGACAGAATTGAATCAGTGGTAACATGGGAAATGGCTTGCTTTGAAGAAGCATGGAATGAGTGGCTTGCAATTGATAATGAGTATGCACACAGCGACAGGCAATTCTTTGAAACAATTATCAAGCCTTATACTTGCTTTGTTGGTATATATGTAAAGTTAAAACGGTAATGGAAGGCTAATCTGGAACTTTGAAAACAATGGATATATATTGCCATGCAGCATGGTAGGTTGATATCAATTCCATCAACTCGAGCCATGTGGAGAGTGTAGTCTTGCTTACAAGAAGATGAGTATTGGTTTAGATTTTTCAAACTATGATGGTATGCGCAGTATTGAATCTGTTTGTGGTTTAAGGGGTGGTGGATATAAAGTGGAAATATTAGATGTAGTTGACGAAAAGGGTAATCCTACGGGAAAAACGGTAGAGCGTGAAAAGGCTCATGAGGAAGGTATAATGCATAGGACCTCCCATGTATGGCTTCTTAGAAAAAGGTGCGGCAGGACTCAGATCCTGCTTCAGAAAAGATGTGAAACTAAAGAATCATTTCCTGGTTGCTATGACATATCAAGCGCCGGTCACATTCCTGCAGGAATGGATTTTGCTCAATCAGCCATAAGAGAATTAAAAGAAGAGCTCGGTGTTTCCGCTTCTGAGGATGAACTTATTTTCTGCGGTGACAGAATTGTTATCTGGGATGACTGTTTTTATGGCAGACCATTTCATGACAGGCAGTATTCACGTGTGTTTGCCCTGTGGCATGATATAGAGGAAGAGAAGCTTACTCTTCAAAAAGAAGAAGTGGATAGTGTGCTGTGGATGGATCTTGACAAATGTATTGAGCTTGTTGAGACAGATCAGATTAACCATTGCATTTATCCAGAGGAATTAAGAATGGTAAAGGATTCTTGTGATGGTAATTAAATTATAGACAGGTCCAATAGTTTTTTTTATTTAAGGTGGAGTATTATGAAGAGGTTAGTAAAAAAATTTACGAAAACAAATATGAGTTGGAAACTCGTAATACTGATTTCTGTAGGCTGTGGAGTTATTACAGGGATGTTGATGGTACCAGACTTTCTTAAAGAAACATCTTTTCAGCAACCAGGCAGAAGCTTTGAATTCTGGATTTTTATGGCTATGTTTATTGTTTTAAATTGTAAAAAACCTTTAGAAGCGGGGCTTAAGACCTTTGTATTCTTCCTTATCAGCCAGCCTCTTATCTATTTGGTACAGGTTCCTTTCAGTTGGATGCATTGGCGGATTCTTTCCTATTATCCGGAATGGGGGATTATTACTCTCCTGACTTTGCCGGGAGGAATGATTGCTTGGTATACAAAAAAGGGAAATTTCTTGAGTATTCTGATTTTAAGTGTAGCAAACTTGATTCTTTGTTCTGAGTTGCCTTATATGGTGAATAGAATGTTCGTTTGGTTTCCGCACATGCTTCTAACCACATTGTTTATCATAGGTGAACTCTTATTGTTTATCTTTCTCATTTTTAAGGAAAGGAAAAAGCGTATTATTACCAGTGCAATTACGTTGATTATGATTCTTTTCTTCATGGTGTATGCCTTCAAATTTCAGGACATTACAACAAGCTCTATTGGTATGCCCGCAAAAGGTACTGGACCATATACCTTGCTTACAGAAAGTGAAGTATTTGATGTAGCATTTGACGATAATGGCAAAATGACTATATTATATAAACCATATAAGATTAAAGAAGATGGAAGCTATACCATTCAGTATCAGGATAGTAAAGGAAACAAGTTTCAGGTTCACCTGACTTATGGAAATGGATACTGCTCCGTTGATCCATAAAATAAGTAATGTCCACCGATTCGCTGTTTATGGTAAAGACAAAAAAGCATAGGTTTGCTATGCTTTTTTTCAGAGGTGATATAAATGAATTTAGTGCAAATAGGAAAATTTATAGCGGAACTTAGAAAAGAGCAAGGACTTACACAAGAACAGTTAGGAGAAAAAATAGGTGTAACAAATAAAACAGTATCTCGTTGGGAGACAGGAACATATTTACCACCAGCAGATGTGTTACTTTTTATGAGTGAAATCTTTGATGTTAGTGTTAATGAGATTCTTAGCGGAAAGAGATTGACTGCGGAAGAATATAAAGAGGCGGCAGAAGAAAATCTAACGCAGACAATGAAAGTCAGTAGTTTTTCTGTTAATGATAGGATTGAGTTTTATAAGAAAAAGTGGTTAAAAGAGCATATAGGAATTCTATGTTTCTGGGGAATATGTATCATTATATTATTTGTAGCTGGAATTATTTTAGGTAAATGTTTGTTAGAATATATGGCAATATTAATACTTGTCATTGGCTATGGATGGAGAAATAACACTATGATGACTTATGTAGAGAAAAAAGTTTATGATGGAAGATCTACTATACAACAAGTGGAAGAAGATCATAGCCCTAGAATATAGATAAGTGCATTATTTTTTATTATATAAGGAGTTTTACATATGAAGAAAAAGCTTGATTTTAGATCCACATTATTAATAGGTTCATTATTATTTGGATTATTCTTTGGTGCTGGCAATTTAATATTTCCAGTTAAAATGGGACAGATGGCTGGTAGTAATACCTTACCTGCCACAATTGGATTTTTAATTACAGGAGTAGGGCTTCCTTTGATAGGTGTTATTGGAGCTACATTTTCACAAAGCGAAAGTTTATTTGATTTGGCAAAGCCTGTTAGTAGAATATATGCTATTTTATTTACTTGCATGCTATATTTAACAATTGGACCTTTATTCGCCATTCCGCGTACAGCTTCTGTTGCTTTTGAAGTTGGTTTGAATCCTTTTATTGATAAAGAGTACCTTCAAATTGGATTGCTTATATTTTCGTTAATCTTCTTTGCTTTTACACTATATTTTTCACTTAGACCTGGAAGAATTTTAGATTGGGTTGGTAAATATCTTACTCCGATTTTTCTTGTACTTTTATCTATATTAATTATTGCAACTTTTGTAAGTCCAATGGGAGAGGTAGCTCAATATGCACCACAGGGCAATTATATTGATAAACCATTATTTACAGGAATACTAGACGGATATAATACTATGGATGCTTTAGCTTCACTGGCTTTTGCAATTGTTATTGTTTCAAATATTGAAAAGTTAGGGGTAAAAGATACAAAAGCAAAAGCTATTGAAACTTGTAAATCTAGTTTAGTGTGCATTATTGGAATGAGTGTTATTTATGCATCCTTAGCTTATATGGGAGCAACGAGCTTAGGCAGCGTTAGCAGTGCTGATAATGGAGGAAAAATTATGTCCATGGTTAGTGACCATTATTTTGGTTTTATAGGTAAGTTGTTGTTAGCTGCCATAGTAACCATTGCCTGTTTGAAAACAGCCATAGGGCTAATTACTTCATGTGCTCAAATGTTTAGTCAGTTGTTTCAAAAATCTATGTCATACAATAAATATGCTATTATATTTACTGTTTTTTCTTTTATAATTGCTAATTTTGGATTAAATAAAATTATACAGCTTTCTTTACCAGTCCTTATGTTTCTTTATCCACTAGCAATTGTTTTAATCATATTATCATTATTAACACCAATCATTAATAAGCAAAGACAGGTATATAGATGGACAATTATACTAACAATTATTGCAGCAGCCTTTGATTTTTGTAATGCATTGCCTACAAATTTGAAGGAAGGAGCAACAATTAAAAGATTAATTGATTTTGCAGAAATGTATTTGCCGGGATTTGACTATGGTTTTGGATGGGTTATACCAGCCCTAGTGGGGTTTGTTATTGGAACGATTATATGGAGGTCTGGTGAAAAAGCTGGTAGTTAAATAATGTAATCTATAGAGACGCTGATAGGTGGAATCTTGATGCAGTTACCAGTTCTGCAATCATATTTGAAGGAAGTAATCACATGAATAAGGTTTGATTTTTAGCTCATTGATGTATTCTTACTAATCATAAGATTAGGAGGATATGTCATGAGCTTTTTTATCTAATTTAAGGGTAGAAATTAGTATATTTCTGAAAGTGTAAAAAAGATTGAGGAGAAGGGTTTTGGTGATAACATAGCTGTGAAAAACGATGATGAATTATCAGAGTTGAGTAAGAGCATAAATTGTTGCTTCAAATTCTTTTTTTATGTATAATATGTAAAGATAAGTGTATATACACCTGTAAATATATTTTCAATTTTAGGATTAAGTTAAGAAGTTATAAGAAAAGAGGGAAAAAATTATGAATTCTCAAGAAATGATAAATGAAATTAATATACTTAAAAGAGAAAAAAGAGCAATAATACTTGCCCATAATTATCAAAGACCTGAAGTTCAAGATGTGGCTGACTTTGTTGGTGATTCCTTAGAACTTAGTAGGAAGGCTGCTAACACTGATGCAGATCTTATAGTTTTTTGTGGTGTCCACTTTATGGCTGAAAGTGCAAAAATCTTTTCACCGGATAAAAAGGTTCTTTTACCAGTGTATGATGCGGGATGTCCTATGGCGGATATGATAGATGTAGAGCAGCTTAGATCATTAAAAAAGGATCATCCAAATGTTCCAGTAGTATGTTATGTTAATTCTTCCGCAGAGGTTAAAGCGGAAAGTGATATATGTTGTACTTCTGCAAATGCATTAAAAGTAGTTCAATCCATTGATAGTGATAAAGTATTATTTGTACCAGATCAAAATTTAGGTAGTTACGTAGCAAAACAGATACCAGAAAAGGAGATAATATGCTGGGAAGGTTTTTGCATAACCCATAAAAGAGTAAGAGCTAATGATTTAGATATGGTTAGAGAACGTAGAGGTAAAGTAAAAATATTAGTTCATCCGGAGTGTTGTCCAGAAGTAGTTGAAAAGGCAGATTTTGTAGGAAGCACTTCCCAGATAATTAAATATGTAAATAACTCAGAGGAAAAGGAATTTGTAATAGGAACAGAGGTGGGAGTACTTCATTCTTTAAAAAATCAAAATCCTGATAAAGAGTTTTATTTGCTTTCTCCAGCTCTTACCTGTGTCAATATGAAAAAAACTAAATTGGAGGATGTGTATAGAGCATTAAAGGATGAAATGTATGAAATAAAAGTGGAAAAAGAAATAATTTCAGCAGCTAAAAACTCTCTTGAAAGGATGTTAAGAATATCATAGGGAGCAAATATAAAAATGAAAAGAAGATATGTTACGAATTTTAGCTTAGATAATATAAGGAAGGAATATTGTGATGTATTAATCATAGGTACAGGAGTAGCTGGTCTGTACACAGCTATAAATATAGATTCCAAGCATGGTGTAATAGTTTTATCAAAGGATAAAATTGATGAAAATAATAGTAATCTAGCTCAGGGAGGTATAGCTGCTTGTTTAAATTCTGATGATAGTATTTTTCTTCATTTTCAAGATACTATTAAGGCGGGAAATAACTATAATGATGAAAAAGCTGTAAAAATATTAGTAGAAGAAGGACCGAAAAATGTAAAAAAACTTTTAGATATAGGCGTTAATTTTGATAAAGATGAAAAAGGAAAGATAAAATCAACTAAAGAAGGAGGACATACCAAAAGAAGAATTTTGCATTTTAAGGATAAGACTGGAAAAGAAGTGATGAGAGTTTTGCAAGAAGAGGTACTAAAGAGAAAAAATATAAATATTAAAGAAAACCAATATGCAATAGATTTATTAACTTTAGATAATAAATGCTTAGGTGTTTTGGCTAAGAATGAAAAGGGAATATATGCTATATTATCAAAGGTAATTGTTTTAGCTACCGGAGGAATTGGACAAGTATATAATTATACAACTAATTCCCTTGTTGCCACCGGTGACGGCATTGCCATGGCCTATAGGGCAGGGGCAGAAATAGTAGATATGGAGTTTGTACAATTCCATCCTACCGTTTTATACAGCGAAAAAGACAGCAAGAGATTTTTAATTTCAGAGGCTGTAAGGGGAGAGGGAGCTGTACTTAGAAACAATAAAAAAGAAGCCTTTATGGGTAGATATGATAAAATGAAGGACTTGGCTCCTAGAGATATAGTTTCTAAAAGTATTTATAATGAAATGATAAAGGAAAATGCTCCTTATATTTATCTGGATATAACTCATAAAAATGAAGATTTTATTAAAAAGAGATTTCCTAATATATATAAGGTTTGCTTATCTAAAGGAATAGATATTACTAAAGAATATATTCCTGTATGTCCTGCTCAACATTATATAATGGGTGGAGTAAGAACGGATTATTTTGGAAAAACTAATATTGAGAGATTATATGCCTGTGGAGAGACAGCTTGCACTGGAGTTCATGGGGCTAATAGACTGGCAAGTAATTCTCTTTTAGAAGGATTGGTATTCGGCAGCAGAATAGCTAAAGATATAAATAATAATATAGACAAAATAGAAATAAAAGAATATTTGATAGCGAATGATGAAATTTATAGTTCTATCCATAAAAATCAAATTGAAAAGATTAAAAGTAAAGTGAAAGAAATAATGGGGAGAAAGGCTTTTATATTAAGAAGTAAGGAAGATTTAAATCAAGCTCTAAGTATGATAGAAGAAATATTAGATCAGTTAATAAATTGTAAAGAAGATAGTAAGGAATTTTATGAGTGTTTCAATATTGTAACGGTGGCATATTTAATTATAAAGGCTGCATTAAATAGAGAAAAAAGTCTAGGCAGTCATATAATAATAGATAGTTCTTGGGGGGGAATGAAAGTTGTTTAATTGGATATTAGTTGATGAAATAATCAGGAATGGATTAAAAGAAGACATAAATAATATTGATATAACTACTGATATTTTAATTGATGATGAAAGCAAGTCAGTAGGCCGTATGTTAGCTAAAGAAAAGGGAGTTATCGCAGGACTTTACATAGTTAAAAGAGTATTTGAAACTTTGGATAGAGATATAAAGGTTAAATTCAATGTTAAAGATGGAGACAAAGTGGAAAAAGGTACAGTGATTGCCCAAATAGAGGGTAGTACTAAAGCTATACTTAAAGGAGAAAGACTTGCCCTTAATCTTATTCAAAGAATGTCTGGTATAGCTACTGTATCTAGGAAATATAGAGATCTTGTAAAAGATTTTCCTGTAAGAATTGTTGATACTAGAAAGACTACTCCTGGACTAAGAATACTTGAAAAGTATGCTGTTAGGGTTGGTGGCTGCTACAACCATAGATATAATCTATCAGAAGCTGTTATGATTAAAGATAATCATATTGAAGCCATAGGTGGTATAAAAGAAGCAATAATTAAGGCTAAAAATAATCTATCACACACAGTAAAAATCGAAGTTGAAGTTGAAAGTATAGAAGAGTTAAAAGAAGCCATTGAAGCTGGTGCAGATATAGTTATGCTTGATAATATGAGCTTTGAAGATATGAAAAAGGCCGTTGAAATAGGTAAAGGAAAAGTTGTTCTTGAAGCATCAGGGGGGATTACTTTAGATCAACTTGCTGAAGTTGCTAAAACCGGTGTTGATATTATTTCAGTTGGAGCATTAACCCATTCCGTTAAGGCTATGGATATAAGTCTAGTTTTATAAGTTAATTAAGAAGGTAAAGATTAATATAAAAAATCAAAAATTCTGCCTTGGGTTACATTTTTGATTTGATATCTAAAGCAGCTGAAAGCTGCTTTTTATTATGGTAAAGTATATATTTTTTTAATTTATTGTAAACAAATATAAATTAGTTTATCATATAAAAATATTGTTATATAATATTGTATAGTATTTAATAAATTTTTTTATTTCCTGCAATACATTTTTTTGTATAAGGTGTTGTTGTTTTTCCTGTAAATTATGGTTATTCTATATGTATAATGTTTAATTTTTTTATGAAATAAATTAAAGGAGGATTGTGTATGAAAAAATTAAAAATTGCAGATGGAATACATATGCTTACCATGAACGTTGATAAAATACTATTTGAAGGAATGTGGGAACTTGCAAATGGTGTAACTCTTAACTCATACATAGTTCAGGGAGAAAAGACTGCAATAGTTGATGGAGTGATTGGTTGGGATGGAATACCTGAAACCTTATATAAAAACTTAGAAGAAATAGGTGTTGATCCACAAAGCATCGAATATTTAATTGTTAACCATATGGAACCTGACCATTCCGGTTGGATTTCAAACTTCCGAAAGATTAAGGATAACTTTACAGTAATATGTACTGACAAGGCTGCAAAGATGGTATCTTCATTTTATGGTGAAGAAAACATTAGGGTTGTGAAGGAAGGAGATACTTTAGATCTAGGAAATGGAAAGGTGTTAAGTTTCCATACAGTACCAAATGTTCACTGGCCAGATACAATGTACACTTATGAACAATCAACAAAAACCCTTTTCTCCTGTGATATGTTTGGATCCTTTGGAACTATAGCAGATCATTGTTTTGATGATGAGTTGACTCCTGAAGAAATAGATTTCTTTGAAAGTGAAGCTATAAGATATTATTCTAATGTAATGGGAACTTTTACTGCTAGTGTGAAAAAGGCAATTGATAAAGCAAAAACTCTAGATGTAAAAACAATAGCACCTGGTCATGGTATTGTTTATAGAAGTAATCCTCAAAAAGTTATGGACAATTATATTAGATATGCAAAATACTCTGAAGGAGCAGGTAAGAATGAAGTTACTATATTGTGGGGCTCCATGTATGGAATGACAGGCAAAGCTGTTGAGTATGTTGAAAAAGTACTTCAAAGAGAAGGCGTTAAATACAATAAGCTAGAAATGCCTCTAGATACTGAAAGCGAAATGGTAGCTACAGTATTTAAGTCTGCAGGAATAATTGTTGCAGCACCTACCTATGAATATAAGCTTTTCCCACCAGTAGCAACAGCTTTAAATGAAGTTGGTAGAAAGAGAATTACTGGAAAAACTGCCTTTAGATTTGGATCCTATGGATGGTCTGGCGGTGCAGAGAAAGAGTTGGTTGAAATAAATGAAAGAAACAGAATGAATTGGCAGTTTATTGAATCTGTAGAATTCGAAGGGGCACCAAAGGATGAAGACCTAGCTAAGGTGGAAGCTGGAGTATTAGAGCTTTTAGAAAAGATTAAGGATAAGGTTGTAGAGTAGTTTTATGGAGGAAAACCTATGTTATTTGTATACTACCCTAAATGCACTACTTGCCAGAAGGCAAAGAAGTGGTTGGAGTTAAACAATATAGACTTTGAAGAAAGGCATATCAAGGAAAATAATCCTACCATACAGGAATTGAAGGAGTGGCATAACAAGAGCGGTCTGCCTTTAAAGAAATTCTTTAATACTAGTGGACATATTTATAGGGAAATGAACTTAAAAAGCAAGTTACCTACCATGAGTGAAGAGGAGCAATATAGTTTACTAGCATCAGATGGTATGCTTGTGAAACGTCCAATTCTTGTTAGTGATGACTTTGTTTTGGTAGGATTTAATGAAAGCCAATGGAAAAGTGTCCTTGCTACAAAATAACTGATTTAAGCGATTACAAGATAATATAAGATAAATACATGATAAACTTGATATAAGATGGCTGTCAGTTGAGAAGTTAAATCTTCTTAATTGACGGCTTTTTTATTTTAAAATCCATAGTACTAAAACTAATTAATAAATAGCATAATTTTTATTAGCATAAAAAGAGTGCTATTCATAAACTTACTATCGGAATGGAAAAGAAAAAAGTATATTAATTGCAAAAATATTATAATTATACATAGTAATATTTATATAATTATAAGATATAGTAGAATTTTAGAAAAATACCTTTGAATAAATATAAATAATGGAATATAATGTAATCTAGAGATTAAAGTATACATATATAGAAAAATAATTAACTAAATAAATATATAATTCTAATAAACTCTAAAGCAAATTGGAGGAGTTATTATGAAGATCAAATATAAGATAAGTTTAATTACTGTAATAATGTGTATAGCTTGTGTTGCCGCCTTATGGGCAGTAAATCAATTTATATTATCCCAGTACTTGCTAGACACTATACAAGATAAGGTAATAGCTGAAGTTAAATTAAAAGCCAATGATGTGAATTTGTGGATAATACAGGAAAAGCAAAATTTAGAGATTGTTTCAGAGAAAGTAATACTAGCAAAAGATTATAATCAGGATACATTATATAAGACTTTAGAAAATACCGGGAAGATGAACTCTGGAAATCTCTATTATATGGCCTTCGAAGATGGAACTTTTATTGACGGGTCAGGATGGGAACCAGATGATAATTATGATCCTTTAACTAGGGAATGGTATCTTAAGGCCAAGGAGAATAGTGGACAAATTTATGTGTGCGATCCTTATGTAGATGCTATGTCACAGGATATGATTTTGACATTATCTAAAGAAGTTACCTTAAATGATGGCAGAAAAGCTGTATTGGGAGTTGATATGAAAATATCAGATATGAACAAGCTGTTAAATTTTATTGATAATAAGGGAGCAGATACTGAAACTTTAGCTACTATGAATAATGCAACCTATGAAAGTACATTAAAGGAGGATAATGAATACTATATTTTTTTAATAGATAGACAGGGTAATGTAATCAGTCATCCAAATCCAGATTTTTCGAAAAAAGTAGATAAAGTAACTAATGCATCCGATATATTAGAAGGAAAGCTAAATAATTTAAGAAATGCAGAAGATCTAGACTTGAATAAAAGAATTTTAAAAGATTATGATGGAAAAGAAAGAGTATTTTTCTTCGATAAATTAGATGAGACTAGCTGGGCTATAGGAATAGCAGTGGATAAAGATGTAATACTTGAAGCAGAAAATAAATTTATAAAAATTACTCTATGTATATCCCTATTATTGTTATGTGCAGGTATAATAGTTTCTTTTGTCATAGCAAATAGCATTTCAAAACCAATTATGACAACTAAGAATTTAGCAAATAATATATCTGATTTAAAATTAAATATGGATATAGATGATAAATACTTAGTAAGAAAAGATGAAGCCGGTGATATAGTAAAAGCTATTAAAGAGACTATATATAAATTAAGAGAGTTTACAGCAAACTTAAATGAGCTATCTACTGTAAATAATAAAATTTATAATACTACCTTAGAGAAGTCAAATACACTATTAAAGCTTTCAGAAGAGGTATCATCTATGACAGAAGAGCTGTCAACTAGTATGGAAGAGACTAGTTTAGCGGGGGAATCTATAACCAAATCAGTAGATGAATTAAATAGCGCAATATCTATATTTGCTATTAAAGTAGAAGAAGGAGCAAAAACAGCAAATGAGATAGCTAGTAAGGCAGCAGAATTAGATAGGCTATTTATAGAGTCTAAAGATAATACTATGAATATCTTGGATATAGCTAAGAAAGAAGTTAAGTCTGCTTTGGACTCTGCAAGGAATGTTGAACAGGTTAAAATGTTAGCAGATGCAATTTTAAGTATAGCAGAGAAAACTAATTTATTGTCCTTAAATGCAGCTATAGAGGCAGCTAGAGCTGGTGAGGATGGTAAAGGATTTGCAGTGGTAGCAGAGGAAATAAGAGAATTGTCCGAAGACTCTAATAAAGCAGCAGGAACAATAAAGAAGTTTGCAGATGACATAAGTGTATCAGTAAATAAATTAGTTTTAGCTACAACTAACTTATTGAACTTCTTAAATGAAAATGTTCTGAAGGATTATAGTTTAATGTTAAATGCGGTAGGAAATTATAAGAATGATGGAGCTGTATTAAGTGGAATTTTAAGTGAACTTTCAAAAACGGTAAAGAAATTTACAGAAACTATAAGCAATGTAGCAACGGCCATTAATGGTGTGTCTGCAACAATACAACAGGCAACAGCAGCTACAGCTAATATTGCTGGGCAAAATAACGAAATGGTTAGCTCTATACAAGATATAAATGCAGTTATGCAAATGAATATGGAGGCTTCTAATAAATTAACTAATATGATAGCACAGGTAGAGTTATAATTTAATTTTTAAAGAAATTCGGCATCATTCCCATTGGTAAGTGGTATTGCTTTTCTTTATCTTTTTGATTATAATATTGGTAATAAAAAACAACAATGCTTTTCAACTATAGGATAATATATTTTAAATAACAGTCAATGAGTAAGAAAAAACACCATTAGTATATGATGAGTGATATAATAAAGAAGTTGGACAATAAAAGCATAAGAATATATAAGTTAAACTAGGGGGATTATTATGACAGAAGCAAAAGTAATGACAATACAAGATATTTCGTGCTATGGACAGTGCTCAATTACAGTTGCACTTCCTATAATATCAGCCTGTGGAATAGAGACAGCTATTCTTCCATCTGCAGTACTCTCAACACATACTGGAGGATTCACTAATTTTACATTCCGTGATCTAACGGAGGATATTCCTAAAATAATGAAACATTGGATCAGTGAAGGTATAAAGTATGATTGTATTTACTCTGGCTATCTTGGAAGTTTAACACAAATTGAATATGTGAAAGAGCTTTTCAAAAATCTGCTTAAGGAAGGGGGACTAAAAATAGTTGACCCGGCTATGGCAGATAATGGCAAACTCTACTATGGGTTTGATGAAGAATTTGCCCATGCAATGGCAGACCTTTGTGGAGAAGCAGATATTATATTGCCTAATATAACAGAAGCTTGCTTTATGTGTGACAAGGAATTTATCCCAAATCAACATACAAGAGAATATATAGATGACCTTCTTGATGCTCTTAAGGAGCTAGGTGCAAAGAATATAGTACTTAAGGGCGTAAGTTATGAGGATTCAAAACTTGGTATAATTGTATATGATACTGAAACTGGTGAAAAAAAGGAATACTTTAGTGAAAGAGTAGCATGGACATCACATGGTACTGGTGATTGCTATGCAGCAGCCTTAACAGGAGCAGTTCTTCAGGGTAAGAGCCTTTATGACGCTGCAGCTTTAGCTGCTGACTTCGTAGTTGAAGCTCTTAAAATTACACAGGGTGATGATAATCACAGGTATGGGGTTAAGTTTGAGAAAGCTCTTCCAATGCTAGTTGAAGGATTGAATAAATAGTTAATTGCATAATGGCTTTTCCAGTGTTATTTTTTAGGAAAAGCTATTTTCTTTTTATAAAGTAACAAGTATTGAAAAATAAAAAATAAATGTAGGAAAGTTAAATAATAAAAAGAGGAATTATTAATATGATTAAATATAAGAGATGTACAGAATGTAATGAAGAGATTATATATAAAGCCTTTCAGATTGGTTTTTCTGATTATATTATAAAGATTGAAATGACAAAAGATGCATTTATGAAACATTTTTTTGGACCAGAAGGAAATAGCATGGAATATTCAGTTATAGCTTTTGATGAAGAAGAACCTGTTGGTCTTTGCTTAGGTGGCATTAAGGTATATGAAGGAATAAAAACTCTTAGATGTGGAGCACTTTGTGTTCACCCAGATTATAGGGGAACTGAAGTTAGTAACGGACTCTTCAATTTACATAGGAAAATAGCCTTAGAGAATAATTGTAAGCAGATGTTTTTGGAAGTTATCGTAGGTAATGATAGGGCTATAAGTTTTTACAGGAAAAAGGGTTATGAAAAAGTATATAATTTATTTTATTATTATCATAATAAACCATATGAAATTAGTGCTTCCACCTCCCCAAATTTAATAATAAAAAGAATAGATATGGATGCTTTAAAGAACTTAAGGGGAGAAATTCAAGATATACATATCAATTGGCAAAATGACTTTGATTATATTAGCTATTTTGATAATCAAGTACATTATGGAGTATTTGAAAATGAAAATATGATAGGAGCATTAAGTATTCATCCTTTAGGGAGAATAAATTTTTTATGGGTTAATCCTAAGTTTCGAAATAAGGGTATTGGTAAAGGACTTATCAGTCATGCTGTAGGAGAGCTTGAGTTGAAGAAGCTAACCATAAGTTTCCCTAATAATGCTTTACTTATGGGTTTTTTAAAGCCTTTGAACTTTACTAAGGATTCAATTTCACAGTATGAAATGTATATTACATTATAAATTTATATAGGAAGTAGGTAATTGAGGAGGATTTACCATATACGGATATAATCCTTCTACATGTAATTTAAATAGTATTTATTCTATTACGCTATTGTAGCAGAAAATAATTACTAAAAGTCTTATCAATTGCTGCTACATTTCTAAATATTACTATCTAAATCCTTATATTCGATATCTAAAACTCATATCCTATGTCAGCAGTTAAATAACCATTTAATACTTTTTTTCTAATTTACTTCGCAAAAGGGTTAGAGTTTGATAGGGTTATGGTAATAGATTTTGATAATGAAAATAATGATTCAAAAAATATTAGTTATGATGATAACTTACTAAAGCATATAATGTGTACAAGATCCCTACATAAGTTGCATCACTTACAAGTAGTGGAGAGATAGTAAAATTATATTATTGATTCTTTGATATGTTAATGCTAAAATATATCAAAGATGTATTCTGATAGTGTTATTTGTTTATTATCAAATAATAGTGAAGGAGCTACTATTATGGTTAAAAAATAGATGTACATTCACATATTGGAAGCTTTGGTGGCTGGGCTGGAGTTTCAATAGATGCAGAAGGATTAATAAGGCAAATAGATGAGTATGAAATTGAATTTAAAATATTTTTAAAAATTAAATAAGTTGCGGGGGGACTCGTGAGAGTTGAGAAGGTAAAACCTGACCCTTTGAACCTGTCAGTTAATACTGTCGTAGGGAAGCAACAAACTATTATTAATTAATAAGAGTAATTGCGTTCCTATGAAGGAGCGCTTTTTTTATATTAGTTATCTAAAAAAGAAGTGAAAGGATGCTGATCTTATTTTTATAAGTGAAAACTTTCCTAATATCTATTGAAAGGAAGAGTAAGAGATGATTAATGAGGGTATTCAAAATCAAATTGTTCAGGCTGTGGAAAGGGTAAAGAGAACTAACCCTATGGTAGGGTCTATCACTAATATGGTAACCATTAATTTTGTAGCCAATGCTCAGCTAGCCCTTGGAGGTTCTGCTGCAATGGTTTATTTATCTGAAGAAGGGGAGTTTTTAGCAAAGGCTGGCGGAGCTATGTACATAAATGTAGGTACACTTTTACCTATTCATGAAGAAGCTTTACCTTATATAGCAAAGGTATTAAAAGATTTAGACAAGCCTTGGGTACTGGATCCAGTGGCTGTAGGAACCGGTTCCATTCGCAGTAAGTTATTAAGGCAATTTAAAGAGTACAAGCCAACGGTGATTAGAGGAAATGCTTCAGAAATTATAGCCTTGGCTGGTTTGTGGGGCTTAGAAGGTGGTGAAGTAGTTTCTAAGGTACGAGGTGTTGATTCTACTGATACTGTAATGGAAGCAAAGACTGCAGCTGTTTCATTGGCTAAATGGACAGGTGGAGCCGTTGCTGTATCAGGAAAAACCGATTTAGTTACAGATGGAAAGGTTGTTGCCCTTTCTTACGGAGGTTCTCACTTTATGACTAAAGTTACAGGAGCAGGTTGTTCCTTAGGAGGAGTTGCAGCAGTATATGCAGCAGTAGCCTCTCCTTTTATTGCAGCACTTACAGCTACTGCGGTATACAATTTAGCAGGAAGTCGAGCTGAAAAGAAAGTAGAGGGACCAGGAAGCTTTCAGACTCAATTTCTTGATGAACTTTATAAGGCCAGTGCTGAAGATATTGCTAATAATCCATTTGAAATAGAGGAGGTTTAATGTATGAATACTTTAGTTGCAGTTGCTATTGCCCCTTTTGGTATTGGAGATGAGCTTTCTTCTGAAGTGGCAGAAGTAATAAAAGTGATTCGTGAGTCTGGATTACCAAACCGAACTACTTCAATGTTTACGGAAATAGAAGGACCTTGGGATGAGGTCATGCAGGTGGTAAAAGAGGCAACCTTTGTATTAGCCAAGAAAGGTATTCGTACAGAAGTTGTGCTAAAGGCAGATGTTAGACCAGGTCATACTAATATGATGATTAACAAGGTTAATAAAATCAATGAAATTTTGGGTTAAGAATAACAGTGGAAATAGACTTTAGATTTTTGGAAGGAGAGATGGCAGTGAGAGCTTATTCAACTCAGATGGAAGCTGCAAGAAAGGGAATTGTTACAGAGGAATTAAGAAAGGTAGCGAAAAAAGAACAAATGACCATTGAGGAATTGATGTCATTAGTGGCAGCAGGAAAGGTGGTAATATGTGCAAATAAAAATCACAAATGCATCGATCCTCAAGGTGTTGGATCAATGTTAAGAACGAAGATAAATGTTAATTTAGGGGTATCAAGGGATTGCCGAGATTATGATATGGAAATGGAAAAGGTAATGGAAGCTGTTAATATGGGTGCTCATGCCATAATGGATTTGTCTACCCATGGAGATACAAGACCCTTCCGCAGAAAGTTAATATCAGAATGTCCAGTTATGATAGGAACTGTACCTATATACGATGCTGTTATCCATTACAAGAGAGATTTGCACAAGCTTAAAGCAAAAGATTTTATTGATATAGTAAGACTTCATGCTGAAGATGGAGTGGATTTTGTTACCTTGCATTGTGGAATTACTCGAAAAACTATAGATCAAATTAAAAAACATAAAAGAAAAATGAATATAGTATCTAGAGGAGGCTCCCTTGTTTTTGCTTGGATGTGTATGACAGGAGAAGAGAATCCTTTTTATGAATATTACGATGAAATTCTTGATATATGTCGTGAATATGATGTAACCATATCCTTGGGAGATGCCTGCAGACCAGGATGCCTAGCAGATGCATCGGATGTTTGCCAGATCGAGGAACTAGTAAGGCTTGGTGAGCTTACTAAAAGGGCTTGGGAAAAGGATGTGCAGGTAATGGTGGAAGGACCAGGTCATATGCCTATTGATCAGATTGAAGCTAATATGAAAATTCAGCAAAGCATTTGTCAAGGAGCACCCTTTTATGTGTTAGGTCCATTGGTAACGGATATTGCCCCTGGCTATGATCATATTACCGCTGCTATTGGCGGTGCTGTTGCAGCTTCTGCTGGAGCAGCCTTTCTGTGCTACGTAACACCTGCAGAACACTTGGCACTACCAAATTTAGAAGATGTAAAGCAAGGCATTATTGCAATGAAGATAGCAGCGCATGCAGCAGATATAGCAAAAGGTGTAAGAGGAGCTAGAGACGTTGATGATAGAATGGCAGAGGCAAGAAGGACTTTTGACTGGGAGGCTCAATGGCAGTGTGCCATAGATTCAGGAACAGCAAAAAGAATTCGTGAGGAAAGACAGCCGGAGTATGAAGATACCTGTTCCATGTGTGGAAAGTTCTGTGCAGTAAGAAGTATGAACAAGGCATTGGCAGGAGAACATATTGATATTTTGTGATTTATGGATAAGATATACAGTATTTCATTGACAAATGTATGTTGTTGTGTTAAAGTTTAACATGTAAAATTTAATATAATATAATTTATATCTTCAGGGCAGGGTGCAAGTCCCTACCGGCGGTATAGCCCGCGAGCCGTAAGGTTGATTCGGTGAAAGTCCGAAGCCGACAGTATAGTCTGGATGGGAGAAGATAATTGTTATTCTTGATTTATAGGTATTTTTTGTCGTAATACTTATAGACAAGAAAAAATTTTCTGTGTTTTTACCCTGAGATTTATCTCAGGGTTTTTTATTTATCTAATATTGGAGTGATGTTTAATATGGATTATATGAAAAGGGCCTTAGAACTAGCAAAAAAAGGAATAGGATATACCAATCCAAATCCATTAGTAGGGGCTGTTATAGTAAAAGAAGGCAGAATTATTGGAGAAGGTTATCATAAAGTTTATGGTGATAATCATGCAGAGATCAATGCTTTTTTAAATGCTACTGAGGATGTTAAAGGTGCTACTATGTATGTTACTTTAGAACCTTGCTCACATTACGGTAAAACACCCCCCTGTGCTAAAGCTATTGTTGATAAAGGAATAAAAAAAGTAGTTATAGGTCTTAAGGACCCTAACACTTTGGTAGCAGGAAAAGGAATTAAAATCTTGCAAGAAGCTGGTATAGAAGTAACTGTAGGTGTACTTGAGGATGAGGTTAGGAAATTAAATGAAATATTTCTTAAATATATAACCACTAAGTTACCCTTTGTAATAATGAAAACAGCAATGACTCTTGATGGGAAAATTGCAACTTGCAAAAATGAATCAAAATGGATTACGGGAGAGCTTTCAAGGAAATATGTACATACATTGAGGCATAGGATGTCTGGCCTTATGGTTGGAATTGGAACGATACTTGTGGATAATCCATATTTAACCACTAGATTAGGTGATAGCAAGGGCTGCGATCCAACAAGAATAATTGTAGACAGCAATGCCCGAATTCCTCTTGATGCAAGGGTATTAAATCTTGAATCAGAAGCTAAAACCATTATAGCAGTGACTGAGAAAGCTAATAAGGAAAAAATAAGAATTCTTAAAGAAAAAGGAGCTGAGGTAATTATAACACCATGTAAAAAGGAAAGAGTTGACTTAACTTTTCTTATGAAAGAGCTAGCTGCTAGAAAGATTGATAGCATTTTGCTTGAAGGTGGCAGTCAATTAAATTATAGTGCCTTAGAAGAAGGAATAGTTGATAAGGTAAATGTATTTATTGCGCCCAAAATTATTGGTGGAAATACTGCTAAAACACCAGTAGGAGGATTAGGCATTGCACATATAAAAGATGCAATAGCACTTCACAATGTGAATGTTCAGTTATTTGGGAAAGACATAATGATAGAAGGATACATTAGAAAGGAGGGAAGGAATAATGTTTACGGGTTTGGTGGAGGAGATAGGAATAGTTGAGTCTGTAGCAAAGTCAGAAAAATCTTCTAGAATAACCATTAAAGCAAGAAAGGTTTTAGAAGGAATAAAGATAGGTGATAGTATAAGCACTAATGGTGTATGTCTTACTGTAACCTCTTTTAATAGCAATAGCTTTACTGTAGATATCATGGCAGAGACAATTAGGAGAAGCAATTTGGAATTTTGTCTACCTGGAGATGAAGTAAATCTTGAAAGAGCTTTAAGATTAGGGGATAGATTAGGAGGACACATTGTTAGCGGACATATTGATGGTATGGGAACCATTGAAGAGTTCATGAAAGAGGATAATGCAGTATGGATTACAGTTAAAACTTCACCTGCAATATTGAGGTATATTGTAGAAAAAGGTTCTATTGCAATTGATGGAGTAAGTCTTACTGTAGCATATGTGGATGATCTTAGATTTAAGGTTTCTATTATTCCTCACACTAAGGCTATGACTAACTTACTAAAAAAGAAAGCTGGAGACAAGGTCAACTTAGAGTGCGATATACTTGGGAAATATATTGAAAAGTTCCTTAGAAGCAAAGATGTAGTAGTAGATAAAAAGGAAATAGATCTGAATTTTTTAGCTGAACATGGATTTATATAAAGAAAGTGGGGATGAGGATGAATAAGTTTAACACCATAGAAGAAGCCATAGAAGACATAAAAAAAGGTAAGATTATAGTTGTAGTGGATGATGAGGATAGGGAAAATGAAGGAGATTTTTTAATGGCTGCTGAGAAAGTAAGCCCAGAAGCTATTAACTTTATGGCCAAATATGGAAGAGGGCTTATATGTTTGCCTATTATAAGGGATAGATTAGAAGAACTAAATATTTTATCCATGGTAGAAAAAAATACAGATTCACATCATACAGCTTTCACTGTATCAATTGATGCTAAGGAAACAACAACGGGGATATCAGCTTATGATAGAGCCACTACTATACTTAAGGTTCTGGATCCTAATGCAAAAGAATCAGATTTTAGAAGGCCTGGCCATATGTTCCCTTTGGAAGCTAAAGAAGGTGGTGTTTTAAAAAGAGCAGGGCATACGGAAGCAGCGGTAGATTTGGCCAAGTTAGCAGGTTTATATCCTGCAGGTGTTATTTGTGAAATAATGAATGAAGATGGAACTATGGCTAGGGTTCCACAACTTATGGAAATTGTAAAAAAACATGATATGAAAATAATTACTATAGCAGATTTGATTGCATATAGAAGGAAATATGAAACACATATAAAAAGGGTAGCAGAAGCTAAATTACCTACAAAATATGGAGAGTTTAAAATGATAGGATATATAAATACCTTAAGTGGAGAACACCATGTAGCTCTTGTAAAAGGAGAAGTTTCAGTTGGTGACCCCGTTCTTATAAGAGTTCACTCAGAATGCCTTACAGGAGATGCCTTTGGTTCTTTAAGGTGTGATTGTGGATACCAGCTTGCAGCTGCTCTGAAGAAGATAGAAGAAGAGGGAAGAGGTGTTCTTTTATATATGAGGCAGGAAGGTAGAGGAATAGGTCTTATTAATAAGATTAAAGCCTATACCTTACAGGATCAAGGTATGGATACCGTTGAAGCTAACTTGGCTCTAGGTTTTCCAGCAGACTTAAGAGATTATGGAATAGGAGCTCAGATTCTTGCAGATCTTGGTGTCAAAAAAGCAAGGCTTATGACTAACAATCCAAAGAAAATCGCTGGCCTTTCTGGATATGGAATAGAGATTGTAAGTAGGGAGCCTTTACAGGTCAATTTCAATGAAAAAAATGAATATTATCTAAAAACAAAGAAGGAAAAACTAGGTCATATTCTTTATTTTAAAGATGAATAATAAGTTAAATATGGAGGTAAAAAATGAAAGTTTTTGAAGGAGATTTAATAGCAAAAGATTTAAGATTTGGTATTATAGTAGGAAGATTTAATGAGTTCATAAGTGCTAAACTTTTAGAAGGTGCTATAGATGGGTTAGTGAGACATGGAGCAGAGAAAGATGACATTGAAATAGCCTGGGTTCCAGGAGCTTTTGAAATTCCATTGGTGGCTGAGAAGATGGTTAAGTCAAATAAATATGATGCAGTTATTTGTCTTGGGGCGGTTATAAGAGGAGCTACACCTCACTTTGATTATGTAGCAGCAGAAGTATCAAAGGGTATAGCAAAAGTATCACTTGAAAATCATATCCCGGTGATTTTTGGAGTTCTTACTACTGATACAATTGAGCAGGCTATAGAAAGAGCAGGTACAAAGGCTGGAAATAAGGGATATGATGCAGCTGTTACAGCTATTGAAATGTCAAATTTACTTAGAAAACTTTAAGAAGTTGATTTAAAATAAGCTTATTTAACGTTAGTTGGACAGGCATTTATTTAGAACGCCTGTCCTTTATAATTTAATTAAACTAATAAAATTTTCATTGGAAGTATTCCTTCCTGTAGTTATTTCTATTATGACCTATAGCACTAATGTTATTAATTTCAGCAGCGGTAGATGCTTTTACTAATAGAGTGACGTAATATCTAGAAAGTCTTTAGAGTTTATGCAAGATTCTATTATTGACGTTATACTATTTTCCATAATACAATAATTTATATAACTTTATAATTATTGATAAAGGGGAGGTTATTTGAATGTCCAAGCCCCTGTGGGAAATGACACTTGAAGAACTTTGGCGGCTATTTCCTATTAAATTGACAGAACACAAGACATATTGGAAGTATTGGTATATGGAGGAAGAAGAATTTTTGACATCCTTTTTACCTAAGAATGTTCAAATTTATCACATTGGAAGCACATCTATAGATGGAATCTGGGCTAAACCTATTATTGATATTTTACTAGAAGCCAGCCTTATAGAACATCAAAAAATTTACCAACTTTTGATTAACAATGGGTATCTTTGCATGAATCAAGGCAAAAACCGCATGGACTTTAACAAAGGATATACGCCGAATGGGTTTGCACAGCGAGTTTTTCATCTTCACTTAAGAGATTTTGGTGACAATGAGGAGTTGTATTTTCGGGATTATCTAAAGGAAAACCTAGAAGTAGCAAAGGAGTATGAAAATCTCAAGCTTTCCCTATGGAAACCCTTTGAATATAACCGTGACGGATATACAAAGATGAAAACTGATTTTGTGAAAAAATATACTCAAATAGCGATAGAAAAATATGGGCGTGGAAAATACATTCACAGAAAATAGAGGTGGAATAAACATTATGCAATAGTGATAAACTAAAACATTTTTATATTCATCATGGAAAAGAAGAGAAGCCTAAGAATCATCTTGCTCTTGGAGAGGGTGAGATTGATTTTATAGATCTATTAAATATACTTAAGGAATGTAATGTTAATTGTGTTTTAGAAATAAAGACTATAGAGGCCTTGAAGAAATCGGTGATGTGGCTGAAATCAAATTTTGCTGCGAAAGACTAAAAAGTACTTTTGATCTAAATAAAATACAGAATGAATATAATCAATATCCAATTTAAATTTGCTGCTTTATTTCAATTATGATTATGAAGGGGAGTTGCTATTTTGAATAGATATATTGTTGCATTTTTCATTTTTAGTCTTCTTGGATGGATTTGGGAAAGTATATACTGTACCATATGCAATCATAAGTGGGCTAATCGAGGATTTCTTTATGGCCCTATTTGTCCAATTTATGGTAGTGGATCAATACTGGGCTTTTTATTATATGACTTGATAAAAGCTGGACATATACCTAATATGCAATGGTGGAAAATATTTATTCTTGGTTTTATTGTAAGCATGGTTTTAGAATATCCTACATCCTGGGCTCTTGAAAAATGGTTCAAGGCACGATGGTGGGATTACAGTGATGTTCCTTTAAATATCAAGGGTAGGACAAGCATACCTACATCTATTGCCTTTGGTCTTGCTGCTATACTGTTGATGAAAGTGTTGATACCTTTGACCTATGCAGCATTAAGCTTCTTACCAGAAGTTTTATTAAATATTTTAGCTCTTTTACTTGTTGCAATTGTGTCTATGGATGCCACATTGACAATATCAACCCTAACGGATTTTCACAAACAGGTTGCTGCTATAGATGAAGGCTTCCAAAATCATATGACAGATATAGTTGATCAAATTCTTAAGAATCAAAATTCTTTTTATAATAAAGTAATTCGGCGAATTAGGGTTTTCAAGCTTTCAGATCGTAAGAATCGAATTGCAAAACAACTTAGTGAAAAGCGCTTTGAAGAGTTGATTAAAGAATACTTTGAATCTGATGTAGTACAAGAGATGGACCAGTATATTCAGCATGGCACAACTACCACCTTAGAGCATTGTGAAAATGTAGCTTGGATTAGTTATCTAATTAATGAAAAATTACATCTGAATGCTGATGAAAAGGAACTTATAGAAGTGGCTATGCTTCATGATTTATTCCTTTATGATTGGCATAATGGTGAGCCTTCACGTAAAACCCATGGTTTTGATCACCCTGAAATTGCTTGTAATAATGCAATAAAACATTTTGGTATATCTGAAAAAGAACAGGAAGCTATACGAAGTCATATGTGGCCACTGAATATTACAAAGATTCCTAAAAGCAAAGTAGCATTAATCGTGTGTATTGCAGATAAATATTGTGCCCTTATTGAGACCATTCGTTTGAATAAACGATTGGGATTAAGACGTTAAAGTTATTTTGATTAATATAAAGTATATTTATAGATAAAATAGAGCTTATGCTAGAAAATGGAGGTTCAAAAGATGGTATTATACTTCTCAGGTACAGGGAACACAGAATATATAGCAAAAATGATTGCTGAAGGATTGGGGGATGAATGTGTAGATTTATTTGATAAAATTAGGACTAATGATACATCTCCATTATATTCAGAAAAAACATATGTAATTTGTGCTCCTATATATGTTTGTGCATTGCCCATATTTTTAATGAAGTACTTAAAGTCAATAGAATTTCAGGGAAATAATAAAGTATACTTTGTTGTTACCAGTGGAGGTTATTGTGGTAGTGCAAAGGTTCAAGGAAAATTCTTTGCAAGGAAGAAAAATTTGAAATTCTTAGGTTGTGCAGATTTTGTTATGCCAAGAAATTATGTTGCTAATGATAGATATGAAATGGATAGTGAAGAATTAATTCATTCAAAAATTTCAAAATCCACTGCAAAAGTTAAGGAAGTTGTTAAAGCTATAAAGAATGAAAAGAAGCTCAAATCCCGTCATGTATGGCTTTTTGAAATTTTAATTATTACTCCTTTTGCGCCGTTGTGGACAAAGTATAAACTAGTAGCAAAGGATTTTTATTCTACAGAGTCCTGTGTAGGATGTGGAATTTGCAAAAAGGTTTGTCCCTTAAATAATATTGAACTTGTGGATAAAAGACCTAAATGGGGAGGTAGCTGTACTCATTGCATGGCTTGTATTTCTAAATGTCCTAAAAAAGCAATAGAATATGGAAATAAAACTCAGGGAAAACCAAGGTACCTTTTGAAAAATTATGTGCCTCTTAGGAAAGTAAAATTATAACTGATAGGAAAATTATATGTAAATCTTCTTAATAAGGAGAGGAAAATAGCTACTAAATTTAACCCTTGATATGTATGAATATATCAAGGGTTTCTAGTAAAGTTAAGTCTTAAATTAAGTAAGGTTAGTCAGTTAGTTACATAAACTTAATATACAAAGTAATATAATTGGCAGAAGATTAATTATGAGGAGATCTATAAATGAATGAATATGAAATAATTCGAATAAGTGATAAACCAGAACTAAAAGTCATTGGGGCAGAGTGGTTTCATCATAAGTGGGGAATTCCACTGGAGGCTTATAAAGAAAGTATTGAAGAGTCTTTAAAGGATAATACTATTGTTCCTGCCTGGTATTTATGCTTACATAATGACAAAATAGTAGGTGGTTTAGGTGTAATAGAAAATGATTTTCATGACAGAAAAGACCTTACCCCTAACGTTTGTGCAGTATATGTAGAAGAAGATTATCGTTGTAAGGGTATTGCCGGACAGCTTTTAAATTTTGTCTGTGAAGATATGAAGTCAAAAGGAATTGATACCTTGTATCTAATTACTGATCATACTGGTTTTTATGAGAGATATGGTTGGGTATTTTTGTGTATGGTTAGAGGAGATGGAGAAGAGCATATGAGCCGTATGTATATTCATAAAGCTCACAAGTGGAAGGATTGAAAAATGTTAAAAGTTTATATCACTTATTTTGTCATTCCATTGTAGTGGTATTAGTTGGTATTTGAATAACTATAGTAAAACATTAAAGGAGAGGAAATATGAATATAATCAAAATAGAAGGATTAACAGGTTGTTATCCAGAAGGGATAGAAGGCACCACAGAATGGTATTTTTGTAAAGAGGGGAAAGATAACTTTTGTGATTTATATGAGGCGGAGGAAATTTATAAAGTCAGTAAAATCTTTGGGGGTATGAATTGTCATTTGATTCATTTTCCAGAAGGAACTCTCCATAGCCCTTTTAAACTTAGAGAAAACTTATATGTAGAGAGTCCAATATGGGACAATGGGAAGATATATTTTTTAAGTGTCGATTTCAGTATGAATCTAATTCAAATTCATTGCTATTTTCCAGAAGAAAGAAGACTTGAGAGCATTAAAGAATTGCCATTAGATGTAGTGGAAGATTGTTATAATCTTAGGCTAGAGACAACACCGCTAATGCTATGCAGATCCGGTAATAATGGATTCTTTGAGATTATATGGCCGGAAAGAAAAAAGATAGAGATAGGAGATAGGGAAACTATAATATTTCGACATGGTGAAGATCTATATTTTTCTGAATGGTATGAGGATCCTGACTATCATGAAAATGTGATAATAAGAGATTTGAATACTGGTAAGGTAAAAGATAAATTTGAGGGAAATTTACTTAGATTACCTAATGAAGTATTTTGGAGGATTTGATTTAGAGCTTGAAGATAGTCTATGAAATTACAGCTATAAAATTTATTAGTAACTTAAACTTGACTAAATTACTTGAAAAATATATAATTATTCACAATTAGTGTTTGCGGGGGGACCACGCAGTGGTTGAGAAGGTAAAACCTGACCCTTTGAACCTGTTGGTTAATACCAGCGTAGGGAAGCAAATCATGTATGATATTAGTATATGATTAGGGTGCTTCTCTGTGTGGGAAAGCACCTTTTATTATTTAGTAAAGTTTTTGATTATGAAAAATTAAATATGATTAAAATTTGCGGGGGGACTACAAAGTAGTTGAGAAGGTAAAACCTGACCCTTTGAACCTGTTGGTTAATACCAGCGTAGGGAAGCAAATTATATACTACTTGTGTATGATTAGGGCGCTTCTACCTATGGTGGCAGTGCCCTAATTTTTATTATATAGAAAAATAAAAGGAGGTTTTTATGAAGACAGTTCTAACTATTGCCGGTTCCGATTGCAGTGGTGGTGCTGGAATACAGGCGGATCTAAAGACCTTTTCTGCTCATGGAGTTTATGGTATGAGTGTTATTGTTTCAGTGGTAGCAGAAAACACAAGCAGAGTACTAGATATACAGGACGTTACTCCCGATATGATTGAAAAACAGATTGATGCAATATTTGAGGACATTGAAGTTGATGCTGTAAAAATTGGTATGCTATCTACAGAAGCTTGTATGAAGACAGTATCAAAAAAGTTACAGCAATATAAGCCAAAGAATATTGTAATTGACCCTGTTATGTATGCAAAAAATGGTTGCCCTCTTATGGACCCTACTTCCATAAACACTTTGATAATGGAAGTATTACCTTATGCCGATGTGCTAACTCCTAATATTCCAGAAGCAGAGAGGATTGCGAAGATAAAAATATGCGATGTAGAAGATATGAGAAGTGCAGCAAAAATTATTCATATTATGGGTTGCAAAAATGTTCTAATAAAAGGTGGACATGCTGCTGGCAGTGCCTTAGATATTCTATATAATGGTAAGGAATTTTATTCTTTTGAAGGCCAGAGAATTAACACCAAAAACACCCATGGAACAGGATGTACTCTTTCTTCAGCTATTGCTTCCAATCTTGCTCTTGGTATGACTATGTATGAAGCAGTGGAAAAGGCTAAGAGATACATAACAGGAGCTATTGAGCATTCCTTAAACATAGGAAAAGGTCATGGGCCAACACATCATTTTTATAATCTATATAAGAATGGTTTAAAAATTTAAGATAGTGAAGGAGGTTTAATATGAATACAGTTATAAATACTTGTGCAGCTTTCTTTAATGAAATCAGGAAAAAGAATCCCTTGATTCACAATATTACTAACTATGTAACAGTAAATGATTGTGCCAATGCAGTTTTAGCCATTGGAGCTTCTCCTATTATGGCAGATGATATTGCTGAAGTGGAGGAAATTGCTTCTATGTCCTCTGCACTTGTAATTAATATAGGGACCTTAAACCAAAGAACTATAACTTCAATGATTAAGGCAGCCAAAAAAGCTAATGAAATCAATATTCCTGTAGTTTTAGATCCTGTTGGTGCAGGTGCTTCCACTCTTAGAAATAAAGCAGTAGAGGAACTTCTCTCACAAGTAAAAATAGATGTTATTAGAGGAAACTTATCAGAACTTTCCTTTATAGCAGGCTTTGGGGTTTCTACTAAGGGAGTTGATGCCTCTGAATCAGATGAAAAGTATAATGCTCTTGATATTGCTAAATTAGTTTGCGATAGATACTCTTCTATTGTAGGAATTACTGGGAAAATAGATATTATTTCTGATGGTAATAGATATGTTAAGGTAGCAAATGGGCATAAGCTTCTTTCTAAAGTAACGGGTACAGGCTGTATGACCTCTGCCCTTGTGGCTAGTTTTTGTGGAGTTACTAAAGATTTTTATGCAGCAACAGTGGCTGGAATTGCTGCTATGGGCATTGCTGGCGAGTTTGCCTATGAAAAAGCAGGAAGATTGGGAACAGGAAGTTTTCGCAATAATATAATAGATGCTTTATCGCATATGAACAGTACATATTTCTTAGAAAGGGTGAAGATAGATGAAGAGAAATATTGATTATACTCTTTACCTAGTAACAGATAGAGAGTTTATGAGTAGTGAAAAATTAGAAGATGCTGTGGAAGAAGCTATTTTAGGTGGGTGTACTTTGATACAGCTTAGAGAAAAAAAGTGCTCTACACTAGAATTTTATGAAATAGCTAAAAAAATTAAAGAGCTTACCGATAGATATAGGATACCCTTAATTATTAATGATCGAATAGATATAGCCTTAGCTGTTGATGCTGCAGGAGTACATATTGGACAAGAAGACCTGCCAGTAAAAGTTGCAAGAAAGTTAATAGGGGAGAATAAAATTCTTGGGGTATCAACCTCTAATCTTGAAGAATCTATGAAGGCCTACAATGATGGTGCTGATTACCTTGGAGTTGGAGCTATGTTCCCCACAAATACAAAGGAAGATGCAAGTGTTGTATCTATAGAGAATTTGCTGGAAATAAGAAAGCAAGTACCTATTCCTATTGTAGTAATTGGAGGAATAAATAAGAATACTATAAGACATTTTAAAGGCATAGATATAGATGGTTTTGCAGTAGTGTCTGCTATAATTGCCAAGCCAGATATAAAGTCAGCGGCGGTAGATTTTATTAATGAAATAAAAAAATTGAAATAGATAAAAGTTATTATAATGCTTATATAAGGGTTGAATACATTGTTTTTCTCTTGCTTATTTATAGGAGCATACAATGTAATTGAACCCTTATTTTTTATCAAATATTACTCAAGGTTTGATTTTATTCGTAATTTTTTTAAAATTTATTGTAAGATTATTAATCCATCTGTGTCTTATATATAGAAGATGAAAAAGTGATTGAGCTCGAGGAAATTTACAATAACTACTTTAAAGATGTCTACTTATTCATATATGGTCTATCAAAGGACAAGGATCTAGCAGAAGATTTGACCTCTGAGACCTTTGTAAAAGTAATGAAATCCATTGAAAACTTTAAAGGCAATTGTGATATCAAGGTATGGATATTTCAAATTGCCAAGAACTCTTATTATTCATACATAAGAAAGCAAAAAGATTTGATAAATCTAGATTCAGTAAGGGAAAGAAGAGCTGATTTTGATATAGAAAAATTTATGCTTTCATCGGAAGAGTCTATGAAAGTTCATAAGATTGTCCATAAACTATCTGAGCCATATAAGGAGGTATTTTCTCTACGTGTTTTTGGAGAATTAAGCTTTAAGCAGATTGGTAGTTTATTTGGGAAAACGGAAAATTGGGCTTGTGTTACTTTTCATAGAGCTAGGAGTAAAATAATAAAAGAAATGAGGGAAAATAAATGAAGATTACCTGTGAGGTTATTAAGGATCTTTTACCTCTATATGTAGAAAATATGCTCAGTGATGATTCAGTTTCTATAGTTGAGGAACATATTGAGCAATGTCAGGAATGTAAAACTAATCTAAAGGAAATGGAAAGCGGTTATCCAATACCAGCATATAGCGACAGTTCTCCTTTATTAAAGATTAAATCAAACTTACGGAAAAAGATAATTCAGGCAGTGATTCTTTCAGCTTTGATTGCTGTTATTATTTTTGCTATAACAATGCTCTACTTAACTTCGCCAGAGTATCATTACTATGAAGATAGCAGTGTAAGTATATATGAAGTTGAAAATGGCTTGCTGATGGCTGAGTTTGGTGACAATGTATATGGATATAGTATTGACAAACAGCTAACAGAAGATAGTACTGCTTATGAATATCACATTACTACATGGGATAGCATATGGAATAGATATATAAAAAAATCTAATAAAAATAACATAATCTTAAATCCAAATGGTGAAAAGATTGTTGCTGTTTATTTTTATCAGGCCTATGGAAGTGAAGACTGATTGATCTACGGTAAGGATTTGCATCCGGATGGTGGAGTTAAGACATTACCAAGACTAAGTCTTAGTTTTTACGCCTTTATTGCTCTAATACTTTCTATTATTTGTGGAGTAATTATGTTGATATTTCATGGCAATAGAAAGGTGTTTAATTCTATATCAAAAATTTTCTTATTATCATCAACCTATATATTAGCACATTTAATTGTAACAGGATTTACAAAGAAGATTTTTAATGTTACCAAGAATTTATCTGCAATATTTTTACTTACTATTCTACTATATATGGCTCTGTTAGTGCTTGTAAACTTAATTAAACATTATAAAGTAAAAAAATAATAAACTAGAGAAGGCTTTGAGTGTGAGTTAATTTTACTAATATTACTTAATAAAAGAGAGGTATAATCTAAAAGATATATTATAAAACAACTTGGATTAAGTATCCTAGTTGTTTTATTTTATTATTTAAATTTATAAATTGATTATTAATTGAAACAATGATATACTATCAATACAATACTGACATAATATGACATTAAAGTTAAATAATATACCGCTTATAGGATTCAGATTGACTATTTATTAAAAATTTAGAAAAATATTTTATATGTTGAGGAGGGGATTAAATGTCAAAAAAAGTTCAACTAGCTGTTGGACTTGGGCTTATGTTTCTTTTAATGCCCATTAATGTTTCAGCTATGCATATTATGGAAGGTTTCTTACAGCCAGCATGGTGTATAGCTTGGGGAGCAATTACTATTCCTTTCATTCTATTAGGTTTTTTTTCTATAAAAAAGACTATTACTGAAAAACCAACTTTAAAAATTATACTTGCTATGGCAGGAGCCTTTTCTTTTGTGCTTTCAGCCCTTAAAATTCCTTCAGTAACAGGAAGTTGCTCCCATCCTACAGGTATAGGTTTTGGTGCTATATTGTTTGGACCTACAGCTATGTCTGTTTTCGGATTAATAGTGCTTTTATTTCAGTCTTTACTACTAGCCCATGGAGGGTTAACAACATTGGGAGCTAATACTTTTTCTATGGCAGTAGTAGGACCTTTTGTTTCTTATGGAGTTTATAAGTTAGTTCAAAGGTTTAAAGGACCTCAATGGTTAAGTGTTTTTCTAGCAGCTGCCATAGGTAATCTTGCTAGCTATGTGGTAACTTCAATACAGCTTGCTTTAGCCTTTCCATCAGAAGTAGGAGGATTTATAGCTTCTTTATCTAAGTTTATGGGTATATTTGCAGTAACACAAATACCTTTAGCAATTACTGAAGGCATTCTTACTGTTATAATTTTTAATGTACTTTCTTCTTATGGTAAAGATGAGTTGAAAGATTTGAATCTATTGACAAGGGAGGGCTAATTTGTGGAAAGTTCGATAATTAAGCATAAAAATAAAAGATTTTTCAAAGTAAATATCATACTAATGTTAATAGTGATATTTCTAACTGCAATTCCTCTTTACATTATTAAGGATGCTGAATTTGAAGGTGCTGATGTAGTAGCACGAGATGCAATAACAGAAATAAATTCACAGTACAAACCATGGTTTTCTCCAATCTTTGAACCAGCTAGCGGTGAAATTGAAAGCTTGCTTTTTGCCCTTCAAGCTTCTATTGGTGCGGGAATAATTGGATATGGTTTAGGATTTTTTAAAGGTCGTAAAGTAAAGGATGCAGAAAATGATTAGCATGGATAAATACGCCTATAGTTCCAAGCTTAGATGTATACAACCAATGGAAAAACTAATATTTTCATTGTTAACTTTAGTAGTTGGATTATGGGCAGATAATGTATTTATTTCTATTATTATTTTTTCTATTATGCTTTATACCACCGTATATTACGGTGGTATTCCTATAAAAAAATATTTTAAGTTTCTACTTATACCTATGGGATTCTTGTTTATAAGTGTAATAACTATTGTAATAAATATATCTGAAAATCCAGAAAAATTTTTTTGGTTTTTTAGAGTAGGAAAATTTTTTATAGGGTGTTCTAAATCAGGATTTTTTAAAGCTTTGCATCTAATTTTTAAGGTTATATCATCTGTTTCTTGTTTATATTTTATATCCTTAAGCACACCTTTTATTGATTTATTATCGACCCTTAGAAAACTTAAGGCGCCAAAATTAATATTAGAAATGACAGCACTTACATATAAATTTATTTTTATAATAATGAATACAGCTGAAATCATCTTTATAGCACAAAATTCAAGATTGGGATATATAAATTTATCCACTGCATATCAATCTTTAGGAACTCTTATATCTACTTTATTTATTCGTTCATATAAAAGAGCAAAGGAGCTTTATATAGCCTTAGAATCTAGAGGCTATGATGGGGAATTGAATGTTTTAGATGAGGAATATAAAAGCAGTAAAAAGCTTTATTTTTATACTATAATTATTAATATTTTATTGATAATGATAGTTATGATTACCGAAGGAAGGGGGCTTATTTTATGAAGGATTATATTTTAGAGGTACATTCTATTAGCTTTACTTATCCTGATGGCACTAAAGCTTTATGTGATGTGAATATGAAGGTTAAAGCTGGGGAAATAACGGCAATTCTCGGGGGTAATGGAGCTGGCAAATCCACATTATTTCATACTCTTAATGGCATACTTAAACCTTCCAAAGGCCAAATTTTTTTTCAGGGTAAACCTATAGATTATTCTAGAAAAGGTCTTATTAATTTGAGAAAATCCATTGGAATTGTATTTCAAGATCCAGATAATCAGCTTTTTTCAGCTAGCGTGTATCAAGACGTGTCCTTTGGTGTAATTAATTTAAGGCTTCCTGAAGAAGAAGTAAGAAAAAGAGTAAATTATGCAATTAATAGAACTGGTATTTCTAACTTAAAAGATAAACCAACTCATGCATTGAGTTTTGGACAAAAAAAAAGAGTTGCAATTGCTGGAGTTATAGCTATGGAACCTAAAGTTATTATATTGGATGAACCTACAGCAGGTCTAGATCCAAAGGGAGCTGAGGAAATAATGACTTTTTTAAAGGAAATGCAGCAGGAGCTTGGTATATCAATAATTATATCTACTCACGATATAGATATGGTTCCTATTTTATGTGATAAGGTATTTGTAATGCATGAAGGTAAAATAGTTACTCATGGTACACCGGAGGAGATTTTTTCAGATAAAGACACCATCCGAAGGGTTAACTTACGATTGCCACATATAGGCCATATGATGGAAGTTTTAAAGGAAAAGGATGGGTTTGAGATAGAGGGTTTACCTTTAACTATTTAAAGCTAGAAAAGCTTTAAAGGCAATACTATCATAAAATATTGATATTTTGCAAATACTAATACCATGAAGCAAACAGCTATACTTTCTTATTGATGGGAATAAAACCATTTCAGATAAATATTATCTGAAATGGTCTTCGTATAATTACAATGTCTTTTATAGTACACATAATTCCTATGATACTTTAATTTTATTTAGCTGTTCTTTTAGTTTATTAGATAATACTCTTAAGTTTTGTGCAGATTCCTCTATTTGCTCTATTGTTGCTAACTGTTCCTCTGTAGCTGTTGCCATATTTACTGCTTCTTGACTACTTGTATTCGAAAAATTACTAATTTCTGACATTGTTGCAGCCATTTCTTCCATTTCAGCAGATATTTCTTGTGTAGTAGATGAAACTTCTTGGATTTGCCCTGAAGCTAGTCGAATATCATCAAATATTTGTTCTATTGTTATCTTCGTATTGTCTATTGCTTGTAGTCCTAAATCTGTTTCTTTACTCATGTGGTTTATAACATCCACATTTTTTTGAATAAGATTTATCATTTCACTTAATCTTGTAGAAATTATATTAACTGACTTAGATGTCTGTTCAGCTAACTTACCAACTTCATTTGCTACAACAGCAAAGCCTCTTCCAGCTTCTCCAGCTCGTGCTGCCTCAATATTAGCGTTTAATGCAAGTAGCTTTGTTTTAGAAGCTATATCTACTATAATATTTATAACTTCCTCCATTTCTGTTGAATATACTGCTAAACTTTCTGCAATGGATAAACTATCTGATTGAGATGTTTTTATATTATTCATCTGTTCAATGGTCTTTAATAATTGATTGCCGCCGGTCATAGCATTTTCTGATGTTACTTGCATAACATGAGCAAGATCTGATGCCGCATTAGCAATGTGATTAACCGCATTTGTTACATCGTTGAGGGCTGCATTTGTTTCATTAATTGAATCTGACTGTTTTACACTTCCTTCTGACACAATTTGAACAGATTCAGCTACCTGTTTCATAGTTTGGGAAACTTCATGTGCAACAATACTTAGTATATTTGAAGCTTCTTGGGTTTGAACAGAAATATCTTGATTCTCTTTTATAATATCTCCAACTGATATTCTCATTTGGTTCATTGCATTACCAACTTGTAATAACTCATCTTGTGTATTTAGTATAATTTCGCAGCCAAATTCACCATCTGCCATAAGTTTTGAACTATGCTGCAATGTTTTAACTGAAGAAATTACATTTATATAAAATCCAATATATAAGCATAAAACGATTAACATTAGCACTAATATCATACTAAATACAAGTATCATATGTTGTGTTAAAGCGTTTACATTTTGCTTAAGTACACTTATAAGGGTTTTTTCTAATTCTGTCATCGTGGAAGGAATAACATTAATAGTTTCGGTGCCTTCTGAAAAATAAGTTGAAGGATCCATTGTGTAATTAGATTTTAATATTATTTCTTTGGTTACTGTATCTTTATATAGAGAAGCTTTTTCTTCAGTTTCTTTTAACTTAGTTGATAATTGATTGAATTCACTATCAAAGTCCACACCTAAGCGAAGTAAGGATTGGTTTAATTCTGTCATTAACTTTTTATAAGAATTCATGTATGTATTAAGTGAAATAATTTCCTCTGTTGATGAATAACCCTTGGATAGTACTCCATTACCAGTTCCTCTTATGATTGCAATAGTTTCAGTAATACTAGGTAAGTTATTTGAATACATTTGCATCAAGTAATAGGTGATTAAATCTGAATCCAATGTCATATTGTATTCATCTGCAATAAACTTAATAGTTTCTAACAATTGTGAAATTATTTCCGAATGCATATCAAAACTCTTTGGTGCATCTATAGTATCAATGTCTTTAGTTAACGATACCCATGAGTCTTGCGCAAGCTCAAATTGCTTTTTTACTTGCGGATAATCTAACATTTGGGTATAGATAAAATCAAATTGATCATTTACACTTCTACGAATTTCTTCAATATCTTCTTCTACAGACCTATTTCCGTTTTTATATCCATTGACAAGGCCACGATGGGATTGTACTTGTAAAATAAGTGGATAAACTTTTGCTATTTTCTCTACACCTTTTCTTTCCTCGTTCATCAGTTTTATACTTTTTACTTGATAGGATATCCACATAGTCAGCAATACTACAATAGGTACCAAAAATAGTAAACTAATAAGCAAAAATTTTCTGCCATATTTAAGTTTTCCCATTAATTTTGATATAGGACTAAACAAGTTATTCATACAAATTCTCCTTTCCAAAATAACTAAATACTTGTGACAATAGAATGACTAAATTCTACTATTCAAAAATAATTTATGAGAATACAGTCCATATAGAAATTAATAGATTTTTAAGCACCATTAAATTCTAGTACAAAAAATTTAGAATTTTAACAATAATTTTAATTATATTGGTATTAATTTTGATACATCGACAAATAATTCATTCTTTATGAGATATGTTTGATAAAAGGTTTTATATTAATATGAATTTACAGGTATTCTACATATAAACCTGTACTAAAGATAGGTTCGTTTGCATGAATTTTCTGAGAAAGTATATAATTAGTTGATTATGAATATTTTGCGAATCATTTTTGCTTAGTGTTTTCTATTATATTGATTTAAAATGTCATAAAATAGAATATAATTAAAACAATTTGCGAATTTATTTGAAAATTGTGTTGATATATGTTATATTATATTATGCCTTATTTTAATTAGGTACTGTAAAAAGTTTATGAAAAACTAGCTTCAAAACTACCAACAAACTGAAGTTAGCTGCAACTAACCGCAGTTGCCCTTGACAAACATTCGCCAAATGAAGT
>NZ_FMJL01000074.1 GCF_900095445.1 Clostridium sp. N3C
TTATAATTATGTTAGTAAATACCATATTAGTGTATTTACTAACATATTAACATAATTATACATTAATGTAAAATGATATATTTATTTTTTGTATAATTTATTATTGTTTCAAATTTATCTTTAGGCACCGTGATATAAACTTATAAAGCATATACAGTAATATTAATAATAATCCAATATTAATAATTGTGAATTTATTATTAATATTCATATATAATAAGTTCTTTCTAAAAAACTCTACATCAATGCCAAATATTTTAGATATACTTAAATTTAAAAGGTAAAGCCTGTTAGGATAAAGAAAATACAACAACATAAGTATAAAGCTTGAAGAAAGCACGAATATGTCCGTAGTTAATAAATTGTAGTATCTTTTGGGATTATTATTAGTGTCATATTTTGCGAACAATATTACTGCTGTTGATATAACAAGGTAGATTACTATTTTTGTTGGATTCAGTATATATAGGTTCAGTATATTAAGTTCGAGATTTGCAGCTAATATACTATATATTGCTGAAAGTATTAATATTCCAATCTTTTCTATAAAAAAGAAGATAAAACATGTAATTGATATATTTAAAAGTATATCTCTTTTTGATTCAAAACGACTAGATGCATAATTATAATTAACAAATAAAGCTAAACAAATTATTAAAAAATACACCAAATTTGAACCAGGATCTGATACAAACAATGCAAAATTAACAATCATTAATATTATGTAAATGAAAATTAGTAGCATATTAATTTTTAAAAGGTAGGATATATTTATACCCGCTAATTTTCTACTTGTAGTAAAATCATTTATTTCGTTTAAAAAATCGGATTTTTTAAAATTCTTAATAGCCATATTTATCGAATCTTCTTCCGACATACCTTGTTTTATATAATCATCTTTCATGTTATTTAAGTGTTCTACCAGCTCATTCTCTAAATCCTTTTTTTCTGAACGATTAAGTCTACTTTTTTTCAATAATTTACTTACATATTCACTGAATTCAGTCATATTTTACCTCCCGTTAATTTATCTAACAGATTATTAAGGTTTCTTATACCAGAAACTTTTTCTTGTAAATATTCTTTACCTAAATCTGTTATATTGTAATACTTTCTATTTCGGTCATCCTTAAACTGCCAAAAAGATGTTATTAGTTCTTTGTTTTCTAATCTTTTTAGAGACGCATATAATGTACCTTCACCTATTTCATAAGTATCATTACTTTGCTCTTTAATTAATTTGCTAATTTCATATCCATATGATGTTCTTGAGTTTAAAATACCTAATATAAGCACATCAATAGATCCCTTAAATATTTCTATATCCATAAATTCCCTCCCTTCTGTAATTATTATATCAAAACATACATCTCATTGCAAGGTATATATTAATACTATGTATATATTTTTTTGATTTACTTTAAGTCTTATTACTAATGGGATACTTAGAATATATATTCATATTTAACTAAAAGGGGTGTGGGGAATCCCCACGCTTTGCAAGCTATTGGCTATACCAATAGGAAGCTTGCCATCTCTAACGAGATGATTTTCTATCGCCCACACCTCCAGCATAAAACTAATATTAATTAAATCTAAATTTGATTAGGTGATATTGAAAATAAAACCTCTTGGTTACTACAGCGACAAATCATAATCATCTTCTAGTTCAGTATCATTTGTCTTTTCATTTGTAATTGCCATGCCAAACCTTAAATCTGTCGCAAACATTGCTATATTATAGTTGCTGCTATCTAAGCTATAGAATATATCCATAGGATTGGTTCTATCATCAGAATATCCGTTGTATAGATTAAATCCTAATCTTACAAGAGCCTTTGCACTGGTTGAAAAGTCTACTTTATCACTATCCAAACAGTCTATAGAGATGCAGCGTTCATCAAAATCATATATATAGTTTCTTTTAGAAAATAAATCGCTGTTACCTGATAATATATAGAATAAGGCTTGCCTTTCATTATCGTATGGGCTAGTAACATCTTCTTGAGTTAAAAAATCAAATCTTTGTTCATGTAGTTTATTTAAGAATGTCATTAATCATCTCTCCATTACCTTAATTTTATAAAATAAAAAACTGATAAGATTAATCTCATCAGTAAATATATCAAATATCTATTTGTTAAAATACAAGTCTAAAGCCTTTGCAATGGCTTCTTCCATTTCTACTTTACTAACATCAGCTTCAAAGTATTTCTTTAAAAACTTAGGCTTTAGCTTTATCACATTGTTATTTTTATCTTTATCTCTTTTTAATGTCTTTCCAGTTAATATAGCTCTAGCAGCTTCCTCTGTTAGCTTCCCCTCATCTGAATACTTCCTAAGTAATTCTGCTCTTTTCATATCTACTTTAAATTTGTTTTCAGTAAGGATATTCTCTATCATCTGCTGCATATCACTACTTATAAATGAAAGAGTAACCGCCGTCATAAATGCAATTTCTCCATTATCAAGCCTATTAAGCAAGCTCTTATTTAGCTGAGATAATCTAACATATCTAGCAATCATATTTCTTGAAAGATTATATTCCCGTCCTAATTTTGTATCAGCTCTCGTCCTTGTCTCAAGTTGGTGAGAGGTTGGATTATTTTCTATCTTATCGACATTAGCAAGTCTTTTTATCTCATTTATAAGGTCAGTTCTTTTTCCTTGTCTCTTCATTGCTTTATATCTTTCTGAAATGGCAGCAACCCTCTCTGAATAAGACAAATCTTCAAAGGTTCTCTGTATTAAATTAGTTTCGGTAACTATTAACATTGCTTCTTCCTCAGTAAGTCCTTCTTTAATAATAGCAGGTATTTTTTTAAGCCCTGCAATTCTAGCAGCATTATGCCTGTTGTGTTCTGCAAGTATTTCATATAGTCCATTTTGTCCTGGCTGAACTATAATTGGCGTAATAACTCCAAGTTCTTTAATGCTCTCTACCATATTATTTAATCTTTCGCCATCGTAAAGTTTAAAGGGGTGATTTGAGAATGGTATTAAATTTTCTAAATCTATATTCACTATTTCAGGTTGTTCATCTTCCTCAAAGCTAAACAAATCATCAAGGCTCAATAGTTTTTTCTCGCCCATTTTGCTTTTCTCCTTTTTAGTTTCATATTAAACTTTTAAGTTTATTACTATGCTCTATCATTTTATATAAAATCCTTAAGTTTGTTTTCAAACCTCATTATTTTGTTGTTTTTAAGCTTGTTTACCTCGTTCCCGTTCTTTTTTCTATAACCCTTATAATAACCTTTGTAAATGCATCTATAAGGCTTTTATCCCCTGTATAATAAGGCTTGACTATTACCTTAACCTTAATTACTTTCGGTGTTTCCTGTGTCTTTATATTCTTATTTTGGCTCACAAAACTTCTCCTTCCTTATTTAGATTGAAGAAAATATTTATTCTTAATATCAACAAACTACCTTTTAGGGTGTCGATGGTGTCGATAAAGTCGATATTTTTATATGTACCCCTACCTTAAAATATCGACACCCTAAGCAAGATACCTATTGAATTTTTAGTTGGGTGTCGATATTTTCGGTATTTTCCTCTTTACCCTTACATAGAAAAATATCGCCACCATCGACCCTATCGACACCCAAACATGTAAAGAAAATTAATTTTATTCCATTTATTTTCTTTGATTGATAAACTATACCTTTTTTATCCCTCAATAAATCCTTATTTACATTAAGTACTCTTGCTAAAACATTAGGCTTTGCAGTAATTTTATTATCAATCTTTTTGAGTTCTTCAAGCAGCTCCTTTGATGTTCCTTGAAAGGTTCTCATATTAGCAATAAACTTTTCTACTGCAATCAAAATAGGATCTTCTTTTAAATCAGAAACATTATCCCCATAGGATATTAATTTCCATACGCTTTCTTCCTTATCAAATTCAATAGATAAAAGCATGTCTTCAATGTCTCTTCCTGTGATATGGAGCTTTGCCTTGTTTTCTGTACGATTTTCTTTTTCAAGAATAAAAATGCCGTCAACAGCACCAATAATACCAGTTGAACCAGAAACCATGTTTACAAGGTCATTGTCTGGCATTTTTCTAAGATGATGAACTAAAAGTATTGAAATATCATATTTATCTGCAATTACTTTAAGCTTTCTCACCTCATCATAATCACTTGCATAAGCGTTCTTATCATTGGAGCTATCCCTTATTCTTTGAAAAGTATCAATAGTAATTAATGAAGTATCCGGATATTCCTTTAAAAAGTTTTCAAGCTGTAATTCTAATCCCTTTGAAAGCTCTTTCGCTTCTGTAGAGTAAAAGGACTGCTCTGAACCTTCCTCTGTGATATGTGCCAGTCTAAAATGTATTCTTTCAATTGTATCCTCCAATGATAAATAAAGTGTAGAGCTTTTTATAGTTTCAAAATCCCAAACTTTCTCACCCTTAGATACTTGATTACAAAGCCATAGTGCAAGCCATGACTTTCCGATTTTAGGGCTGCCTGCAAGAATATGAAGCCCTGTAGGCATTATTTTAGAAATTACGTATTTAAGTGGTTTTACCTCCATCTCAAGAAGTGTTTTGCCATCAATAACATTAAGCTTTGGAGCCTGCTCACTTTTCTTTTCAGTTTCCTTTGTTTCCACAATTACACCTCCTGTGAAATTATCTATATATAAAAAACTCTCAAGTGGTGACATCTTGCCCCTTGAGAGTTTGAATTTTTTCGAATATTGTTAGGTCTATTGCTATCCTCTTAAAACCTTGATATATTTGACTTTAAGCTGTGTATTTGTTTACTGCCCCTAAAGTCTGTCCTACCTCACTTGGTCTATAGGGACAATCTAAATGATGAAGTGCAATTAGTCTGTCTTGAATATTTGTTCCAGTTCCCATTTTAGGTGTACTTCCTATAATTATTCTTTTATTTCCGGCCCTCATATCAGAAAATATTTCTTCACGTTGTATTTCATTTTTAGCATCGTGGATAAAGCATATTTCATTTTCAGGAATTCCTTTATTTATTAGTTCTGCTTTAATTGAATCATAAACAGAAAAACGCCCATCTGAATTAGGCGTTCCAACATCACAAAATACTATTTGAGTTCCTTTTATACTTTCTGATTTTTTGTATTCTTCATAAATATTTTCAATGCACTTATTAACCTTTGAATCTGTCTCATTTATTGCTTCTTTATTGATAAGCCTTGGATCAGTTCCCAAAAGTCTTGCTTCATTAGTTATCTTAAGCATATTATCTACAGAAGGATCAACCATGCCATTTCTAATTCTTTCAGCTCTTTCAACATAGTTTTCCATTTCATGTTTTATAAACTCACTTGGCTCTGAAGATACTAAAATATATTTATCATCTTTAAGTTTTGGTACTGGAAGCTTTAACATATCTGAGGTTTGAACATCTGCTATATTTTTAAATAAGGTCATTAGTTCTGGAAGGTTTGTAAACTTTGAAAACCTGCTTCTAAACCTATAGCCTGTACCTTCTGGAGCAAGTTCTAATGAGGAAACCACTTCGCCAAAGCTAGCAGCCCAAGCATCAAAATGCTGTATTCCTCGCCTTTCAAGCTCATGATTTTGAAGATACCTCTGCATTACATACATTTCTGTCATAGAATTTGAAATAGGAGTTCCTGTAGCAAATATTACTCCCCTGCCTTCATTTATCTCATGGATATATTGGCATTTCATAAGCATATCACTGGCTTTTTTAGCTCTTGTATTGGATATTCCAGCCACATTTCTCATTTTAGAAAATACTGCACAGTTTTTATAATAATGTGCTTCATCCACAAACATAGTGTCAATGCCAAGCTCTTCAAAGTTTATAACATCATCCTTTCTTGATTCATCAAGAAGCCTTTTAAGTTCACTCTCTAAACTTTTCTTAAATTTCTCCATCTGCTTTACGGACCAGTTTTCTCCTCTTTCTCTTTTAGTAGCTTCAATAGCATAGGTCATTTGGTCAATCTGATAATTTAACATTCTTTCTTGTCTTTCCTTTGAAATTGGTATTTTTTCAAATTGAGTATGACCTATAATTATTGCATCATAAGCCCCTGTTGCAATTCTACTTACAAATCTTCTTCTATTTTGTTTTTCAAAGTCTTTCTTTGTAGTAACTAAAATATTAGCTGAAGGATATAATCGTAAAAACTCTGCTCCCATCTGCTCTGTTAAATGATTAGGAACTACAAATATGCTTTTCTTGGAAAGTCCTAGTCTTTTAAGCTCCATTGCACTTGCTATCATTTCAAAGCTCTTCCCCGCACCCACACAATGAGCAAGAAGGGTACTTCCACCATATAAAATTCTAGCTATAGCATTTACTTGATGCTGTCTAAGTTTAATATCTGGATTCATTCCAGGGAAAGTTAAATGGCTCCCATCATACTCTCTAAGCCTTATGTTATTAAAGTTTTCATTATAGAATTCAACATACTTCTTTCTTCTGTCAGGATCTCTGAATATCCAGTTCTTAAATTCTTCTTTAAGCTGATTTTGCTTTTCTCTAGCAAGCATAGTTTCCTTTTGATTAAGTACATATCTTACAGTATCGCCTTCTTCTATTCTGTCTTTTACTGTAACAGTTCTAAGGTTTAAGGTTTCTTCAATAATGTAGTAGGCATTAAGCCTTTTAGTTCCAAAGGTTTCTGTTGCTGCCACGGAATAGCCATCTATACCTTTGTTTTCAATAACCCAAGATGCATTGAAATTATTATAATGAACTTTTATTTCATTGCTGCTATAACGAGAACCTGAGTTTTGTGCATACTTTGGAGTTCCTAAGGTTTCATAAATAAATTTTTCTATATCTCTTTCTTCAATCCATGTTGTTCCAAGCCTTATGTCAATTTCGCTAGCCTCTAAATTTACTGGCTTAACTTTTTCTAAGGCTTCTACATTTTGTGTAAAAAGCTCTGGATTAGTTTCAGCATAAAGCTTTGCTAATTTTAATTTCTGCCTTACATTACCGCTTAAATATTCATCTTGAGTTTCCCATCCTTGAAGTAAATCATCTTTATTATATTTTTCAGGATTTAAGAATATTAAACCTTTAAGTTCATTTATAATATTCTCTCTTGTGCTATCATAAATTTCTAGCATTAGAGATAAATCTACTGTTCCTTTTTCATTTAAACTTACTGTAAGAGCTTCAATAGCTGTATCAACTTCTGTTATCTTTATCTGAGGACGTATAGTTTGTTTAGTGAACATATCAGCTTTAGTAACATTTTTGTTTTCATCTACTACCTCAAGAGAACATAATAGGGGATAATCATTATCATCTCTAAAAGCTGTATTATTGGTTCTTGCTGTTATATATCCATAATTTTCAACAAAGGTATCATACCTTTTATTCAATATTTCCTGCTTTTCTTTTAACTCTTCTTGGGTGCATCCGTTTGTTTGAATATCTATTATTTCTCTAGTGATTTCCCTTATAGCATGGAGACCTTTTATCCTCTCTAAAGTCTTTCCTGTAGCTTCAATCTTTCTCATTGCAGCATTTTCTCTATAATAAAGCTGGTTATCTATAAAGGTGTAAGTGTAGTTTCTCACATTAGGATCAGCAGGAATAAAATCTTCCGCAGCAGCTTCTTCTCTTTCAAAACTTGTTATGTTAGCATTTAGATTTCCAACTGCTTTATCTAAAGCTTCACTTAAATCAAAATTCTCATCATCATTAACTAAGGCTGTGTATTTACTACCTTCACCAAACATTCTCTGATCAAAAACCATTTTTCCAAGAAGCATTTCTGGATTATCAAGGAAGTATTCATTTATAGGCACTCCATCTTCTGTTTTTGATACATGAAGCCAATTTTCTTCTGTAACTTGTACCCTTTCTCTCTTTTGAAGAAATATAATATCCGCAGTAACATCTGTATTGGCATTTGATTTAAAGGCAGTATTAGGAAGTCTTATTGCTCCAATTAATTCTGCTCTTTCAGCAATGTACTTTCTTACACTGTTGTTTTCTTTATCCATAGTCCCTTTAGAAGTTATAAAAGCTATAATTCCACCTGGTCTTACTTTATCTAAAGCCTTAGCAAAAAAGTAATCGTGTATTAAAAAATTATATTTATCATATTTAGGATCATGAAGCTTATAGTCTCCAAAGGGAACATTGCCTATAGCAACGTCAAAGAAATTGTCTGGATAATTATTTTCTTCAAAGCCTTGTATTTTGATATCCGCCTTTTGATATAGCTGCTTTGCTATTCTTCCTGAAATATCATCAAGTTCTACTCCATATAACTTAGAATTTTTCATGCTGTCTGGAAGCATAGAAAAGAAATTTCCCACTCCCATGGAAGGTTCTAATATATTACCTGTTTTAAATCCAAAGTTCTCAAGTGCTTTATATATTCCTTCAATCACTGTAGGTGAAGTATAATGAGCATTAGGTGTAGAAGCTCTTGCAGATGCATATTCTTCAGGAGAAAGTAGTGCTTTTAATTCTGTATATTCACTATTCCATCCTGCGCTATTAATATCAAAGGCTTGAGCCATGCCACCCCAACCTACGTACTTAGCAAGTATTTTCTGTTCCTCTGGTGTTGCTAATCTATTTTCTTCTTCAATAACCTTTAAAGTTTTAATAGCTTCTATATTGTTTCTAAATTTAGTTTTAAGTCCTCCAACTACAATTTCATCATCTGGACTATAGTTGTAGTTTATTTTCTCATCTTTTTCTTTTGCATTTGTTTTTTCTTTAGTTTCAGATTTTCTATTAACTTCATTGTTATTTAGCCACCCTAAAATATTAATTTCATAATTTTCTATGGCTTTATTTTTATAATCTTCCCAAGTTGAATTTTTACCTGTAGTTATATCTTCTTTATTTACCTCAGTTGATGCTTCTGTATGGATTAAAGAGCTTATTTTATTTACAGCAGCATTAATCTCCATATCATTAAAAGTAATATCTTTTATTATTTTATCAATTACACTTTGAGTTTTTTCTAACTTGCTTTCTATATTTACTTCTTCTAATGCTACTTGACTTGTAATAAAGTTTGATATATTTTGTAAAGTCTTTGAGTAAAGGTTCTTTTCTAATGGTTCTTCAAACTCTACACTTCTATAATAATCAGCATTTAGTGCTTTTAGCTTATAAATAACCTGCTCATAGATTTTATCTTGAATATCGCGTTTATTACTAATATCTTCATTTTTAGTATCTTCTATATTTTTAGCTTCCTTATGCTTATTTTCAGGAATAAA
>NZ_FMJL01000047.1 GCF_900095445.1 Clostridium sp. N3C
ACTTAAAAATACCTGATGGATATAAAGCTAGTACTATTGAGGAAAATAGTTTTATGTTCACAAATCCGCAGTTATCTTTGTTTAATTGTAGCCAAAAAAATACTACTATATTAATTGATGAATCAAAATATAGAGAAGGTTCAATAACATATAACATGATTAAGGATTATGATATAGTGTTTATATATGAAGAAGAAAAGCAAATTTATGATAAAATTAGAGAACAAGTTATATCTAGATATAATAGCCTGTGAAAAAATTTAAAACCTGAAATCCTTGTTCCTGGTCATGGTCCTGTGCTATATGGAGAAGAAATATATAAAGAGATAAAAAGACATAGAATCTTGATATTGAAAAGGCTAGAGCAATAGCTTACCGAAAATTAAGGGAAGGTATCATAAGATATCCTTCCCTAATTAATTTTAAACCAATCCTTCAATCAACACCGCTCTAGCTGGTGCTCCCTCTGCACCCTTTATCTTCAAAGGTAGGGCACAAAGTAGGTATTTGCCTGGCTCAATGTCTCTTAAATATAAGCCTTCTAGCACTGTAATGTCATTGCCTAAAAGAGCCTTATGGGTTTCATAGCCCGGCTGGCTTCTTTCCACTCCAAGGGCGTCTATACCTACACCTTTAATTTTCTTATCTCTAAGATATTCCGCTGCGGATTTTTCTATAAAGACGAAGTTACTATCAAATTCCTCTGAGAAGGAATTTCTAGTTTTGAATATAACAAAGTCTCCCTCTCCAAAGTCTAAAGCTTCTATATCTGCCTTAGTTATTTGGCTTTCCAGGTTTGTTAAATCAAAAACCTTGCAGGGAGTTATACAGTTATATAAATCTATATTTTCTATGGTATCACCACCTGCTACCATGTGAAGTGGTGCGTCAAAATGGGTTCCTGTATGTATATCTAGATACACCCTACTTTCATGGTGATTTCCTGTTTGGTGATTTGAAACCTCCTGAAGCCTTGGTTTTTTATCCTCTTTATTTTTATATACCGGCATATCTTTGTGTATGAGCATAGTAATGTCATGAATTTTCATATTTGCCTCTCCTTTAAAAAAGTATAGTTCTGGTAAAGAACAGGGAAGTTTACCTATATTGATATAGGCTTGCTTATAATTAAACAAGCCACCACTGTCTTCCATCCTTTCTTAAAAGTTCATGAACGGCATCTGGTCCCCAGCTTCCAGCCTTATAGTTTGGAAAATCAGCTTCTTGCTTTCTCCAAATACGGATTATATCGTCCACGTACTTCCAAGAAAACTCTACTTCATCCCATCTAGTAAATAGGGTAGTATCTCCTTTGATAACAGCAGAAATCAATCTTTCATAAGCTTCTGGAGTGTTGCTTCCAAAATTGCAGTTCTGACAAAAGTCCATTTGTACAGGCACTATTTCATTGCCAGCACCGGGTTTTTTAGCGTTAAATTGGAACATTACACCTTCCCTAGGTTGAACCCTAATTACTAAAAGATTAGGCTGTAGATCCGTTTCCTTTGTATAAAGAATTTTAGGTAAAGACTTAAATTGTACTACTATTTCTGTAGTTTTCTCTGCCATTCTCTTACCAGATCTTATATAGAAAGGCACTCCAGCCCACCTATAGTTTTCAATATAAAGCTTCATAGCTACAAAAGTTTCTGTTTGAGAATTAGGATCAACCCTATCCTCTTCCCTATAGGCCTTTACCTTATGGGATCCTATTACTCCACTATCATACTGGCCTCGTACCATGTTGTTATTTACAAAGTCCTCTGTTACTGGCTGCAGTGATCTTAGCACCTTTACCTTTTCATCTCTTATACTTTCTGTATCTAAATTAACCGGTGGTTCTATAGCTGTTAAAGTTAAGAGCTGGAACATATGATTTTGTATCATATCTTTGAGAGCACCGGAATTTTCATAGTAGCCTCCTCTTCCTTCTACCCCTACCGTTTCCGTAGAGGATATTTGGATGTTATCTATATATTTATTATTCCAAAGGTGTTCAAAAAGAGAATTAGCAAATCTTATAACCATTATATTTTGTATCATTTCTTTACCTAGATAATGATCTATTCTATAAGTATTTTCCTCTTTGAATACCCTTGTAATTTCATTATTTAAATAGGTTGCAGATTCTAAATCCTTGCCAAAGGGCTTTTCTATTACTATCCTTCTAATGCAATTATCGCATAGGGCAAGGTCATGTACTTCTAGTTTATCTACTATGACCTCAAAGTACTCTGGAGACACTGCTAAGTAATATATCCTGTTTCCGGCGGTATTATATTTGATGTCTAATCCAGAAAGTACTTCTTTTAATCGTAAGTAGCCTTCATCCTCATTAAAGTTAAGTCTTACATAGTACAACTTACTTTTCATATCTTCCCAGATTTCATCCTTAATAGGGAACCTACTATAATTTCTTATGGATTCCTTTACCTGATTTCTATATTCCTCTTCGCTAAAATCTCTTCTTCCTACAGCCACTACAGCAAAATTATCAGGCAAATTTTTCTCATATAGCAGATTGTATATGGATGGCATTAACTTTCTGTGGGTTAGGTCTCCGGTACCACCGAAAATGACCATTATACCCGGAAATTCTATCTTATGTTGCATAGACACCTTTCCTTTCTATACTGTTTCAAAGAAATATTATTCTGTCTTCTTTGCTACAGCATGGCCTCCAAACTCATTTCTAAGGGCTGCAACCACCTTACCGGTAAAGGTATCCTCCTGTTCAGACCTGTATCTCATCATTAAAGATTCTGTAATTACTGGTGCTGGAACCTTTAATTCTAAGGCTTCTTGTACTGTCCACAAACCTTCACCGGAAGAATACATTATTCCCCTTATACTATCTAGCTTGCTATCTTTACTAAAGGCACTTTGAGCAAGCTCCATAAGCCATCCTCTTATAACGGAACCGTTATTCCAAACCTTTGCTACCTTTTCTAAATCTAAATCAAAAGGACCCTTTTCAAGAATTTCAAAACCTTCTCCTATAGCCTGCATCATTCCGTATTCTACGCCGTTGTGTACCATTTTCACATAATGTCCAGAACCAGGCTTACCACAATGTAAATATCCATTTTCCACACTAATATCCTTTAATAAGTCTTCTATGATAGCAATAACATCATCATCTGCTCCCACCATTGTACAAGCACCATATCTAGCGCCATTGATACCGCCACTAGTTCCTACGTCTGCAAAGGCTATTCCTCTTTCCTTTAGGTAATGATATCTTCTTAAAGTATCCTTATAATTAGAATTTCCTCCATCAATTATAATGTCATTCATATCTAGTAAAGGTACAAGCCTTTCTATCATGTCATCTACCGCCTGACCTGCTGGTATCATAAGCCATATAACTCTTCTTCTAGATAACTTTTGTGTAAGTTCCTCTAAGCTGTATGCACCTGTAAGTCCCTCTGCCTCCGCTTCCTTAACCTTGCTTAAGGTTCTATTATAAACTATAGGATTATGTCCATGATCCCTCATATTCAAGGCTAAATTATAGCCCATTCTCCCTAATCCAATTAAACCTATTTCCATGCTTATCGCCTCCAATAATTTTTTACTAAGTATTATTTTGTGCTTAATCAATCTTTATTATTATATTCATCGATATAGTATATATAATATTATAAAATTAAATATTAACTAATAATTATTATCTTTATTTTGCACTTATATTCCAAGACTGTCAATATAAAATTTATAATAGTATGTATAACTAAAAAAATTTTGATTAAAATACATTTTGTAAATTTATCTTTCTAAAACTTAAGCTTTCTTATTATAAATTCATTTTTCTTACCTTGACTTTCTTTGACCTTTCTATTATTATAAAGTCAAAGAAGGTCAAAATAATATTTTAATAAAGGAGTGGTCAATATGTTTGAAATGATTCCTTTCAAAAGAAATGGATTGACAAGAAGAGGAGGCGAAGATTACTTTAACAACTTCTTTAATAGTTTCTTCAACAACGACTTTTTTGCTCCTACCCTATTCACAGAAGGCTCCTTCAATGTAGATATGAGAGAAACTGAGGATAGCTATATAATCGAAGCTGATCTACCCGGTGTTCCAAAGGAAGCTATAACCGTAGAATATGAAAATAATTACCTAACTATATCCGCAAAAAGAGAAGATACTATAGAAGATAAAAAGGATAACTATCTAAGAAGAGAACGCCATTACGGGGAATTTAAAAGAAGCTTCTATGTAGATAATATAGATGAAAACCAAATTAAAGCTAGCTTTAAGGATGGTGTACTAAAAATTAATCTTCAAAAATTAAATAAAGGTTTTGAAAAGAGAAAGAAGATTGATATACAATAATTCATCAATTAGCATTTATGGATGCTTCTCCTCAGTTAAATTCTGAGGGGAAGCTTAATTTTTATTTAATTAAATTAAGTATCTCATATTTCCGTGGAAATAAAGAATTATATTCAGCAAGATATTAAAAATAATTGAATATTAACCAAAAAATAATTAATATATAAATAAATATAGATTCTGATGAGAGGAGTTTTTTAATGTCTTTTATTCCCTTTGAAAGTGATTTTGGATTTAATATTTTTCACTCAATATCCCTATTCGAAATAATCTTCTCTATAATGTTTATTACTATATTAGGAATTATTATTTTTAATGCAGCAAAAGGTGTTAAACAATGGAATTATAATAATCATCAACCTATTCTAACAGTAGATGCAAGGATAGTTACAAAAAGAGCTGATGTATCAACTCATTATAATCATTCTGATAATCACATGCATCATCATTCCGACACTACTTATTTTATTACCTTTGAGGTAGAAAGTGGTAGCAGAATGGAATTTGTCGTTCATTCCTACGAATATGGAATGTTGGTTGAAGGGGATTTAGGAAAATTAACCTTTCAGGGAACAAGATTCCTAGGTTTTAAAAGGCAATTTTAACAAATAAGGCTGTTGCGCTATACTTTGCTACAACAGCCCTTTTTCTACTTAATTACTTTTCCTTGCTACTGTATTTCCATTAAGTTATCGGATACCCATCCACTTGTATCATATCCATTAACCATCCACTTTTTATTACTTTCATCATAAATCATATATAGGGTTAGTGTTTCCTTTGTATTATTATCCTCTCCACTATTATCTGTACCTTCAGTGTTTCCCGCTTCACTATTTTCTTTATTTTCCTTAGTATACTGTGCAGCCACTCTTACTTTAAATACATCCTTTTTTATTTCTTCATCATAGTATACCCATAAACCTTGTAAATCTACAGATATTCCTTTAAATTCAAAATTGCTAGCGTTACTATAAAAAAATTGATCATTAAAGATATTCTTGCAGCTTTCTGTAGCATTAACAAGTTTCTGAGAATCCTTATCATTTTTCGCTGCATAATAGGACTTAGTAAATTCCTTTATAGCTGGTGACGCACTTTTAAGGAAATCAGAATCCTTAATTATAAAATTCTCTATATATATTGTATATTCTTCAGTACTAAAATCCTTTGAACTTATCTTACCCCAGGAATAATTCTTTGAGAAAACTAAAACGCCTTTTCTACCAAAAGATAAAGGTCCTATTTTATTATCCTTTTTAGTGATTTCTTTATTAGTTTCAGTTCCATCTAAAGAATACTTAAGGTTATCTACTTCTGAATCTACTGTTATAAAATGAATATCAAAGTATCCTTTGTCTTTATATTTTCCCTTAATTAATTTGACTTTCTTTTCCAACACTACCAATTCGTTCTCATATTCATAAATATACTCCAATTTATAGGTTCTAGGTAAGAAAGGTCCTAACTTCTTAGCTGTATATTCTTTACCTGTTTTTCCTATAGACTCACCATCTAACTTGACTTCCACATTTTCAAAATTAGATTCAACCTCTAAATATTGTGGTTGAAGTTCTAGCATATACTTATTAAATACTAGCAAAGCTTTACCCTTATTTTTAACTTCAAAACCGCCATAATTTATACCATTTTCTAACTTGTTAAACAATGCTTTTTTAAACTCTTCATCTTTATTAATACAATCAATTAATGAAGCTGCATACTTTTCATCTATTTCTATATCCTCTTCAGAACAGTACAAATACTTAAGTAATTGCTTAGAATTTTTATTTTCTATTGCTTTCCTTATATTTGTTACAACCTTCTTTTCGCTAGTAATGCTTAAGCCAATTCCAAATACTAGGGATCCTAGTACTACAAGTGCAACAAGTAAAATTAATGCAATCTTTGTCCACTTTAACATAGTTTGCTTATCTTTATTTGAAGTAGCAATCTCATTATTTTGTGATTTTCCACTATCTTCACTTAAATCCTTATATGTACTAAATTCTGTTAACTCATTAACACCATTATTTGCATCATTTTTTTGTTCAGTAGTCTCAGCTATGTTCTGTGAATCCTGTACTACTTTTTCATTATCTAAGCACTGATTAATCTTTACGGAATCGTTATCATTTTGGACTAATTTTTTACCACATTTAGAGCAGAACTTATGTCCCTGCTGTAAAGGATGGCCACAATTTACACAGAACTTCATAAGCATTTTTCATCCCTTCTTTATACTACTCTAATAAATTATAACAACATTCAAAATCTTTTTCAAATGTTATAAAATTAATTTACATTTATAAAAATTAATAATTATTATTTTTCAATAAAGTAATTTATCAAGAAGGACTTTTCTCAACTTTGAAGAATATAATTATTGTATAATTTTTAACAGGAGGTAGATGTGCAATGAAATCATTAAAAGGAACAAAAACTGCAGAAAATCTAATGAAGGCTTTTGCTGGTGAGTGTCAAGCTAGAACTAGATATACTTACTATGCATCCGTTGCTAAGAAAGAAGGTTATGTTCAGATTTCAAATATTTTCACAGAAACAGCTGAAAACGAAAAGGAACATGCTAAGAGATTCTTTAAATTCCTTAACGAAGATATACCAGGTGAAATGGTTGAGATTAATGCTTCATTCCCAGTAGCTCTAGGCGATACTAAAGCTAATTTAGCTGCCGCTGCTAGTGGAGAAAATGAAGAATGGTCCGATCTTTATCCAGAATTTGCAAAGGTAGCAGATGAAGAAGGCTTCCCTGCTGTAGCTGTTGCATTCAGAAAAATTGCAGAAGTTGAAAAGCATCATGAAGAAAGATACAAAAAGCTATTAGAAAATCTTGAAAATGATAAGGTATTTAAGAAGGATTCTGTAGTTCAATGGAAGTGCAACAACTGTGGTTACATATTCACAGGAGAAGAAGCTCCTGAAAAATGTCCAGCTTGCTTACATCCAAAGTCATACTTTGAAGTTTTAGCAGATAATTTCTAAGAAAAACTTCTAGACAAGCTGTCACTATAATTACTATTAAAAGTTATAGATAATATAAAAGCAAGAATTAGTAGACTTTCTACCAATTCTTGCTTTTTCATTTTAATTAAATTTATTTATAGAATGTTTCTACTTTTGCTTTTTTAGGCAAGTATGCCTTTAGAATAGAAATAATCTTATCATAATCCTTCTTTTTAAAATAAAAGCTTTGCTCCATAAAAGAGCCAAATACCTCTACTTTTATATCCTCTGAGAAAGTTAATATAACCTTATTAATTTCACTCCATGGTAAAAGATTTTCATACTTATACATTGATGTAAAACCTTCTGCTGTAATTCCACTTTTAAACCATGAACTTATAAGTAAAAGAATTCCCAATACTCCTGTTAAATAATGAATCCAAGTTTTTGCATAAAAGCATATAATAAATATTAAAATACCTGTAGAAACCAAAAGAGCAATAATTTCTACATAGTTTTTTCTTGTTGGCACTATCAACCTCTTAATAGCTTTTAATTCCCTTAATATAATTATTAGGAAAAGAAGTGGAACAATAATATTGGCTATCCTCTTCCCAACTATTGAAAGTATTAATAAAATTCCAAGCCCTATTAATATATATTTAGATTTAATACCTTTTTTCATAAAGTGTCCCCTCCTTTCCACATTATTTATGAATTTAATATTACTCTTCTTGCTTTTTATTCTTGTATCCTTCTAAAATTGCACCAAAGAAAAAAGCAATTGAAGTACATAATACCGGAATAATCAATTTATTAGTGAAAATAGCTACAATTGATCATATTACAAATCCTATATCTGTTCCTGTAAAAATATATTTACCATCATATCTTTTTTTCATTTTAAAATTCTCCATGAATTTCACTATATTTTGATATTGCTAAATTAACTATTATATAGAAAGAGTAAACTCAATAACAGGTATAATCTCTTGTTGTTCCATATCTATATATTTTATTTTAACTGTATCTCCATCTCTAGCCAATACTACATCTGCATCAACATTTTTATTTACCATAAAGATCTTATCTGGTACTGTATCTAGCTTTAGATAGAATACCGAACTTCCATCCTCAACTGATTGATTTATTCTTACAAGTTTTCCTTCTACTGTTACCTCTTGAAGTTCAAGATCATTTCCAACTTTAACATCTGCTCCATTATTAACAGTTCCATCTGCTATAGCTTTTTTAAATGCTTCTAAAAGATCTAGTTTATTATCTGCTACTATGGAATACTTGCTCTTTGCAGTTACAAGACCAAGTTTTACAAAGGAACCATCAGTTTTATTTATTACCGGCACAATCCAAGTATCTATACCATAAATATTATAAAGTATAGGCTGTGCTGTAGCCCAGTTTGCTTTTTCTGCACCTAATAGCTTTTCTATAGAATTCATAGCTCCCTGTCCGTTTAGCAAGCTCGGTGTTTTATAGTAAATAGTTTCTCCTGTTCTAGTATTCATTAAGGTATAACCTGTCATAGTTGTTGAATCCGCATTAGTATTGGTATGGTCTGTAAAGAAATACATTTGACCATCGCTACCCACTACAGGAACTACTTGATTTGATTCAATGCTGAGTCCAGGAAGTTCTACACCGGAGTTCCAGTAGGTAGGTATTTGCACATCCTTTTTCCCTATAATAGAGTTTAAAAATCCATTTTTATACTTTCCGTAATAAATATTATACTGCTCTGCTATTTCAGTAGTATATATTTGATCCACCCAAGTAGGAACCTGATCCTTTGGATATTCCTTAATTTCACCTGTCTTTAAATTATATAAAACAACTCCCTCTGGCACCAGTCCTTTTCTACCATATTTATAACTTCCGTAAGTACCTACATAATAAGGTGTTAAATCGTCATCCAACTCTACATCCGCATTCATTAGTATAGAAGATGGTTTATATTCTCTTAGTTTTCTATATATGTTATGGTCCAATACAAGGGACTCACCATAGGAATGAGGTATTTCTATAAGCTTAGCATCTTCCAACCTTTCTGCAGATACATAGGCTATACCTGGTAGCTCCTTATTTAAAAAGGCTCTAAAACTGCTATCTATATCAATAGGTGCTACGTAATACGCTCCTTCTTTAGTTTGTGTAAGACTTAACTGACCTATTTCATAGAGGCTTGGATTTGGCAAGGAACCTATAAGGGTCTGCATTTGATAATAAGCAGTTTCCGGTGGAATTATAATTATGTTTTCTGTATTAATGCTAGGTGATTGCTCATTACTTTCTTTTACTCCAGCCATGTTATAAAGTTTTTTTGTTCCCCCATAAATTTGAGGCATTGAAGAATAGAAAACACTACCCAAAAATAATGCTGTAAAAACTATAGCAGGCCACTTCATTTTATATCCATGGCGGGTCACAAGAGTGTTACCCCTCATCTCTAGACCAGCTACAACTGTAAAAATTAACTGAAAGATGGCTATCCATTTTAAATTGCTTAGTACGAAAGATAAACTTCTATCTACATTTACTAGATAAAAGGCTATAAATGCATAAACAAAACCAAACACATATCTAACTATTTGCTCCCTAATACTTGCTTTCTTAAAATTAAAATTAAGAAAGACTAGAGGAAATAAAAAATACCACAATATAGACATAAACGCACTCCTTTTCAAAATTTATAAGTTATTCAATACCCTTTTATGTATTATATTATACATGTTTTTATGTGGAAATCAACACCTTTTTTTATTTATATAAGAAAATCCCCCTTAAAGTTTATAAAAACTCTAAGAGAGATTTCCTTAAAAATAAATTATTCACGATGATAATTATCTAAATCAGCAAATCTACTATACTGACCTAACCAAGCCAGCTTTATAGTACCAACAGGACCATTTCTTTGCTTAGCAATAATACATTCACCTATACCTTTATCTTCACTATCCTTATTGTAGTATTCATCTCTATAAAGGAACATTACAAGGTCAGCGTCCTGCTCAATAGAACCGGATTCTCTAAGGTCAGAAAGCATTGGTCTATGGTCTGCTCTCTGCTCAGGAGCACGAGATAGTTGTGAAAGTGCTATTACAGGGCACTGCATTTCCTTTGCTAAGGCCTTTATAGATCTAGATATCTCAGAAACCTCCTGCTGCCTACTTTCACTACCAGAGCCACCGGACATAAGTTGGAGATAGTCTATCATAATTAAATCTATGCCATGCTCCATCTTAATTCTTCTGCACTTAGATCTCATCTCCATAACAGTAAGTCCTGCAGTATCATCTATATACATCTTTGCTGAGGATAAAGGTCCTACAGCTCTTGCTATGTTTTCCCAATCCTTATCATCTAAGTCACCAGTTCTAAGCTTAAGCATATCTACACCAGCCTGGGAACATAAAAGCTTATAAGCTAGTTGTTCCTTAGACATTTCTAATGAAAATATAACTACGCTTTTTCCTTCTTTTAAGGCTGCATGCTCACATAAGTTAAGGGCAAAGGTAGTCTTACCCATAGATGGTCTTGCTGCCACCAGTATCATATCGCCCTTCTGAAACCCAGAGGTCTTAGCATCTAGATCCCTAAAGCCTGACGGTACTCCTGTAACCTGCCCCTTATTGTTAAAGAGCCTTTCAATCTCTACAAAGCCTCTTTCCAATATGCTATTTATAGGTTCAAAGTCACTAGTAGACCTCTTTTCGGCAATTTCAAATATTTTTTTCTCTGCTGTATCTAGTACCTTTTCCGCCTCATTTTGCCTATCATAACACTCCTCAATAATACTAGTAGAAGCTCTTATAAGTTTCCTAAGCATGGATTTTTCAGATACAATCTTTATATAAGATTGTAAATGAGCAGTAGTTGGTACAGAATCACTTATTTGAGTTATATAAGTAATTCCACCTGCTGCATCAAGCTTTTCAGTAGCTCTTAAATGTTCAATAAGAGTTACTAAATCTATAGGAATATCCTTTTGGAATAACTCCACAATAGCTGAAAAAATCACCTTATGAGAATCCCTATAGAAATCTTCACTATTTAAGACTTCCACTGCCTGAGCAATGGAAGTCTTATCTATAATCATTGAACCTAAAACAGATTGCTCTGCTTCTATATTTTGAGGAAGGCTTCTTAGTATGGTACCTGCTTGATTATTACTTTGAGCAGCATTACTTTGTTCTTTATTCTCCATACTTAATCTCCCCTATTTTAATTTCTAAAACACATATTTCATTAGCTCTTCAATATCAGAAACCGGCTTAACTTCTATATCTTCAATACCTATAGGCACTTCCTTATAGTTATCTTCTGGTACTAATACTAGCTTAATACCTTTTCTTCTAGCACCATATACCTTTTCGAAAATTCCTCCTACAGGCTTAATTTTACCCCTAAGAGAAATCTCACCGGTAATAGCTACATCCTGTCTTATTGGCTTATTTAATAAGGCACTTATAATACAAATAGTAATGGCAGCACCGGCAGAAGGACCATCAATTCTACCACCGCCTACTACATTAACGTGAATATCATAGTCGGTAATATCCTTGTCAGTAATTTTTCTTATAACAGAAGCAGCATTAAATACAGAATCCTTAGCCATAGTTCCTGCTGTATCATTAAATCTCACTTTGCCAGTACCTTTTTGTTTAGCTTCAAAGGCTGCTGCTTCAATCTCTATAGTGGATCCTATATAGCCTACAACTCCTAACCCATAAACATGACCAACTTCCTTACTGGATACATTATCTAGTTGTTCATAAGGAGTTAAACGGCTAATAGAAATAACTTCTTCCATATCTTTAAGAGTTATTTTTACATTTTCTTCTGAACTATTAACTCCATTATTAAGCACGTATCCATAAGCATCTGCAAGTATATTTACTGCCTTTCTACCTTCTATGGTATATCTGCTAATTAACTGTGCTATACCATCTTCTAATTCTATATTTAACTTTTTTGCAGCATTTAAAACAATCTTTTCAATATCTTTTGTTGAAAGAGGTTCAAAATATACTTCTGTACATCTTGATCTAAGGGCTGGGTTTATTTCTGAAGGTTCCCTAGTAGTAGCCCCTATTAATACAAAGTCTGCAGGAGCTCCCTTTTCAAAAAGATATTTTATATATTTTGGCGTATTCTCATCATCAGGATCGTAATATGAGGAAGAAAACTCTACTCTCTTATCTTCTAAAACCTTTAGTAACTTGTTTTGAAGTATACTATCAAGCTCTCCTATCTCATCAATAAACAACACTCCACCGTGAGCATCTGTAACCAAGCCCGGTTTTGGTTCTGGTATTCCTACATCCGCCAAATCTCGCTTACTTCCCTGGTAAATAGGGTCATGTACTGAACCTAATAAAGGATTTGTGATTTCTCTTGGATCCCATCTTAATGTTGTACCATCTACTTCAACAAACTTAGCATCCTTATCAAAAGGAGTGTATGCTAACTTTTTAGCCTCTTCCAGGGCCAATCTTGCCGCAGTAGTTTTACCAACCCCTGGAGGTCCATATAAAATAATATGCTGAGGATAGGGAGAAGCTAACTTGGAAATAAGAGCTTTTATAGCTCTTTCTTGTCCAACAATTTCATCAAAGCTTTCTGGTCTCAAAAGAGACTGTATATTTTTCGAAAGCTTTTTCGAATCTAAGACTTCTAAAGTAGCATACTTCTTTAATGTCCTTGCATTTTCTGGACCCTTTTGTTTTCTTATTATACCTAATCTTATTTCATCAACGTACTTATCCTGTCTATCCATTAAAGCCTGCTCTACTTGAGTTTCAATTTGGTTTTGTACATACCTTCTTGCAATAGCTTCGGATAGCCACTTGTTTATATCATTTAATATCACATGAACTTCTGCATCGGTAGGTACTGTTTCTGCCTTTCCCTTACCATCGCTAACAATTTTATTTAGAGCATATATTCTTTTATTTATATCTTGACTATTTACATACTTTTGAAGTTTATACTTAGTAATTCTAGCCTTTACCGCTCCTTGATCCAATACATTGTTAGCCACTTCATATAATACTTTAACCTGCGATTCTAAAGACATTCTATCCGTTATATCTAATTGGGACTCATATATGTCGAACTGTGATTTCAATCTGTTTCCTCCTCTTGTCTAATGCCTATTGCCCAGAAATAACGACCTTCATTTTTGTTGAAACTTCAGCATAAAGCTTAAGTTCCACATCGTATACCCCAGTTTGCTTTATTGTATCAACTACAACTTTTTTCTTATCTATATCAACACCATATTGCTTTTTAAGATTATCAGCTACATCTTTATTGGTAATAGCTCCAAAAAGTCGTCCGTTATCTCCACTCTTTACTGTAATTTTTATTTCTTTACCCTTTAATTTTTCAGCTAATGCTTGAGCTGCTTCTATCTCTTCTAGTTTCTTTTTTCTCTCATTTTCTTTTTTCTGGTTAATGATATGCAAGTTTTCAGGAGTAGCCTCTTGAGCTAATTTTTTTGGGAAAAGATAATTTCTTGCATATCCGTCAGATGCATTAACTACATCTCCTTTCTTCCCCATATTCTTTACGTCTTGCAATAATATAACTTTCATTACTTCTCACCTTCCATTAAGTTTTTTTCGATGGCTTCTTTCAACGCCTCTACAGCTTCTTCTATAGATATATTAGAAAGTTTTGTAGCTGCAATATTCATATGTCCACCACCACCTAATGCTTCCATTATTACTTGAACATTTACTTCCCCAAGAGATCTTCCACTGATATATATATCATCTTCTATTTTAACAAAAACAAAGGAAGCTTGAATACCTGTAATATTTAGCAGCTCATCTGCCGCCTGGGCTGCTAGTACAGTATCTTTTATATAAGGTGGACATACTGAAATTGCTATATTATTTTCAACTTTAGCAGACTTGATAATTTCTGCTCTTTTTATATAGGTATCTAAATCATCGGAAAAGAGTTTTTTTACATCTACAGTGTCAGCGCCGAGCCTTCTTAAAAAGGATGCAGCCTCAAAGGTTCTAACACCAGTTTTAAAGTAAAAGTTCTTTGTATCTACACAAATCCCTGCCAGTAGAGCCTCTGCTTCCAATTGCTTTAACTTAGGCTTCTCAACTATATACTGAATTATCTCTGTGATAAGCTCAGAGGTAGATGAAGCATAAGGTTCCATGTAGCTTAATATGGTGTTTTCAATATAGTCTGTAGATTTTCTATGATGGTCAATAATAACTATCTTCTGCATAGCCTTAACTAATTCCATATTTAGCACATATCCCTTATTATGAACATCTACTAATATCATTAAACTATTTACATCCATTTTTGACATACAGTCTTCCGAACTAATAAAAACTTCTTCATAGTCCGTTTCTTTTTTTAGTTTATCCAATAGTAATTTAACTCCAGTATAAGGAGGATCCATCACTATATAAGATTCTTGCTTAAAAGTTCTAATTATACTATTTAAACCTACTGCTGCACCTAGACAGTCTACATCAGGGTTTTTATGTCCCATTATAAAAACAGTGGTACTTTCATTTATTAAATCTCTTAAAGCATGGGCTATAACTCTAGCCCTAACTCTTGTTCTTTTCTCAACCTCTTTAGTTTTACCTCCGAAGAAGGATAATTTTTCCCCATTTTTTACAACAACTTGGTCGCCCCCCCTACCTAGGGCTAATTCCTTTGCAGAGCTAGCGTAATTATGGTTCTCAAAAGGTGTTTTTCCACCTCTTCCTACTCCTATGCTTAAAGTTACTGATAACTTGTTACCAAAATTTATTTCTCTAATCACATCTAATATATCAAATTTCTTATTAATTTCCTCATTCAAATATCTTTCCTGTACAGTAAGGACATATTTATTTGAAGAATACTTTCTAATAAGAGCATTCATACTTTGCCCATAATTATATATTGTCTTTTCTATTTCTGCTACCAACATGGGCCTTTGTGCTTCTTCTACAGTTTTTAAAATTTGATCTAAGTTATCTACTTCTATGAGCATAACGCTTTCTCTGTTATCATAAATCTCTTTAGCTTCAGTCATATCATAGAAATAAAAGAGAATTATATCCTCATTACTGGCTTTATTTTCTTCTATATGAACAAGGCTGGTATAAACATTATAGTACCTTTCCTTTATCTTTATATATTTGAAATGATTTTCCTTAGATCCTGTGATTTTTTTCAGATCTATTCCTTTAATTACATTAGTTATTAATTTCCCTAAGATCTCTTCTTGTTTAAAGACATCCTTCATTTTTTGATTGTACCAAACAATATTACCTTTAATGCCAGTTATAATTAAAGGAAAAGGAAGACTCATCAAAGTATTTCTTGTAGCAGTATCTAGCTTAAAAGAGAAATCCTCTATAAACCTCTTCCATTCATCTTTTTTTACCTTTAAGCTTTTAATGTTATAAATGATGAGTGCCGTAAAAATCACAAAGGATATTATGCCTTCAATCGTATGTTTATAGTAAAATAGTAAAGCTGTTAACAGTGCTATAATTACCATATATACCTTGTTGCTGGGGGAAAAATAATTGTTATTATCCATGAAAATCCGCCTTCCAAATATCAGTACAACTTTATCCTTTAAATCTTCTACCTTTAAATAATCTATTAGGATCTACTTTTCTAAAATCAAAAATCAAATCAGCAAGTCCTATATAAACAATAAAGATGCTTAATTGTGTAAATAAAATCACTAAAATTATAGTTATTGCTACACCTTTGTTTATATTAAACTTACTTTTTAAGAAGTAATATATCACAGCGGAGCCTACTACAATTAGAACACCCATTAATATATATATCGCTACATTGTAAATATAGGTTCCAATATCATAATTTTTAATTTGTAATATGCGTCCTATTGATAAAATTATTATAAGTAAGGCTCCTATTCTGTTATCTACATATACTTTATCAAAATCACCTATTTCAACAACTTCAATTTTTAACTTTTTCAATATGGATCTTGTTATGAAATAATAGATAAAACTCTGCATAATACTAAACATTATAGCGCCTATTGTTACTAAAGATAAAATTGATAGTAAAGAAACATTATTAATCCATTCCCTAAGTATATCTATTTCTTTACCTGCGGATTGATTGCCAAGCATACTAATATAAGCATCTAAACTTTCATTAAAAGTTGTTTTTATATATTCAGTTATATTAGATATACTGACTTTATCAATGAATAATAAGGAATATATAACAGAGATAATGTAAGTTACTAAACCAGCAAGAGATGTTAAAATTAAGCTCCTTGAGACTTTTAGCTTTCTTTTAAAACTATAGCCTAAGATTAGTCCTATAATTGGAAATAAAATAAAGAAATTCAAAGCACTTTGAAAACCTAAAGTTGCCCCTATTACTATGGCACTTACAATAGAAGCAATAAAGGACAATTTAAAATCATGTCTTATGTACAATATAGCTATTGGTACAGGCAATGTAAAATATCCTATTGCTCCTAGTACTGGTACAAAGGCAACAAAGAATGATAGTACAACTGTAATAGCTACTAATAAACCCGCCTCAACTAGAGATTTTGTTTCTATTTTAGAATACATTTTTTTCCTCCATATAATCGTTAGCTCATATTAAGAAATTCCTCTTCTATCCTCCAAATGATTTTTAAGTTTACTTAGGCTTCGTCCTTGCTTCTCAACCATGTCTTCTTCTATTATACCCACTTTTAATTTTTTTTGTATATTTTCATCAATTGAAGTGTAAGAATATCCTAATCTCTCAGCTAAAACATATAAAATTATTATTGCCCCGGAAATACAATCTTGCACAGCCTCTTGAGCTACATTGCTTCCCTTAGTAAGTAGCCTATAAAACTCTGCAATAACCCCCAGCAATTGTGCTTTTAAATCCTCAATTATTTTGATATCAGACATTATGTTAAAATCTTCTCTTTTCAAAGCCTTCCCCCCTTAAACCTATATATCTATTTTAAGGATTTTTTATGTATTATGCAACCAAAGCTTGTAAATTTAAATAGAAATAAAAGCTGCTGAATATTGGTCAGCAGCTTCTTATAATTTACTCAGTTGTAAATGGCAATAAAGCTATGTTTCTTGCTCTCTTTATAGCTTCAGTTAACTGTCTCTGATGTTTTGCGCAGTTTCCAGAAATTCTTCTTGGAAGAATCTTACCTCTTTCAGTAACATATTTTCTTATTTTATTTATATCTTTATAATCAATATGTTCAGCCTTATCTACGCAGAAAGCACATACTTTTTTCTTGCCTCTTTTAACTCTAGATCCGCTCTTCTTCACAGCAGCATCCTTCTTTTCGTTACTCATGCTTTTCCCTCCTTACTTTTAGAATGGGATATCTCCATCATCCACTGGAGTCATATCCATATCAAATGAGTCGGAACCAAAATCTCCGCCTGCACCGAATTCAGAATTATTGTTATTTCTGCTAACTCCTCCGTTATTGTTTCCCCATTCAAGGAACTGAACTTCTTCAGCAATAACTTCGGTAACATAACGTCTAGTGCCATCTTTAGCCTCATAGCTTCTAGTCTGAATTCTACCGCTAACTCCCATAAGTCGTCCCTTACTCATATAGTTTGCAGTTGATTCAGCAGGTTTTCCCCATATTACTACTGGAATAAAATCAGCTTCACGCTGTCCATCCTTATTTGGAAACCTTCTATCTACAGCTAAAGTAACGGTGGCCACGGCATTTCCAGTACCTGGAGCAAATCTTAACTCCGGATCTTTTGTCAATCTACCGATTAAAACAACTTTGTTCATCTACGGCACCACCTTATTTTTCATCCTTAACAATTATATGTCTGATAACACTGTCAGTAATTCTGAAAACTCTGTCTAACTCCTTTGGTAATTCAGGATTAGCACTGAAATTTATTAATGTATAGTAGCCTTCGTTAACTTTGCTTATTTCATAAGCAAGCTTTCTCTTGCCCCAGAAATCAACATTGTCAACTGTGCCTCCAGCATTTTCTATTACACCCTTGAACTTTTCGATGCTAGCTTTTACGCTCTCCTCGTCCATTGATGGGTGTAATATGAATATAGTTTCATACTTTCTCATCAATTTCACCTCCTCCCTCCGGACTAACGGCTGCAGTATAAAAACCACAGCAGGGACTACAAGAATTCATTATATCACTACGCTTCTTAATTTTCAAGACTTTTGTTTACATACCAATTTACTTTTCTCCTTCTGCATTACTTTGAATAATCTTTTTTACGTCCTTAGTAAATTCTCTTCTCGTCATCATAATAATTCTTCCACATCCGCAACACTTAGCTTTTATATCAGCACCTAAACGTATTACTTCCCAATTACTACTACCACATGGATGCTTTTTCTTTAATTCAACTATGTCACCTAAGTTAAAGACCTTTTCCATCTTAAGACTCCTTTCCTGTAGTATTATTTCCTGTAGTATTATTAAGTACCTTTGTTACCGGATAAGCAATCTCTATTCCAGCCTCATCTAAAGTTTTCTTAACAAAAGCTCTTAATTCATTCTCGCAAGACCATTGCTTCATAGCTTTTGCCTTTCCTACTATCTTAATAGTAACTCCACTATCTTTTAATGCACTTACTCCTGACACATCTGGACCACTTACTACATTGTCATTTATCTTGCTAAATTCATTACAAGCTTCCCTCAAAACATCCATAGCCTTATAAGCATCTTCCTCATAAGCTATGTCCACTTCAACAACAAATCTCATATCACCTCTAGAATGATTTGTTACAGTAGTAATAGAACCGTTGGGGAATATATGTAAATCTCCACTAAAGTCTCTAATCTTAGTTATTCTTAACTCTATACTTTCAACCACCCCACTCTTGCCTTCAATGGTTATATAATCACCTACAGAATACTGTTCCTCAAATAAAATAAAGAATCCATTGATAACGTCTTTAATAAGACTTTGTGCTCCTAAACCTAAGGCTACACCCCCTATACCTGCAAAAGTTAAGGTTATATTATTAAAGAAGATACTAAAAATAGTTGTAAATCCCAAAAAATAAACGACATACTTTAATATGCTTTTTAGTATAGCCCCTATGGTGTTAGCTTTCTTTGGATCTAAAGTAAACTTTGATTTTTTTTGCTTTTCTACCGCTTTCTCTATGATTTTATTCCCAACTTTTATAGCAACATACATACAAAGAGTTACAATAATTACTCTCAATATATGACTAATAAATTTGTTAATCTGTTCGTTTGTTATATTGATTTTTCCAAGATTTATATCCCCTAAAAGGTTTAAAGAAAAATTTAAGACATCCTTCAAGTTGAACACCTCCATTATAAGACTTGTAGGTACTCATTATCTACTTTCTTGTAATAAGCCTTATAACTTATCTCTCCACTAGAAAGTATATCTTTAACCTCTTCTCCCTGATCTGCTTGCACTACAATACTAATACCACAACTCTTAGTTATAAAAGTTGGTGTGGACATAATAGCAATATTAATTCCTCTTTTCTTTAAATCTGCTTCAGCCTTCATAGCAGTACTGTTGTTTTCAAAGATTATTAAGTAAAATTGTATCAACGGTCTCTTCCTCTCTATCATTTTAGGTATGCAAGTTAAAAATCTACACCTACTAATTTTTACTGACTATATTTTATAGTATAACTCATTTTTTATTTGCTGTGAATAACTTATAAATCCATGGCTGAGCTATTCTTTATTGTTTACAAACTGTATAAATCTTAATAATAGACATAAAAATCTAAAACATTTATAATTATTATATAAATAATTGTAAATAACTTAGTTTACATAATATGAGGAGGTTTATATGGAAAAAACATTTGAAAAACTGGATAAAATTTTTTTATTTTTCGTTATTTACACCGTAGTGTTTCTAGTTTTCTTTAAAACTTTATCCTATACATTACCTTTTGTACTAGCTTTCCTATTTGCATTTTTTCTTAGACGACCGACGAGATTTTTAATGCGCAAATTTAAATTTAGTGGATCTCTATCTTCTCTTATAACTTCGGTTATTTTTTATACCATATTATTTCTAGCACTAACATTATTAGTTGCATCTATAATTTCTGAAATATCAGCCTTAACAGTAAAATTAACAAAATATATTAGTATTCAGAATATTTCTTTTGAAAAAACCTTTGAAGAGCTACAAAAACATTATAGTAACTTGCATCCAAGTATTACTGATGCTATAGAAAGTAACCTATCAAATATAACTACTAAGTTAGGAGACTTAGTAAAGCAATTACTAAACTGGGTTATTAGTTTTATAAGCTCTCTTGTTACATCAATACCTTACTTAGCTATGTTATTTATTTTTACACTAACTTCTACTTACTTTTTTACAAAGGATATTTCAAGTTCACATAACAGCCAAATAGTTACTAATCATTTTAATAAAAACTCCACAAGAATACTATATATTTTCAATGAGACAAAAAAAATGATTTTTAACTATTTAAAATCCTATTTAATAGTAATTGGTATAACCTTTTTAGTTACACTAATAGGATTTTTGATATTCGGTGTTGACTATGCTTTTATTCTAAGTTTACTTTGTGCTATATTAGACTTGCTTCCTATAGTTGGTATGGCAATGGTTTATGTACCTTTGATATTTGTATATGCCTTTGTTCAAGGTAATATATTTAAAGCAGTAGCTCTAGGTGTATTGTACTTAATTGTATTGATAGTTAGACAAATTATAGAACCAAAAATCGTATCCTCCACTCTAGATATACATCCAGTAGCAGTACTAGCCTCTTTTTTTATAGGATTAAAAATAGCCGGATTTACAGGTATGATATATTGCTTGTTTCTTGTAGTGTTTTACAATATATTCAAAAAGGTTGAAGTAATCTAGAATAAAAAACCTCCTATTTGGATACAATTCAAATAAGGAGGTTTTTTTATGTCAAATAGTAAAGTAATTATAGACTCCACAGAGCCCAGATCCTCTTTTTTATTAAGAGATACATTGTATGAACATATTAAACCGGAAACTAAATTAGGAAGGGATATCATTTTTCTTTGCGTTGGAACAGATAGATCAACAGGTGACAGTCTTGGCCCCTTGGTTGGCGATAAATTAAAATTTCTATCTAGAGAACAGATTCATGTTTATGGAAATCTACAATATCCTGTTCATGCAAAAAATCTTACTGATACAATAGATAAAATTCTCTCTACTCACAACAATCCTTACATCATTGCAATCGACGCTTGTCTTGGTGCCTTACATAATGTAGGCAAAATAATCGTAGAAGCCAAACCCTTAACCCCTGGATCTGCTATGAATAAAGACCTACCCCAAGTAGGAAACCTAAGTATTACAGGAGTTGTTAATATAAGCGGAGCTTTGGATTTTATGATTCTTCAAAACACAAGGCTATATACCGTTATGTTATTAGCTGATGTAATTTCAAGAGGTATATATCATTCTATACTAAAAACCGTTGGTGGTAAGAAGTGTTTATCTACAAATCAATATCCATTATAAATAAAAAAATTATAGTATTAATTAAAATACTATAATTTTTTTATAATATATTACTATAAGATCTGTTATTTAATATATAGTCTATATCTTCTACACTTTTACTACCACAATCTATTATCAAAGCGCCCTCTCTTTTAAGATTCACTTCTTGGTTAATTACTGCTAAATCGCAAACTTTTAAATTGCATATTATAGCATCACAAGGTGTACTATTATCATCTACTATGTTATAACCCTTATCCGCTAAAGCCTGTTTCATTTCTTTTAATTCTTTTTCAATGTATATGTTCATATTACTTTTGCCTGCAAAATGTATATTTGCTTTGGCGTCCTCCTCTCTTTACTATGTAAGTTACAACTTCCTTCTCATAATTATGCCCTCTAAATATATATTTTATACATATAGAAAACCAATCTATTAAGTATATTATATAAAATCTCCAACTATTTCAACTATCAAATCTAAAAAAGTACTAGAAATATAAACAGAATCAGGGCTCATATTATAAAGTAAAAATATAAATGTTTCACATGAAACATTTATATTAATGTTAATTAAAGTAACTGTTTTAATAAAAAAACGATATACAAAAATATATCGTTTTTATTAATATATGACCTCATTATTTACTCATTGCCTCTTTCAACACTCTTTCTTCTTCCTCAGATAAATCATATCTAGAAATACCTTTATCTACTGGTTTTGCATATGTAGTACTGTCATGTCTACCGTATATGCTTGTTATAATTATACCGTTATTATCACCATCTAACATAGCTATAGAAAAGCTAAGATCGCTACCAACATCATCAAAAGCCTTATATCTAAGTATAGAAACTTTTTGAGTACACTTTTTTAATTCTTTATCATAATGTACTAGCATCTCTTTTATTTCTTCACTGGTATTAACAGCATAATCTACCTTGTCCATATAACCATCAATTATTTCTTCAAGATTTTTATTATTAGTACCTCTTACTAGTTTTCTATATCGTCTTTCTAAGCTACCTAATGATCTAAATAAAACAAATACACATATTATAAGTATTACATTAATAATAACTAAGGTAGTTAGAATGTAAGCTATATTATTATTTATTACGCTATTTAGAGTCTCCAATCCTTATCACCCTTTCATGTTTCACGTGAAACAAAACTAAATTTCTATATTTAACAACTCTAAAATTCTATTTAAATCATCAGTAGAATAATATTCAATCTCTATTTTGCCTTTATTCTTTTTATTTGTGGTTAATTGAACCTTTGTTCCAAGGTAGCTTTCTAATTTTTCTTTTATCTCATTGATATAAGGATTCTGCTGTTTTTGTTTTGATTTATTTTGTGGTTTTTTTTCACTATTTAGTTGTCTAATTAATGCCTCAACCTGTCTTACACTTAAACCTTCATCTATAATCTTCTGTGCCACTTCATTTTGCATATCAAAATCCGATATTCCTAAAATTGCTCTTCCATGTCCTTCGCTAATAACACCTTCTATAAGATAATCCTGAACCCTTTTATCTAAATTTAATAGTCTCATAGAATTAGTAATAGCTGTTCTAGATTTCCCTAGCTTTGCTGCTAAATCCTCTTGTGTAATATTAAATTCTTCAATTAATTTTTTATAGGCAATGGCTTCTTCAATTGGGTTTAAATCCTCTCTCTGAATATTTTCTATTAAAGATATTTCTAATAATTGCTTATTAGAAATTTCCATAACTATTGCCGGTACTTCTTTAATTCCAATAGATTTGGCAGCCCTCCATCTTCTTTCTCCAGCCACAATGGTATAAAAATCACCGTTTTTCATTAGAATTATAGGCTGGATAATTCCATGCTCCTTTATGGATTGAGCCAAATTAGCTATCTTCTCATCATCAAAATACTTTCTAGGCTGTTCTTCATTTGCTCTAATTAAATTAATATCTATTTTACTGACAGATTCTTTTGCTTCTTCCTTTTCTTCCGGTATTAATGCTCCTAAACCTTTTCCTAATCCACCGTGTTTTCTAGCAACCACCTTGATCACTCCTTCTGCTTTTTAATAAATTCTTTAGTTAAATTCTCAAAAGCCTCTGCTCCCTTACACTTATCATCATAAAGCATAATAGGTAGACCAAAACTAGGTGCTTCAGCTAGACGAATATTTCTTGGTATTGTTGTATCATATACCTTATCTTTAAAGTATTTTTTCACTTCTTTAACTACGTCATTACATAATTTAGTTCTGCTATCATACATGCTCATAATTACGCCTTCAACTTCTAAACCTTTGTTTAAGGATCTTTTAACTAACTGAATAGTATTAACTAATTGACTTACTCCTTCTAAGGCATAAAATTCACATTGAATAGGTATAAGAACACTATTTGACGCAGCCAGGGCGTTAATAGTTAAAAAGCCTAATGAAGGAGGACAATCAATAAAGGCAAAATCGAATTGATCTGAAATAGATGATAGACATTCCTTCAAAATAGTTTCACGGTTATGTCTATCTATTAGTTCCACTTCTGCCCCAGCTAATTCTACTGTAGAAGGAATTAGATACAAATTTTTTATCAAATCACATTCCTTGATTGTATTCTCTATAGAAACCGCTTGTGTAGTAATTACATCATAAATTGATTCATTAATCTTACTTTTGTCGAAGCCAAGGCCACTAGTTGTATTTCCTTGAGGATCAATATCAATAGCTAACACCTTATAGCCTTCCATAGCTAAATAAGCACATAAATTGATACTTGTTGTTGTTTTTCCAACTCCACCTTTTTGATTAAATATACTTATTACCTTCATATTAGTACGCCCGTCAGAATAAAAAGCACATTCCTAAGGCTGCACCTCCCTTCCTTAATTATTATTATATATTTTATTTTCTATTTTTAAAAGAGAGTAGCTATATTTTATGTAGGTATTTTTAAAATAAATATAAA
>NZ_FMJL01000050.1 GCF_900095445.1 Clostridium sp. N3C
TACAGTACAAGATGAATAAAGGGGGATCAGTATGAAGATTGCTGTAGCAGGAGCTGGGTACGTAGGATTATCAAATTCAATTTTATTAGCTCAACATAATGAAGTTATTGCATTTGATGTTGTTGAGGAAAAGGTGCAAATGATTAATAACAGAAAGTCTCCAATTATAGATAAAGAGATAGAAGAATATTTAGCAAATAAAGAGCTTAATTTAACTGCCACTACAGATAATTATGTGGCTTTTAAAGATGCTGAATTTGTTATTATTTCAACACCTACTGATTATGATCCTGATAAGAATTACTTTAATACAAGTACAGTTGAAGCCGTAATAGATAGTGTTTTGTCTATAAATCCTAATGCTGTGATGGTTATAAAATCAACTGTACCAGTAGGTTATACAGAAAAAGTAAAGAAAATGTTTAATACTGATAACATCATTTTTTCACCAGAATTCTTACGAGAAGGAAAAGCGCTTTATGATAATTTGTATCCTTCACGTATTATAGTAGGTGAGGAATCTGATAGAGCTAAGAAGTTTGCTGATTTATTAGTAGAAGGCGCAATAAAAAAAGATATAGATGTTATTTTTACAGGATCAACAGAAGCAGAGGCTATAAAATTATTTGCTAATACATATTTAGCTTTAAGAGTTTCATACTTTAATGAATTGGATACTTTTGCAGAGACTAGAGGATTAAATACAAAACAAATAATAGAAGGTGTTTGTTTAGATCCACGTATTGGTAAGCATTATAATAATCCTTCTTTTGGTTATGGTGGCTATTGTCTGCCTAAGGATACCAAACAATTATTAGCAAATTATAATGATGTGCCCCAAAATATTATGTCAGCAATTGTTGAGTCAAATAGAACCAGAAAAGATCATATAGCTGATATGATTATGAAGAGGAATCCGAAATTAGTTGGTATTTATAGATTAACAATGAAAGCAGATTCTGATAACTATAGACATTCATCTATTCAAGGAGTTATGAAACGTATTAAAGCTAAAGGGGTAGAGGTTGTAGTATATGAACCTACCTTAAAAGAAGAATATTTTTATAATTCTAGGGTTATAAGAGATTTAGAGGAATTTAAAAAGATTTCAGATGTAATAGTTGCTAATAGAATTTCAGATGAAATCAAAGATGTAATGGAAAAAGTATATACTAGGGATATATATGGAGAAAATTAAATATTTTAGTATAGTAAAAGTAGAAAATATTAATTTGTTAGGAAATTGGAGCGGTTTAGTATGAAAGTAATAGAGACTAAAATACCGGGAGTAATAATAATTGAACCAGATTGTTTTGGCGATAATAGAGGATGGTTTATGGAAACCTTTAGCGAACCTAAATATCGGGCCTTAGGTATCACAAATCCTTTTGTACAAGATAATCATTCTATGTCTGCTAAGAAAGGTACATTAAGAGGTTTGCATTTTCAGAATAATCCAATGTCTCAAGGAAAACTTGTACGATGCACTAATGGAATAGTAATTGATGTGGCTGTTGATATAAGAAAGGGATCACCTACTTATCTTCAGTGGGTATCCGTAGAGCTTAGTTCAGAGAATAAGAGGCAATTTTATATTCCTAGAGGATTTGCACATGGATTTTTAACCCTTACTGATAATGTTGAGTTTCAATATAAGGTAGATAATCTTTATTCAAAAGAACATGAAAGAACTATTCGTTATGATGATCCATCAATTGGTGTTGATTGGGGTGGATTACTTAATGGAATTGAACCTATCTTATCAGAGAAGGATAAGAATGGACCTTTATTAGCTGACTGTGACTGTAATTTTATTTATGAGGAATAGTAAATCATAATATAAAAATATATAGTAAGGAGCAATAAGATGAAGATATTAGTAACAGGTGGTGCTGGTTTTATCGGCGGAAACTTTGTACATTACATGGTTAATAAGTATCCAGAATATGAAATTGTGAATTTAGATTTACTTACTTATGCTGGAAACTTAGAGACTTTAAAAGATGTTGAAAATAAACCAAATTATAAATTTTATCGCGGAGATATTGCAGATAGAGAATTTATAATGAATCTATTTGATAAAGAAAGATTTGATATAGTTGTAAATTTTGCAGCTGAGAGTCATGTGGATCGTTCTATAAAGGATCCTGGCATTTTTGTTAGAACTAATGTTATGGGAACTCAAGTTTTATTGGATGCTTCAAAGGAATTTAAGGTTAAAAGATATCATCAAGTGTCCACAGATGAAGTGTATGGGGATTTACCTCTAGATAGACCAGATTTATTCTTTACTGAAGAGACACCTCTTCATACATCAAGTCCATATTCATCAAGTAAAGCTAGTGCAGATTTGTTTGTATTAGCTTATTACAGAACTTATGGACTTCCTGTAACCATATCAAGATGTTCTAATAACTATGGACCTTATCATTTTCCAGAGAAATTGATTCCACTTATGATTAGTAGAGCGTTGGCAGATGAAAAGTTGCCCGTATATGGTAAGGGGGATAATGTAAGAGACTGGTTGCACGTAGAAGATCATTGTTCTGCCATTGACCTTATAATACATAAGGGAAGAGTTGGAGAAGTTTATAATGTAGGAGGTCATAATGAGAGAACTAATCTTGAAGTAGTTAAGACAATCCTAAAAGAACTAGGAAAACCTGAAAGCCTCATACAGTTTGTAGACGATAGACCAGGACATGACAGGAGATATGCTATTGATCCAACAAAACTTGAAACTGAGCTTGGTTGGAAGCCTAAATATAATTTTGAAACTGGAATTAAACAGACTATCCAATGGTATTTGGATCATCAGGATTGGTGGAAGAATATTATTTCTGGTGAATATAAAAATTACTTTGATAAAATGTATGGAGATAAACTTAGTTAAAATTAAGTCATAAGTAAAATTCTAACTTATAATTATCTTAAATATAATTTATTATACCGACCTTTAATGATTAGAAAGAAAAATCAAATCATTAGAGGTCGGTATTTTAATTTTCAAAGTTTGTATTACTACTTAGCTCTTTTTGATATATAGATTTGTTTTGATTTTATATAAACAACAGCTTTTATTTTGTCAATGATTATTTGTATTATTATAGGAATGCAGACACCTGCTATGGTCAATAATATCCAGCCATTAGATAAATCCGTAAAAGATTTATCCGTTAAATTAGTATAAATATTTCTGGTTATATCAAATATTAGTAAGTGCAATGCTAAGATTATTATTGTGTTTTTACCTATATAATCAAGTATACGTAAATTCCATTCTTTTTTCTTCTCAAGTAATTTTCCAATGTATATATTGGCATAAAAACCTGCAATGGAAGATACTATATAAAAAGTTGGACTAGTATATCGATCATTGACTATGTCTACATAACCAAGATGACTGTTACGAATTAATATAACAATTGAGATTAAAAAAAGATAAATATTAAAGGGAATTTTATACTCAACTTTTTTGAATAAATATCCAAAATAGAACATTATCATTGTCATTAAAACTCTGATTATATTTTTATGATTGGAGTTTAAACTATTTTTTAGTAGTATACATCCTAAAATAAATAATAGTAAAATTAATGTTGCTCTAACCCATTCTTTATTGTCTAATTTTAATTTTTTTATTACAAAGCTCAATAAGCAAAAAGCAATAGTTACAATAAATAAAGTTTTTAAAAACCAAAATGAACCTATATGTGCTTCTGTAATATTAAATTTAAGTAAACCTTTAGCCACTTTTATAATTAAATCTTTATTATAAACATACTTACTTTCAGTTAAATTAAATGCAAAAAATACATTTCTTAATGCAACAAATATTATTTCGTAGATCACAAAAGGTAGATATAATGTTTTAATACGCTTAAATATTAGTGTCTGAGGCTTGTCTGAATAGAAATCCTTGTAAAAATAACCGGAAATGAAAATAAACAAGGCCATATGGTATTGATAAAATATCCATTTAATTGGTCCTTCTGCATGTCCTATAACCATTGCTATAATAGTAAACGCTTTTACATAATTCATATATCTTATTTCTTTTTTATTACTCATGCAAGTTATCCTCCTTGTATGTTTCATTATACAAGGATAAGTTTGATAAATCAACATAATTCGACATATTACAACAAGTTAAACTTTTAGATGGAATTAAAAAGCAAGGTAGATAAAACTACCTTGCTAAATGTTTATTATTTTTTAATATATGTTTCCACCTATAATATCAAAGGCATCAATCATTATGTAAGTACCTTTAGAGCTAGAGGATTTAGTACCAGTACATTGAACTGTGATAGTGTGATTTCCAGGTGATAGATTTGTTACCTGAAAAATAGTTTTTTGCAACTGTAGAGAAGGTGAATACATGTCCACAGTGTAAGATGTACCATCTATAATAACCTTTGCTATTCCTCTATTATTATAAGGTGATGAAATTAGCTTAATTCCAGTACCAGAGAATGAAAAAGAAAGAGAACTTGTTGCACTAGATGCATATTTTTGATAACCAGCACTGAGCTGTTTATAAGCTTCAAATTCCCAAGTACCAACATAGCTAATTTTTGAATTGTTTTCTTCTACACGGTTAACCGTTGAAGAATTTACTATATCTCCATTAATTATATCAAAACCGTCAACCATTATATAAGTACTAGATGATTTAGAATTCTTTCTGCCTGTGTATTCGACTTTTATGCTGTGAATACCATTAGGAAGATTTGTTTTTTCAAATACTGTTTTTTGGTATCCTAAAGAAGCACTGTACATATCTACATCATAAGATGTACCATCAATTGTTACTTTAGCAATACCTCTGTTAGTATAAGGGGTAGATATAAGCCTTATTCCAGTTCCAGTAAAATTGAAGGAAAGGGAGGCTGAAGAGCCAGCGTATTTCTCAACACCTCCACTGAATTTGCTTAAGGATTCACTTCCCCAAGTACCACTATAAGTTATTGTATTATTATTCTCTTCAATACGCTTAACAGTTGAAGCTGTAACAATGTTTCCGTTAATAATATCAAAAGCATCAATCATTATATAGGTAGCACTTGATCTAGAATTTTTCCTGCCTGTGTATTCAACTTTTATGCTGTGAGTACCATTAGCAAGATTTGTTTTTTCAAATACAGTTTGTTGGAATCCTAAAGAAGTACTGTACATATCTACATCATAGGATGTACCATCAATTGTCACTTTAGCAATACCTCTGTTATTATAAGGGGTAGATATAAGTCTAATTCCTGTACCAGTAAAATTGAATGAAAGAGATCCAGAAGAACCAATGTATTTCTCAGCACCTCCACTGAATTTGCTTAAGGATTCACTTTCCCAATTACTACTATAACTTATATTTTCATTGTTTTCTTCAATTCGATTGATTGTTGAAGAATTAACTATATTTCCATTAATAATATCAAAGGCATCAATCATTATATAAGTTTCCTTAGAATTAGCATTTTTTAAACCGGTATATTCAACTCTTAAAGTATGGGTACCATTAGTAAGATCAGTTTTTTCAAATACAGTTTTTTGAAATCCTAAAGAAGAACTATACATATCTACATTATAAGGAATTCCATCAATAATAACCTTTGCTATACCTCTATTGTTATATGGTGTTGAAATAAGTTTTATTCCAGTTCCAGTGAAGGAAAAGGAAAGAGAACCTGATGAATTTGTATATGTTTCTGATCCATTATTAAAGGAATAATGGGATTCGTTTTGCCAAATACCATTATAAGCTATATTTGGATTACTATCATCTACACGGTTTATTTTTGCTGATTCTTTGATATTTCCATTAATAATATCAAAGGCGTCAATTATTATATAGGTACCAGTTGATTTAGAATTTTTCCTGCCTGTGTATTCAACTTTTATGCTATGAGTACCATTAGCAAGATTTGTTTTTTCAAACACAGTTTTTTTGTATCCTAAAGAAGCACTGTACATATCTACATCATAAGATGTACCATCAATTGTTACTTTAGCAATACCTCTGTTATTATAAGTAGTAGATATAAGTCTAATTCCTGTACCAGTAAAATCGAATGAAAGAGATCCAGAAGAACCAATGTATTTCTCAGCACCTCCACTGAATTTGCTTAAGGATTCACTTCCCCAAGTACCACTATAATTAATGTTGTAATTAGTTTCTTCAATACGAGTGAAATTAGGTTGTATGCTAATTGTTTTAGCGGTAGCTTGATACTGAATTTTTTGATCTGATAATTTACTATTACTTAACTTAATTTTAACGTTTTGCTGATTAACGGATAAAGTTACATCTGAATTTGTGGTGTTTAGAGGCATACTACCGGACTTTAATGCCTTTGCTTTTATTGTAAACAACACACCAGAATTAGTTAAGCCAGCCTTTTCTCCGCTGAGAGATGCATAATAGCTAAAGTATCCGGAACCTCTTTGATCCTCTAAGAATCCTTTTAATTGAGCTTGTCCATTCCAAACGTTTCCTACAACAACGTCTTGTACACTAAAAAGTGTTGGGTCAAACTTAAAATCAATTGAAGCACCATATAAATCTGTAACATTTGATATGTTTACATAAATATCAAATGTGTCACCAACATATATAGGGGATTTACTTAAAGAATAGGAAATATTGGCGTTTCCAGCAGCCACTACTTTGGGAAATTGGGGAATAGCTACACATAGTAATAATAGTAGCGGTGCCAAAAAAGAAAACAAATTCAAAAAACGTTTTTTGGTCAAAGATTAAACCTCCTTTTTCTTAATTTTAAAACCTTTGGAATACTATTAAAGAACAAGTCTTTCTCTAGTCTTACCTAAAATAATTAACCTATAATTGAATTATATAGGATAATTATAAGTTTGTGAATGATAAAAAGACATAATTTAAAGGAAAATGTTGAAAGATGCTAATTTATCTTTATGTTTTGTAAAAAGCACACAAATATCGAAATAATAAAATTATTAAGAAGATTAGCAAACTGCCATCAAGTGGAATAATAGCTTAATAACCATTTCTTATCAATAGGCTGCTTTGTTACAAAGAAGAGTTGATGAATAAATGTTTAGACAAGCTTAAAAAGGACAGGTTCAAACAATCATTCGTCAACTCTTTTTAAAAACAAAGCTACATACTATCAAAAGACATTAAAATGACAGAATAAAAAAAGAGGTCTGATATTTCATTTATGACCTCTTATATCTTATAAATTACATTGCTCCATCTTTTTTTAAAACGGAGATAAAGGTTTTAAAGAGTATTTTTATATCATTCCAAATGGAAAATTCTTTGATGTAGGTTAAATCATATTCAATAGTTTTTGATAGTTCAATTTCACCACGGCCGTTAACTTGAGCCAAGCCTGTTATACCAGGGGTAACCAGTAACCTTTGTTCATATTCCTTAGGATAGTATTTAACTACATCTGGTATTTCTGGTCTTGGGCCAATGAGACTCATATTACCTATTAATACATTGAATAGCTGTGGAAGTTCATCTAAGCTGGTTCGTCTTAAAAAAGCGCCTACTTTAGTTATTCTATTATCACTTTTGCTTTGAAATATAAAGTTTTCAATATTTTCTGGATCTATTTCTAATTCTCTCTTTTGTTCAGCATTTACTACCATAGTCCTAAATTTGTATATAGTGAAGGGCTTATGGTTTTTACCTATTCTTGTTTGTTTAAATATAGCAGGGCCTTTGGAATCAACTTTTATAGCTATGAATACTATTAGATAAACTGGTAAAAGTAATATTATACCTATGGTGGATAAAAGGATATCCATTATTCTTTTGATTATGTATTGTGACTTCTTACTAATAATATCTTTTTCGATATCAATAACAATTTTATTTTTATCATTATTTATGCTCATATTTACACCTACTTAGAATTTAGAATTTACCCATAATATATTAGCATAAATATAATTTGTCTTCAATAACTGATATATGCCAGTATATATGCTGACAAAAGCTAATAAAAAGAGATATATATTGATTTATTATGACAAAATGGTAAAATTTATGTTGAACATTAAGAATTTTAATGTTATTATTGAAGATGTAAAAAAATTAATGAGGTAGAGGGTTGTTATGGAAGGAAATAGACGTAAAAGAACTAGATATAAAAAAAGAAAATCAAAGAAAAAATTGATAATATTTTCAACTTTACTTGTATTATTATTAGTGGTTATTTCAGTAGGTGTTTATGGATTTAATATGCTAGGTAAGCTAAATAGAACAAAAATATCAGATACAGATGAAGATCTAGGAATATCTAGTGATATTAAACAGAAAATCGGAAGTCATAAAAATTCGGATGAGATTGTTAACATAGCCTTATTTGGATTAGATCAGCGTGATGTAAAGGCTAATGGACGTTCAGACTCTATAATGGTCCTTTCTCTTGACAAAGCACGCAAAAAGATTAAATTATTTTCTATAATGAGAGACTCCTATGTGCATATTGATGGCCGTGGAGAAGATAAGATAACTCATGCTTATTATTTTGGAGGACCTCAATTAGCAATTAAAACTATTAATGAAAACTTTGGTTTGAATATAAGAGACTTTGTTACCGTAAATTTCTTCGGACTAGAGAAAATTATTGATGCTTTAGGTGGCGTAGAAATAGATGTTAAACCGAATGAAGTTGAAATAACTAATTCTTATATTAATGAGGTTGCTAAAATTGAAGGAAAAACGCCTAATCATTTAAGCAAATCAGGAAAACAAAATCTTACAGGAATGCAAGCTGTAGCTTATTCAAGAAATAGATATACCGGTAACGGAGACTATGAGAGAACAGAAAGACAAAGAAGGGTTCTTAATGCTTTAATAAATAAGATAATGGCCATGGGAGCTACAAAATATCCAGGGGTAGTTTCAGAATTGCTTCCTTACGTTAATACTAGTTTAACAAACTCTGAAATAATAAGTTTAGGATTAGATGTATTTAAGATTGGAAATTTAACAATAGATCAGGAAAGATTCCCTGTAGATGGCTATTGCAAAGGCCAATATATAAAAGAAATATGGTATTTGGTATTTGATAAAGAAGCTACCAAAGAGCAAGTATTTGATTACTTGTATAATGATAAAAAGCCTACAGCAAAGTAAGGGATAAATAAAATGAGCTTGTTTTTAGTAAATATAACTAAAAGCAAGCTTATTTTTTTACATGTATCTTTTAGTTGAGTAATGTCGTATAATTTATATTAATTAATATAAATACCCTATAGTTAAATTATGTAAAATAATTTTTGGGGAGGGAGTTTTATGGTAGAAATAATAAAGATCTTAATGGATGCAACTAACGATATTCATGATGCCATTATCAAAAGTAGCCAATTATCACAATTTAATGATAAGCAATTACACTTTATATTAATTGGAATAATAGGAATGATTATTTTTGCTGCTACACATATCCTATTTAAATGGTTATCTAAACATAGCATAACAGCTATTTCATTTATATATACCATGACTGTACTTATAGTTATAGTATTTGTTATTGAGATAGAACAGAAGCTAACTGGTAGAGGAAATATGGAGTTTGATGATATATTAGCTGGGCTCTATGGATTTTTATATTTATTTGCAATCTATTTATTCATAAGATTATGTGTTTATTTAATTAAGACCTTAATTAATAATAAGGTTGGAAAGAAAAAAGTAGACAAGATTTGAAATTTAATAATTAGGGACGGTTAATGCAAATTAAGCATCTTAATATATTAATACTGGAAAAGTTCCCTTTTTTATCGTATAATATCTTTATATGCCTTTTGTAATTTTTTGAATAATTTTAAGGGGGACAATGAATGTTTTGTGAAAAATGTGGAGCTCAGTTAGAAGACAGTGCTAAATTTTGTACTGTATGTGGGCAAGAAGTAGGTAGCCAGCAAAGTGCTGAACCTTATATAAATAATGAAGTTGACAAATTGTCTTACAATGACAATGGGGGAGCTAATAATGAGATTAACAGTGTAGAGCAATCATCTTTAGCACAAAAGTTTAGGAAGCGTCCAATGTTTATAGGCCTAGCCGCAGTGATTGTAGCCCTTGTTGCATTGATTTTTGGAGTTGTAAAGCCACTTATAACCAATAGAAATCCTGTCAATAAACTAATAACGGCTGTTGGTAAGTTAAGTAATTATGAAGCTGTAGATGTAACTGCTAAAATAAAACTAAATATGGATGGAATACAGGGAGCAATCTTTGATAATTTTGCTTTTGTTATTGATGGGAAAACAGACATTAATAATAAAAAAGGTTTCTTTAATATAGGTGTTAAATTTAAAGATAATAGTATTGCAAACATAAGTACTTACTACGATGAAAAAGTAATAATGTTAAAATCTGATGAATTATTCAAAGATACATTATTTATCAACATAGATGATTTAAATGCTTTAATAAAAGAATCGGATTTACAATCTGTTACTGATGGTGCTTCTTCTAAAAATGTAGAATCTTTGAAAAAGTTTGGTAAGGATTTAGAAAAGGATGATAACTTTAAAGCTGTAAGAAAAAAATATGGAAAATTCTTAAAGAAAAATTTGGGGAAATTTATTAATAATAATGGTAATGTTGATGTGAAAGTAGTAGAAGCAGGCAAGGAAAAAAATATAAAGTGCAATGAATTAACCTTTATTGTTAATGATGAATTTACTTCTACTATTGGGGGAGGTTTATTAAAAGAACTTTCTGAAGATAATAATTTTAAAGCTCTTGTAAAAGAGAAATTACCTGAATTAGTAGAGCTGCTAAAGGAAAACGGAGCTTTGGAAGCTTCAGGATTTGATATGGATAAATACCAAGAATTTATGAAGGACTTCGATAAAAATTGGGATGAAGCTATGAATGAACTAAAGACTGCACTAGATGGCAATGAACTAAAAGAAGAAAGGAACTTAAATACTGAATTATTCTTCAGAATAGATAACAAGAATAGACTAAGACAGTGTTTCTTTGAAATTGATTTACAAGATGCTGCAGATGCCCTTTCTAAATTTAATTCAAATGGATCAATGGGAGTAGAATTTACTTTTAATGGCTTTGATAAAGACGTAGTTGTTGAAAAGCCAGATGAAGATGGAGCTATTAACCTAGCAGAAATGGATGAATATCAGCTTATGAGCCTTTTGGGAGAAATGCAAGAAAATCTTGAAATTATTTTAAGTGATGAGTTAAAGCTTGGTTTCTAAAATTAATTTGGAGATTTGCACATTATGATTAAGTTAATAAAGGTAATAAAAAAAGACTTAAAGCTTATATTAAGACATAGATGGGCAATTATTGCTCATTTGTGTCTTCCCTTTTTATTATACGGAATTTTTGCTTTTATCTTTTCTGGTATGATGAATCGAGAAGCAGATATTACACCATTGAATGTGGCTGTAGTGGATAAAGAAAATAGTGTACTAAGTAGGATACTTATTAATAACTTTAAAGGAAATAAGACCTTCTCAAAAATGGTAAACATCAAAACTATGAATGAGAAGGATGCAGAGGAAAGCTTTAATGAAAATGAGCTTATTGGCATAATTACTATACCAGAAGACTTTTCTAAAAGTCTAGTGTACATTGAAAATTACCCAATAAATGTTGTTTTAAATAAGAGAGAGCCTTTAAAAAGCTCTGTACTTCAAAATATGATGGAGAGCTATGGCAACTACGTATCTTCTGTAGAGAAATCCATAGTAGCTTACATAGACTATCTAAAGGATTATGATTTTACTCAAAATCAATTAGAAAATATTAATGAAGAGATGTCCGTTAATTTAGTACTGGCAGCTCTATCTAGAGGAGAATTTTTTCAAGAAAGGGAGATAGAGTCAATACCTTCATCTAGCTCTGCAGAATATTTCATTGCGGCTACTTTAGTATTATTGCTAATGTATAATGGGGTAAGCGCAGGAAATCACTTGATAAAGGAAATTAACAGTGGTTGCCTAAAACGAACGGTAGTTTCGCCTGTGGGGACCTTGAGGATAGTACTTGGTAAATGGATATCATTCTCTCTTTACAGTTCAGTTCAAGTAGCTATCTTTATACTACCAGCGGTAGTATTTTTTAAGGCCTTTCATCAGGATTTAATATTAAAAATAATAGTATATATGTGGATAGCAATCTTTTTCATAAATGGCATATTCATATTTCTAGCAACTTTTTTCCGAAAAGAAGAGCTTTTTATGGCAGTAGGCAATATATTTGTATTCATCTGTGCACTAGTAGGAGGTAGCTTTCTTCCCTTACAGCTGATGCCACTAGAAATTCAAAAACTGGCATCTATAACCCCAAATTATTGGATTATCCGGGGTAGCCTATACATAATGAACTACAGCAGCGGTACAGGAAGTATTGGCGATAGTAGCGCTCTTAATCTTATTCTTTATTCTTTTATTATTATATCTCTACTGTTAATATTAATATCCAACTTTCGATTACGAAAGGCGGTGAGATCATGAATAATAGGGACGGTTCACTTAAATCTCAGATCTTACCAATAGTTAAAAATCGGCTGAAGCTAATGTATCGTAATAAGTTATTAATTTTGTTATGTATTTTGTTACCATTATTTTTCTCCATGCTAGTTAATAAAATTTTTGAGAAAAAGACCTTTTATGAAGGGGTACCTATTGCTATCATTGACAGAGACCGGTCAAAGATTTCCTCTGAAATTTTGAAGAAAATTAGTGAAAATTCAGCTATTTCAGTGAAAAACATAGAAGAGGAAGATATAGAGGAATATATTTCTAAGGAAAAGGTGCAGGCGGTTTATATCTTTGAAAAGGGAATGGAAAAAAGAATAATGGCTGGAGAGTATGAGGATATAGTATCTGTTTATACAGTGCCTGGTAGCTTAACAGCTATGGGTGTCAGTGATATTATTGCCGGGGAAATAGTACCTTATGTTTGCAAGTATTTAGTTATAATAGATGGTCAAAGACAGTTACCTCAGGAGGAATATGAAGTAATAGAAGAGGCTGTTAATAGCAGATTTAAAGATCTTAGCAATGATCCTAGTTATGAATTGCCGGTGATAGTTGATTTAAAGACACCTAATAGTGATGAAGTAAAAGAAAAAGATAAAGATAGAAATATCTTTTCTATTTCTATGGGCTTAGGACTTATAGTGATATTTTCTACTATATTTATGATAGCAGGTTGCAGTCTTTTTATAAAGGAGAGGGAAAATAGAGTTAGAAATAGGATTAAGGTATCAGGGGTAAAGCCCTTTAGCCTTTTATTTGCAGATATTCTTTCAGTAACTATAACAGGTATAAGCATTACTATTTTTCAATGTATATTCATGTATCCTGTGTTAAAAGGTATGTCTATAAAAGCAATATTAACGGTAGCGCTCTTTATGGCGGTTTATATATTTGCAGCAGCAGCTATGCTTGCTTTACTAGCTTCTATTTTTAAAAGTCATATTTCTTTTCAGAGTTTTACACCAGTGATGATTCTAATAATGGGAATTTTATCTGGCTGTGTATATAGTTTAGAAATGATGCCTGCATCTATGAAGAAAGTTGCTATATTTACTCCTACCTATTGGGCCCATAAGGGATTATCTGAGATGATTTTATTTGGTGGAAATTTATATAATATTGTAGTAGATATTTTTGTACTTCTTGCTATGGCAATGATATTTATTGTACCTGCTAGATTTATGTATAGAAATTAAAAAAGACCTTTTGCTAACAATTTTATATTGAAGCAAAAGGTACTTTTATTTTCTTAAAATATTCCCATAAATATTCCTCTATAGAATACGGATATTATTACTCCTGCCGCTTTAAAGAAAAGGAAGTTTACCAAGTATAGAAGTACTGGAATTATTGTAAAGCTATATAGGGCAGAAATTTCTGGTTTGTTAATATTACTGCTTATAGCTTTATATAATAATACGGTGGAAGTCGTTATTCCAGCTAGATAGACCATATAAGATAAATTTGGTTCAACATATCCTAAAATTATTGATATAAATGATATAATTGCATAGGGAATAGCTGTGAAAGCAACAACATTTATAGCTTGTATAGCATTAAGTTGACCTTTTAACATTACATGGTTAACAAGCAAGGTTAGCGCCCAAAGTGCTACTAACATAAATATCACAAAGAAGAAGGATGCAAGGAACAACTTTCCGTATCCTATTTCATATATTTCATTGGAACCTAATAGGATACCGGATAAATCTTGAATCACTTTTTTTGTACTATTTATAGTTATTGTAACTTTTCCTTTACCGCTACTTGCAAGCGCAAAATTTTGTGCAGCGGTCCAGAAGTTTAGTAATATTAGTATTAATGCCATTATACCAGCAAATATGTATGTGGATAATGAAGACATCTGGAATTTTGATTTAGTAATAGAAGTTATAGGATTCTTAAAGAAAATAGACAGTTCCTTTCCTAACTCTTCCATGGCTATTACATACTTAGAGGGACTTTGCGGAACAAACTGTTGTTGAGAAAAGTTAGCATCAAAATTTGGAGCTTGTTGACTTTCAAAGTTTACTTGTACATTTTGTTGGTAATTATTTTGTGGAGCTGAATTTCCAGAGGATAGCATAGTTCCACAATTTCCACAGAACTTGTCCCCTTCAGCTGTCTGAGCACCACAATTTGCACAAAAAGCCATAAGATAAATCCTCCTTTTGTATAAGGTTTTTACTTACTGAAAAAAATAATTCAAGATAATTTAGAGAATAGTAAGTAAATCCTTTGTATTTTTTTATAATATTGTTTATAAAACATCACTATTATACTATAAAAGCATGTAAAACTCAATTATAGCCCTTTATTTCAGATGTAAAAAGTAAAGATATAAAAATTGAAAAGGGCTATATGGTATGATATAATCAACCATAAATTCTTGTTAAATATAATAATTTCATAATAATATGTAGTAATATAATAGTGATATATAATAATATGATACAGAGGGATGTGCATGAATACTAAGGGAATGTTTATATTGGCTTTAATAAAGCGTATTAAGGATGATCAAATATCTGCTTTAGCAAGTCAAATGGCCTATAGGCTATTGTTATCTTTTTTTCCCTTTTTAATATTTTTATTAACAATAATTGCTTATACTCCTTTAAGAAGTGTAGATTTGCTGGCTTTTTTACAGGGAATAATACCTGGAGAAGCCTTAACTCTAGTGGAGCATACAGTAAAAGAAATTACAGAAGTTAGAAAAGGAGATCTCTTGTCTTTTAGTTTATTGGGAACAGTATGGGCTGCTAGCGGTGGTGCAAAAGCAGTAATACGAGCATTAAATACAGCCTATGATGAAGAAGAGAAAAGAAGTTTTCTTAAGGTGCAGTTACTTTCTGTGGTTTTTACTTTAGGGCTGGTAATAGCATTATTAGCTACAACAATTTTGCTTGTATTTGGAAATTTGCTTGGAGACTACTTAAGCCAATTTAATAAGGTATCCTTTGCTGTTATGCCTATGTGGAATATGTTTCGTTATGTAGTAATGGCTGCTTTTATGATAGCTGCATTTACTTTTATATATCAATATACTCCTAGTCGTCGGCTAAAATTTAGGGAGGTTTTGCCTGGCAGTTTGTTTTCAACGGCAGGATGGATTATTATATCAATTGCTTTTTCTTTCTATGTTGATAACTTTGCCAACTATTCTAGTTTATATGGAGGAATCGCAGCTATATTTATACTGATGATTTGGATTTATCTAAGTTCAATTATATTACTTATAGGAGGGGAAATAAATGCAACTTTAGCATATGAAAATACAAGGAATAATTAATAATCCTAGGGAGTGATACAATTGACCCAAATTTTAGGTTATAACATATATAATAAGAGTAAAAGAGAGTTAATAGATTTTGCAGTTCAAAGAAATGATAAAATAAATATAGTATCCGGTAATCCAGAGGTGCTTTATAATGGACTACAGGATAAAGCCCTCTATGATTTTTTTAATAGTAAAAATACTATAATAATACCGGATGGTGTTGGAGTAGTACATACTGCTAGGCTTTTAAAAGAACCGGTTAAGGAAAAGATAGCAGGCATAGAAGTAATGGAAGGTATAATAGAATACTGTGCTGCTAATGAAAAGGGTATTTTTCTCCTTGGTGCAGAGCAGGCTGTTGTAGAAAATTGTATGCTTAATTTAATGGACAAATATCCCACATTAAAAATATGTGGAATTCACAATGGATTTTTTGATTTAGATAATTGTGAAAACTTAATAGAGCAAATAAACAAGACAAAACCCTTTGCCATATTTGTGGCTATGGGTTCACCAAGACAGGACAAGTTTATAATGAAGTATATGGATATATTAGATGTTAACATATTTATGGGGGTAGGAGGCAGCTTCGACATCTTTGGTGGTAAATTAAAGAGAGCGCCAAAGTGGATGATAAAAACTAATTTGGAATGGCTGTACAGGGTAATTAAAGAGCCTGTTAGAATCAAACGATTAGCATCTATTCCTAAGTTTATGTTCTTAGCAGTGAAGGATAGTAAGAAGAATAAATAAGTAGTAGTAACCTATGGAGGCGGTATTATGGATTACATAGGTGATAGGGAATAGTGGGATAATAAAAAATGAACTACCTACTAAATAAGTAGGATAGTTCTTTTTTTATGTAAAGCAAAAGTTTTTTTAGTTTGTTTTCAAATATTCAGCTAAAGATTCCTGCCAAGGTCTCATTATATCTCCAGTAGTTAACTCCATCATATAATTTCTCAGCACAGAGTATTTAGGACGTTTAGCAGGTCTTGGGAATTCATCAGTAGTACAAGGAATTACCTCTGTATCAATTCCTTTTAGTCTGAAAATTTCCTTAGTAAATTCATACCAGCTGCATTGGCCGCTACAAGTAGCATGGAATAAGCCATAATTTTTTTCTTCTATTAGCTTGATGATAGCTCTTGCCAAGTCAACAGTGCTGGTAGGGCTTCCTATTTGATCATTAACTACCTTTATGCTCTTATTTGATTCACTCAATTTAAGCATGGTTCTTACAAAGTTATTTCCTTCTCCATAAAGCCAAGCTGTTCTTAATATATAATGCTTTGGATTAAATTCTGCAGTAAGCTTCTCACCTTGAAGTTTTGAAGCACCATAAACCGTTTGAGGGTTTGTAGTATCAAATTCGGTAAGAGGACTTGTAGCCTCTCCATCAAAAACATAGTCGGTGGAGATTTGTACTATTTCTGCGCCGATAGAATAAGCTGCAGAAGAAAGATTTTTAGGACCTATGGCATTAATCTTATATGCATTTTCTATATCTGTTTCACATTTATCTACTGCAGTGTGAGCAGCGCAATTTATAACTATATCTGGCCTATGATCATGGAAAAAGGAAAATACTTTTTCTGTGCTAGTAATATCTAACTCAGCCACATCAGTTAATATTAATTCAACATCTTTTTTGAGCTGTAATTGTTTTGTTAATTCTAATCCAAGCTGCCCTTTGGCTCCTGTAATTAAGATTTTCATAATTTACCTCCAGTATATACATTCATCATTATCTCATAACATTATACCATTTAGAGAAAAAAGTAGAAACTTCTTATATAAATTTTCTTTATATTAGTATATCCAAAAGGTAATTATAATTTTAATCAATAACAATAGGTAAGATATTTATAAAAAATATAAATCGATGTTTAATAAATGAAGATGTGGTTATAATTATAGAAAAATCCATGTCGGAGGTTATTAAATGAATAGAATAGTTTTAATTGGAAGATTGACAAAGGATCCAGAAAAGCGTGTTTTAGATGACTCTGGAAAGGTTTTGGCTAGGTTTATTATAGCCGTAGAGAGAGAATATAAAAATGCCAATGGAGAAAGAGAAGCAGATTTTATTCCTATAATAGTTTGGGGTAAGAAAGCTGAAGTAGCAGCAGAATATTTAACAAAAGGAAGTTTAATAAGCGTATCTGGAAGGTTATGCAATAGAATTATAGAAGATGGCCAAGGGGGAAGAAAGTATATTTCTGAAGTAGTTGCAGATACACTGCAGTTTCTTGATCTTAAAAAGAACAGTGAAAATGCAGGTTAATTTTTTATGATGAAAGTAAAAAATAACAATAAAACTTCCACCTAGGTAGAAGTTTTATTGTTAAAATTATTATTTTACTTGATTCAATTTATTAGCAAATTTTACACCAAAATCAAAGGCCTGTTGAAGCTCTTCATCGGATGGCTTAAATATTACTCTTAAACCTGGTTGTATTTTCATTTTTAATTCCCTTAGTCGGTTTTCAATATTAGGAACTGCTTCACCAGTCCAACCATAGGAGCCAAAACCTGCAGCAAGTTTACCACCGTGAACTAAAGGATTTAGCTTTGTAAGCAAGTCTCTTATTGGCTCTAATAGGTCGCCATTTATAGTTGGGGAACCAAATAGTATTCCTTCAGAATCGGTGATATCTGATAATATTTCATTTTTGTCATGTTCTATTACATTATACAATTTGATTTGGAAGTTTCCTACGGATTTTATACCTTCAGCAATTTTGTTAGCTAATTGAGCAGTGTAACCATAAGCTGAAACGTAGGATATAGTAATCTTTTTCTCTTCAGTATCTCTAACTATAGGAGTACTCCATTGACGGTATAACTCAACAATTTTCCATGGATCTTTTCTTAAAATTGGACCATGACCAGTACAAATTATGTCAATAGGAAGCTTTTCAATTTTAGCTATAGCCTTTAACACATAAGGTTTAAAAGGTCCCATAATGCAATCATAATAGTATCTTAAAGCTTCCATATAATCATCTTCATTTGCGTTTAGATCATTATACATAGCTTCATTGCAATAGTGGCTTCCAAAGGAATCGCAAGTGAATAGTATCTTATCTTCTTCTAAATAAGTGTAGTTGGAGTCAGGCCAATGTAATAGAGGAGCTGAAATAAATTTAAGTGTCTTATTTCCTAAGCTTACGCTATCACCATCTTTTACTGGTATACCTTCAAAATCTTTGTTTGTAATTTTTTTTAGGAACTTTAAGGCAGAAGTTGATCCAAGAACCTTGGCATTTGGTGAAATGTCTAAAAGTTTGGCTACAGAGCCTGCATGATCTGGTTCTGTATGATTTACTATAATATAATCGATTTTTGATATATCTATTCCTAAAGAGTTTAGACGTTCAATATACTCATCAAAAAACTCAGCTTTTACAGTTTCAATAACAGCAGTCTTTTCAGTACCTTTTACCACATAAGAGTTGTATGTAGTACCAAAGGGAGTATACATTATAATATCAAAAACCCTTAAGTTTGGATCTAAGGCACCAACCCAATAGATATCTTTTTTTACTTCTAAAGATTTCATTTACTCACTTCCTTTTAAAAATATTATATAGAAAAGGTATAAGAAAAACTTTTTTTAATTTATAATTATTATCCGTTAATAATTATAATACCTATTTCTAAAATTTGCAATACAATGTTTATATTATAAAAGGTATAAGTTAATTTTTAAAAATTAGTAATTAAAGAGCTTTGATATTTACATAATCCAAATTATTCCTGATGAATATTTTTGTCCCCAAATTCGCAAAATAATTTAAAGACTTATTACATATATGTGTAGATTATTTTTTGGGGAGGGAAGGACAAGATGTTGGAAAGAATGGATTTAAATAAAAAATACGCCAACTTTTCGGATTTAATAGCAGCAGCTTCTGCTAGAGAGTTAGGCTTTATGATTATTAGTGCTGAATATACAAGGGCTTTTAGTTTAAAACTTAAGAAAATTATTAGTGAATTAGATGAAAAGCAAAGAGCTCTAGCTTCTATCAGTTGTATGTTTAATACTAAAGGTGATATTGTTATTATTGACGAAGCATTGCTTGGACAATTTATTTCAATTAGATATAAATGTGCTATGGAGGAACAGTATAAGGGAACACATTTAAATGAAATTGCTAAATCAGTTATTGATGGTGAGGAAAAAAAGGTGCTAGATTTTTTAAGTTTGTCTTATGACGTGCTTTATGAAACCTTAAGTGAAATCTATAAAGAGATCAAGTGTAGGAAAGATGTATTAAATGTACATAAGGAAAAATACAATATGACCTCTTATAATAAGGAAGATAATGTAATGGTTACGATAGTTTTAATGATTATAGAAGATATTATTAAGTATCTTAATTGCAAGGAATCTTATGTGTTAACGATTTCTGCGCTAAAAGTTAATAAAAGTTTTAGGGGTTATTAGAAAGAAATCGACAAAATACGCTAGTAATTGGAAGTAGAATGGAAATTTGATATACACAAACAATCGATCGTGTATAACTAAAATGTATTGTTGTCATAAAATAAAGAAATAATTTTTTTTTTAGATATTATGAAATGACATTATTTTATTTTGTCTAGTGTTATCATATGTATGTGGCAAAATTGATGTCACTGCATAATTGGAATTTAGAGGGGGGAATACATATGATGGTAGTGGAATCTTTAAGTAGGACAGAGAAAATAGGGGACATAACTTACTTATATAATTATAGAATAATAAAGAGTTACATATCGATGGAAGTAGAGGATGACCTAGTATCAAGCCAAGCCTATGGTATAGAGGTTGAAAGACAAGACATCGTAAATGGGGTTGTTGTAAATATTGAAAGAGATTCTATTGAAAGCATCAGCCCTCAAAGACACAAGGTTCACAATCTTTTAAGATTACTTTATGATAATGCAGTATCTCCTATTCATCTAGTGGAGGTATTAGGAGAGTATGTTGATACTTATATAATGGATTTCGATATTAATGTAAGAAATGCATCTACCTTAAATTAATATATGATGTTAAAAAGTGCCTTTCTCCAATACTTTATAGTAGAAAGGCACTTTTTTATATATGTACATAAGTTCTAAATTGCTATATTGCTTTGTTTCAAAAAGGTGTTGATGATCCTATAGCGCTATGTTTCAAAGAAGTGTTGATGATTCAAGGACAAGCATCAAAACCTTGTCCAAACTTCATGAGTATATATCAACTCTTTTTTAAAACAATGATACATAGTGCAAAAATACAACTATCAAGCAAGTAAATTGAATAAATATCAATTAATAACATAATATGTAAGTTGATAATAAAATCCTAAAAGAGTAAAATATAAGGCATGAAGAGGAAGAGGAGAGGTACTGTGATAGTAGGTATTGGTGTTGATATTATAGAAATAAATAGAATAGCAGAGGCTATGGAAAGAAATCAGAACTTTGCATCTAAAATATTTAGTGTTAGGGAAAGACAATACATGAAAGATAAAAAGAATAAAGCCCAGCATGCTGCAGGAATGTTTGCGGCTAAGGAAGCAGTATCAAAGGCATTGGGTACAGGTATAAGGGGATTTTCTATGACGGATATTGAAGTAGTTAGAGATGAAAGGGGAAAGCCTAATGTCGTATTACAGGGCGGTGCTCAGAAGATAGCTGCTAGCTTTGGAGATTATCGAATTCATTTAAGTATTTCTCATAATAAGGAGAATGCTATAGCTTATGTGATAATAGAAGTTTAAAATTAATCTTTATTTTTTAGAATATAATTCCACCCTCTAGAATATTAGTATTATTGGTAGAGGAAATAATTCTGGAGGAGTTTATGAAGTTATTGAAAAAGCTGCTTCTAATTTTTGTATTTGTTACTATTGCTCTATGTTCTGGTTGTGTTAAGAAGCAGAAAAGCGAAAAAGAAGTGGTAGACTATATAAAAAATATGCGGAGCTATCAGTGTAAGACTAAGATAGTTGTTCATAATGATAGACAGGATTTAGAATATCAATGCAATTTGTTCTATGACAGTGAAAGTGGTAATCGCTTAGAGCTTGGCAAGGATAGAATATACATATTTAAAGGCAATAAAACGGAAGTTAAAGATAATGTTAATAATAGGCGATATATTGTAGAAAGCAAGTTTGAGGATCTATACTATCTTACTTTTGTTAATGAGTACATAAAATTAATTTATATAAATGAAGATACAAAATATTATATAGAAGAAGGGGATGGTAAAAGGTACCAACTTATTGAGTTGACCATACCAGCTAATAATAGAAATATTGATAAAGCGGTATTATATGTAGATACTAAAAGCCTTGTACCATCTAAAATATTGATTTATGATAGTAATAACAGAAAACGAGTTGAAATAACTTATTCTGATTTTAAAGCTAACGTTAAACTGGATAAGAAATTGTTCAGTTTTGAATAAATTATTGAGTTCTTGGATTCATTGTTGAACAGATGAGGGGGAAGCAGTATGACTGAAAAACTAAGGCCTTTATGGGCTGAGATAAATTTAGATAGAATCGCTCATAATATGAAAGAAGTGGTGAAAATATCAGCCTCTAAGGAAATTATCGCTGTAATCAAGGCAGATGCGTATGGACATGGTGCTTTAGAAGTGGCACCGGTATTGATAGAATCCGGAGCTACCAGGCTAGCAGTAGCAGTGGTGACTGAGGCTCTTGAATTAAGAAGAGCTGTCAAAAATGCTCCAATTATGATTTTAGGGTATACTCCTGTTAGTTATGTAGAGGAGATTGTGAATAATGATATTGAAGTCACTGCCTATGATTATGATTACGTAAGACAATTATCCAGAGAGGCTGATAAATATAATAAAAAAGTAAAAATACATATAGCTGTGGATACTGGTATGGGACGTATAGGTTTTTTACCTACAGAAAGTAGTGTGGAAGATGTATATAAAATTAGTAAATTGCCTAATATAATTATTGAAAGTGTATTTTCACATTTTTCGAGTGCTGACGAGAAGGATAAAGAATATACAATATACCAGTTTGAAAAGTTCAATTGGTTTTGTAAAGAGTTAGAGGCTGCTGGAGTTAAGTATAATTTCCGACATATAGCAAACAGTGGCGCTATTATTGATTTGCCTCAAACTCATTTAGATGCTGTAAGACCTGGAATTGCACTGTATGGTTACTATCCTTCTAAGGAAGTGGATGTTACAAAAATAGATTTAAAACCGGCAATGTCTCTAAAAGCCAGTATAATAAACCTTAAGAGGGTGCCTGCAGGTGAATACATAAGTTATGGCAGAGCATATAAAACAAGTAGAGAAAGCGTAATAGCAACTTTACCTATTGGTTATGCAGATGGATACACAAGACTTCTCTTTAGTAAAGGTAAGGTAATTGTGAGAGGTAAGTTCGCTCCTATCGTAGGCAAAATATGCATGGATATGTGTATGATAGACGTCACTGATATAGAAGGAGTAGAGTTGGGCGATGAGGTTATTATAATGGGAGAAGAGAACAATATCAAATATGATGCCGATGACATCGCTAACAACATAGGCACAATTAACTATGAGGTACTCTGCTCCATTAGTAAGAGAGTTCCTAGAGTTTTCATTAAGAATGGTAAGGTTATAGAAATAAGAAATTATATTGAATAATGCTTATATCTATGCTTACTAAAGGGTAAAATCCTGCCTATAAAAAGGAGCCTAGAGGTAATTAATGGACCTCAATATAATTACTTTGACAGGTATAATAAGGGTAGGATATAATTGTTTGTGACAGGTAGATTATTATAATAGTTAGATGTCTATCATTACGAGAAGTCATAATGGCTTCGTGGAATAATCCTACGTCATAATTTGCTTAGGGTAATAGGAGGTAGCGTAAAACATGTCAGGTTCAAAGAGATTAGTTGTAAACCTCTCAGAAACACTCGGAAGACAATTAGAAAAAAAAGTGAAGAGAAAGGCAAAAAAAATAGTCAATATATTAAGGATGCCATAATATTATATATAGAGGAAAGAAAAAAAAATGAATATATAGATAGAATGAAGAAGGGTTACATGGAGATGGCAGATATCAATGTAGAGATGGCAGAGATGGGATGTGCTGAAGATTTAAAAAACCTGCAAGATTATGAGGTATGGCTTACGGAGAGTGATTTGCCTGATGACTATGATAGTGAAACGAGGAGATATATTTTATGCTGACCTTAGTCCTGTAGTAGGATCAGAGCAAGGTGGCATTAGACCGGTTGTTATTATACAGAATGATATTGGCAACAAATATAGTCCTACAGTTATTGTGGCGGCCATAACTTCTCAGATAAATAAGGCAAAACTCCCCACCCATGTTGAAATCTCTTCAATAGATTATGGATTAAACAAGGATTCAGTAGTTTTGCTTGAACAAATAAGAACCTTAGATAAAAAGAGATTAAAAGAGAAGATTGGTCGAATGAAAGATGAAGATATGGCACTAGTAGATGAAGCTCTTCTAATTAGTGTAGGACTTCATCATAGATGATTGATTATGATAATGGTTATTTCAGCTTTAGTAAGTTGAAATAACCTTTTTGTTTTATATGGAATTATTATAATATTTTGAATAAAAGTATGATTGATTATGTAAAATAATAGTATTGCTATATAAATTTCAATATTGATGGTGATACCCATGACTACTTTTAAAGAATATTTGAAAATAACAATAGGATTATTTCTCGTGGCTATAAGTGTTAAGTTATTCCTAGCACCAAATCAGCTAACGGCAGGAGGGGTTAGTGGTATGGCTATTATCATTAACCACTTTCTACCCAATCTTCCTATTGGATTATTAACCTTAATTATGAATGTAATCTTATTCATAGTGGCTTTTTTTATAATAGGAGGAAAGTTTGGTACAAAGACCATATATGCTAGTTTGGTTTTGTCTACTTTGATTTGGATTATGGATTTTTTTATCGCAGAAGATGTGGCTCTTACTAAGGATCTAATGTTAGCTTCTATTTTTGGTACCTTTTGCTCAGGTATTGGAATGGCCATAGTTTTTAATGAAAATGCCTCTACTGGTGGTACCGATATAATAGCTAAGATCATTAATAAGTTTTTCCATATAGCCATTGGAAAGTCCTTGCTAGGAGTAGATTTTATAATAACTGTTTTAGGAGCTATAACTTTTGGTATAGATCAAGGTTTATATTCCCTGCTTGCAGTTATAATTAATGGAGTGATTATTGATTATGCCATTGACGGATTTAATGTATGTAAGCAAGTTATGATTATAACAAGATATAAAGAAGAAGTTGGAAGGTATATTACGGAAACTCTTGATCGTAGTTATACCATACTTTTTGGTAGAGGGGGATTTAGTGAAAAAGAGGTGGATGTAATCTATACCATATTAACTAGAGTGGAATACATAAATCTAAAAAAGTATATCATATCTATTGATAAACAGGCTTTTATATCCGTTAATGATTCTCATGAGGTTTTAGGAGAGGGGTTTTCTGAATTGATAGAAGACTAAAAGTGCATTTTTTTATGCACTTTTGT
>NZ_FMJL01000051.1 GCF_900095445.1 Clostridium sp. N3C
CCAGTGTAAGCTAATGGCAGATCTAGGCATAGATATGTTAGCTGCCGGAATTGGAAACATTCATGGTAAATATCCTGCTGGTTGGCCTGGCCTACGTTTCGATGTACTTGAAGAAATCAATAACAGTGTAAATGGACTACCTTTGGTACTTCATGGTGGTTCCGAGATTCCTGAAGATATGATTAGACGTGCAATTTCAATGGGAGTAAGCAAGGTGAATGTAAATACTGAATGTCAGCTAGCCTTTACAGCAGCAACTAGAAAATACATAGAAGAAGGTAAGGATTTAAAAGGCAAAGGTTTTACTCCACGTGCATTACTTGCTCCTGGTTTAGAAGCAAGTAAAGAAGTAGCTATCAAGAAGATGCAACTATTTGGTAGTGTAAATAAAGCATAATCCAATTAGGGGAGGACTATAAATGAACGTTGAGTTTCTAAAACAAAAAGCTTCAAGTTTAAGATATAAGGTCTTAGATATGATTGAGGCAGCTGGTTCTGGACATCCTGGCGGATCATTCTCAGAAATCGAAATATTAACTTATTTATATTACGAAAAAATGCGTCTCTATGAAAATCCAAATGATCCAAGAAGAGATCGCTTTATATTGAGTAAAGGATATGCTAACCCTCCCTTGTACGCTATTTTGGCAGACAAAGGGTATATAGCTGAGGAGGAACTTTTAACCCTCCGTAAATTTGGAAGTAAGTTGCAAGGACATCCAGATATGAATAAATGTCCAGGCATTGACTGTAGTACAGGTTCACTGGGACAAGGTTTCTCTGTGGCTGTAGGTATGGCTTTAGGATTTGCTCGCCAAAACCTAGACAATCATGTTTACGTTATAACCGGTGATGGTGAATTACAAGAAGGTATAGTCTGGGAAGCAGCAATGGCAGCATCCCATTTCAAACTAGATAACCTTACTATGATTGTAGATTACAATGGTTTGCAATTAGATGGAAGTACAGAAGATGTTATGTCATTAGGAAACCTATCTGAAAAAATGAAAGCTTTTGGTTTTGCAGTAGAAGAAATCGACGGACATTGTTTTGAGGATATTCAGAGAGCTTTAGACATTAAGGTTAAGGGAAAACCTCTTTGCATTATTGCAAAAACAGTTAAAGGCAAAGGGGTATCTTATATGGAAAACAACTTTGCTTGGCATGGCAATGTACCACAAGGTGATTTGATGGCCCAAGCAAAAGCAGATCTGGGAGGTCTATTATGAACAAAAATAATATAAAAGCAACACGACAAGGTTACGGTGATGGTTTAGCAGAACTCATGGCTGAGAAAAGTGATGTAATTTGTCTTGATGCAGACCTTTCTCATGCTACTGGTTCTTCCACTATACAAAAGAAGTTTCCAGACCGATTTATTAATGTAGGTATAGCTGAGCAGAATTTGGTTGGTATGTCTGTTGGTTTATCTCGTACAGGTTATGTACCTTTTGCTTCAAGCTTTGCAATTTTTATGGCTGGCCGTGCCGGAGAAATTATTCGTAACTGTGCCGCCTATAGTAAGGCAAATGTAAAGTTTGTAGGAAGCCATTCAGGAATCACCCCTGTAGGAGATGGTGGTTCACACCAATGTATTGAGGATTTTGGAAGCATGAGAGCCATTCCTAATATGACAATACTTTCTCCATGTGATTATAACCAAGCTAAGGTATTAGTTAAAAAAGCTTATGAAATCAATGGACCTGTATATATTAGAACATCCAGAGAAGGGGGGCCTGAGATTACAGAAGAAAATCAGGAAATAGAAGTAGGAAAAGCACAAATTCTTCAAGAAGGTTCTGATTTATGCATTATATCAACTGGTTTTCCTGTAAGTTTAGCGCTGGAAGCGGCCGAACAATTACAAGAAGAAAAAATTAATACCACCGTTATAAATATTCACACTATAAAACCATTAGACAAAGATACCATACTAAAATACTCAAAAATATGTAAACGCATTTTAGTTGTAGAAGAACATAATGTACTAGGTGGCTTATCCGAAGCAGTCTCTAGTGTCCTTGTCGGCCAAGATGGTATTCATTTTGATCGAATTGGTATAGAAGATAGATTCGGACAATCTGGCAAAACAGCAGATATTTTAAATGAATATGGACTTACAACTAAAAATATATTAGTCCATGCAAAAGAATTGTTAAAAAATAAATAATTTATATGTGAATATAAACCAACATATAAAGCTTGGCAACATGAAAAGCATTTAAGAAAAAAACTTTCCTAGTAAAAACTTCAGATTCCATGCTTAATATCCTCCTGAGCGATAAAATAAAAGAAAGAAATTTTTCGCACAGGAGGATATTTAACAATAAATAAGTGGTAAAAAGGGAATAAAAGCAAAAGAAATGTTGATAATTCTTATTAAAACTAGACTATTACATCAGAATTAATATAAAAGCTTATTCTCACAGCTGGAAGATATGAGTTCACATTGACATTATTTTGTATAAGAAATATAATTATGTATTGTTAAATATATAAGGGAAAGCAGGGTTTTTAAGTGGCTGATGATATAAAAATGCCTGTTAGTTTAAATATGCTTATAAAGCGAAAGTATGATGACTTAACATTTTCAGAAAGAAAAGTGGCTGATCTTGTTATGTCAATAGGTGAAAATATACTAGACTATAACATTGCTAGGCTTGCTACAGAAAGCAAAGTCAGCGAACCTACTGTTATTCGCTTTTGCAGAAGTATAGGGTTAAGTGGTATTAAAGATTTAAAAAAAGCTGCAGTATATGGAAATACTATAGAAGCAATATCTGCAACTAGTAGGAAAATACAACAATTAAATTCGAAGGATCAACTTGTTCCATTTGTTATAGATAATTTAACTACTATATTAAATGAAACTAAAAGTTTGATTGATGAACAGAGTTTATCTAAGGCAATTGAATTAATAAGTAATGCACCTTATGTTAAGATTGTCAGTTATGGAGGGTCTTTCATAGTTGCTCGTCACATTCATCATTATCTAAGAATGGCTGGAATGCATGTTGACTTGTTTAGAGATTATGAAGATTTTTACCCTTCTTTACGAGAGCAGTATAACCAAGGTGATGTAGTTATTGCTATTTCCTATAGTGGAAACAGTAACATTGTCTTGGATGTAGTACAAGATGCTAAAAATAAAGGTGCTCAAATCATTAGTATTTCTGCTTGGGGAGAGTCCAAACTTAATAATATTGCGGATGTATCTTTATATTCCTATTATAATGGTAGCGGTATAGTTCCAGGAGTTCACGTTTTTGAACGTATATCTCAAATGGCTATAGCTGATATGCTAATTGCTGGCATATATAGTCTTAATGGTTAGAAAAATATTTGCTATTTATTAATATGTTAATTTTTTTAAGAAAGACAAGCGTTTAAATATAGATCTAAAAATATGGGAAGTGTGCAAGTAGTTACAAGTATATATTGGGAAACATATAGTAATTAAGGTGAGTTTACTGATTTTTATAAATTGAATCAGTAAACTCTTTTTTAACAAGTGTAGCCGATAATCAGTATTTATGATTAATAATACAGAAGCATTTAGAGCAGCACTGGTTAATGAATTAAGCCAGTAATAAAGTAAAGGGGCAATTAAAAAGATTCTTCAGTAAGTAAAAAAATAGAGTGCCACAAACTACTCTTTCAGTAGTTTTGTGACACCCTTTTATTACTCTTTCACATTATTCTAGTATATAAACTTTAACATACTTTACTCCCCAGCTAAGGGCCTCTTGTTTTGTATTAAAGAATACATCTATTGTGTTACCCTTAATAGCTGAGCCACAATCTGCGGCAATGGCAAAACCGTAGCCTTGAACAAAAAGCTTGGTACCATAAGGAATAACCCTTGGGTCTACCGCTATAGTGCTGTAACCTTCAGTATTTCTAACAGCAACTCTACCTGTAGCGGTATAGGTTTTACCAACACCATTAGTAGCCCAGTAGGCTGTAGCTTTTGCGGTAATCACCCTAGAATAGGACATAGTGCTTCCGCCTCTAGAAATAGGCATGGCGGGATATGTACCTTTTACTACTATTTTATCTTTAGGTTCTTTTACAATTTCTTCACTGATCTTAGTTCTAGACACTTCTTGTCCATCTTCATATACTACATCATAGGTGATTTTTTTCTCACCATTTTCTCCTTCTTGGAGAGTCTTGCTTATGTTATTTGGAAGAGAACTATCAGTTTTTACTACCGTTTCATATTCTACCGGTGAGGATTCAGTTTCTGTTTTGTTTTCTACTCTAGTAATGTCAATAGCTAGGCCGTCATATAATTTTGTTTCCTTAGGAGGAATTATTTTATCCTTTTCCTTTAAGGCAATACCCTCTGTATTTAGTAGGGATTCTACGTCCTCCTCTGCAGTGAGTATGTCCAAATTTTTTCCATCCACAGATACTGTTACATTAACGGCTCTTTTAATAGTTATTGTAGTATCATCTACAAGTTCCGCATCAAGATTTGGACTTATTTTATCCTTTTCTCCGATTTCTATGTCATTTTCTATTAATGCTGCTTTTACGGTATCCTTATAAGTAACTATATTAGTTGTCTTACCGTCAATTATTAGTGTTACGTCTTTCCTCTTAGTGATTAATACTACTGCTAAAATGCATGAAACCAAAATTAGCAGTGCTGGTAATACGAATTTCCTTGGGAATTTAATATTCCCTAAAGGGATCTTCTTATTAATAATAAACACTCCTTTCAAAGCCGCACAATAAGATGATAATGGTTTTTATTTTATTTGTCAAATTTAGTCGTAATTTAGATACAAAGTTGACAGGTTGTTCTTTGAATAAGGAAGCTTTTAACAATTATATCCATTAATAAGAAAAATAAACCTTATTTAACTAAGGATATTCATGGAATACTTAAAAGATAAAACTCTTTTTTTATATTAGGCTAGTATTTATATGACCCTTGACAGTTAGTAAGGATATAAACATAATAAAAGAAAAACTTTTAATTAAAGGAGTTATAGCTTTGAATATATATGTTATAGCCGTTGGTAAGATAAAGGAAAAGTTTTTTAGAGATGCAGTGGAAGAATATAAAAAGCGACTTTCTAGATACTGCAAACTAGAAATAATTGAGGTTCCGGATGAAAAGACCCCAGACAATGCTTCTGAAAAGGAAGAAGAAATGATTAAGGAAAAGGAAGGTCAGAAAATATTAAAGCATATATCCGACAAGATGTTTGTTATTACCTTAGAAATAGACGCAAAGCAGCCCTCCTCAGAAGAGCTGGCAGCTAAAATAAAAGAGCTGAGTATAAAAGGAGAAAGCAATATTGCTTTTGTTATAGGAGGATCCTTAGGCCTAGCTAAGTCTGTACAGCAACGAGCTAATCATAAGATGTCCTTTTCTAGATTAACCTTTCCACATCAGCTCTTTAGGGTTATGGTATTGGAGCAGATTTATAGGGGGTATAGGATTATTAGTGGGGAACCGTATCATAAGTGACCTCAAACGGTTTTTGCCCTTCCTCTTCCTTACCGAATTTCATTAAGTCAATTTCACTGAAATGGAGTATTATCTCCTCGGCAAGCCTTTCCTCCGGCTTGTCGGTTTTCTTTATCCTTATTTCCTTTATTAATGTATGCAGCAATTCCTTTTGTTTATCAGCTAGAGCATTGTTAAATATAGCCTCAAAATTTTGCAGCATATTTGTTATTTTTTCAATGTTTAATGTATTGTTTCTAATTGTATCAATTTGCGTAGATAGATTTTCTTTTTCCCTTTCAAGCTGCTCCATTTCTTTATTTATTTCACTTATTTTTTCAAGTACCTTTTCCTCTTTTAATATTTTTAGTTTTTTATCATCAACCAAGTATTCATAGTATTTATCCTCATCAGCCTTTAACTTTTTGATTTTTGCTTCTATTGATTTTAACTTTTTCTCAAGCTCTTTTATATCAGTTGATTTTCCAAGTCGCTTCGCAAGAATTTCAGGCAGGTTAGGATTTTTTACAAATGACATTATTCTTTCTACTACCTGTTGTTCCAGTAAATTAGCTTTTATTAAATTGGGTTTACATACAGCTTTTTTATTTGCCCACTGGGAGCAGCAATAATATCTGTACCAAACTTTGCTACCATCCTTTCGCTTTCTTGAGATTCTTTGACTTACCATACTTGCTCCGCACTCTGGACATTTTGCCAGTCCCGACAATAGGTAGTGCATATTCTGATGCTTTTCAGGAGCTTTTTTGTCTTTACGAAGTTCTTTTGTTCGCTCCCAAAGCTCCTCGGAGATGATTGGATCATGTGTCCCTTTTACAAGAATAAATTCATTAGTAGTTCCTTTTCGGCGTTCTTTAGACCAGTTTTGCTGCTTACCCCACCTGATAAAGCCTGCATAAACGGGATTATCCAATACTTGCTTAACGGTGGAATAGCTCCAGCTTTTATCATTCTTGGTAGCATATATATCAAGATTGTTATTTAAAAATTGACAAATCTTTGAGTATCCCTATCTTTTATTAGTATACATATCAAATATAGCCTTTACGATTTCTGCTTCCTTTTGGTTTACTATAAGCCCCCTGCCATCCTTAAAATTGTTATAGCCAATTGGAGCAGGACAGCCATTCCATAAGCCTTCCTGTGCACGTTTTTTCATGCCGTTTTTTGCCTGTGAGATAATGTTTTCCCTTTCCATTTCAGCGAAAGCTCCAACAAGGTAAAAGGAAAATCTTCCCAGCATGCTTGATGTATCTATATTGTCAGTAATACTAACGATAACAATATCATGTTCCTCAAGAAATCTTACAATATCAACCAGATCTAACATATTACGTCCGATACGGGATAATTTCTAAATAATGATAGCATCTATATTGTCTTTATTAGTTTTAATATCTCGAAGCATTTGCTTAAAATTTTCTCTTTTTTCAATACAAGTTCCAGTGACTCCTGCATCGCAGTATTCACCCTTAATGGCAATATGGTGATATTCACAGTATTTTTTATATCATCAGCTTGTGCCTCAAGAGAGAAACCTTGGGTTTGTTCCTCGGTTGAAACACGTGTATAGATATATGCACTTTTGATTTCTTTATTTTTAAATTCATTCATATTTAGCCCTCCGTTAGGAATTATAATCATAAAATAAGTATATTACATCAAAAACGAAGGTGATTCACTTTTTTGTGAAGCTCCTTCATTTAATGATGCATCTTGCAGAATATCTGCAAGCACATCTAAAAATGCATTTATTTTACAGTCCTTATCATTATAATTTATTATTGCATCAATCTTGTTCATCTTTACCATTCCCCCTAATGTATAATATGGAACAGTAAAACCTCCTTTACAGCTAACTAAATTGGGGGATTGTTTATTACAGTTAGATTGTATTATAGAGACGGGAGCAAAATCAAATTTTACTGCAAAAAAAATTAAGGGTATTACACCCTTTGATTGGTTTCGTATTCACGTGCTAAACGATAGAAGGTGTTACGCTTTAGTCCTAATAATTCCATAGCTTTAACTGCTGTAATTTCTTTATTCCTCCATCTTTTAATAGTCTTTTCAAAATCCTTTGGCATTTTTGTTTTTGGTCGACCAAATTTTACTCCTCTTTGTTTTGCAACCTCTATTCCTTCCCTTTGTCGTTGTCTTATGTTTTCCCTTTCCATCTGATACATACTGGCAAAAACTGTTGCCATCATCCGCCCAGCAGGTGTTGTAGTATCTATTGGTTCTTTAAGGCAAATAACACTAACACCTTTTGATGTAAATGTATCCATAAGCTCAAGGAAGTCCCTTGTATTTCTGGCAAGACGAGAGATACTTTCAATATATAAAATGTCGCCTTCTCGGATAAATGATAGCATTTCTTGAAGACAGGGTCTATTGGTATCCTTTCCACTTGTCTTATCTATGTACATTTTATCTACAATATCTTGAAGTGCTTTAACTTGTCTATCCTCATGCTGATCTTTGCTACTTACACGAATATAACCAATTTTCATATTAGTTCACCACCTTCAGCATGATTCTATGAAAAGTATCCTAAAACGTCAAGATGATTTTTGGGATGTTTCAAAAGTGGGAAAGAAGGATTTAAGGATATTAGTATGATGTGTCCTAAAAAGTGTAATTTTTGAAACAGAGCTACATTTATTATTCTATTGTCCGGTATTATGTATAATGATATACTATAGTTTGAAGTTTGTTTTGGTAACTGAAATGATGAAAATATCAAACGAATACAGAAATTAACTTATATTTACAATAGATAAATAATTTAGAGGGAGGTTTGAAATTTATGAGTAAATATTATGAAAAACTTATATCATTGCTTAAGCAAATGTTTCAGCTCGATCAGGCAGATCTTGATTTTGGCATTTACAGGATTATGAATTTCAGGAGAAAAGAAATTGAAAAGTTTTTAAGTGAAGAGCTTTTGCCGCAGGTGCGTTCACAATTAGAAAGATATATATCTTCAAAACAGAAAAGCCTTAAAAAAGAGCTTGAGGATTTGAAAAAGACACTGGATGATACAGGAGTAGTTTATGAAAGTAGTGCCAAATATGTAGCACTTAAAAACCAGCTTGATATGGGAATGGATATAGAAAAGGCGGAGGAAGAAATATATTCTCATCTTACAGACTTTTTCAGCCGTTATTACAGCAATGGTGATTTTATATCACAGCGTCGCTATAAACAGGGCGTATATGCAATACCCTACGAAGGTGAGGAAGTTAAACTTTATTGGGCTAATGCCGACCAATACTACATAAAAACCACTGAATACTTTAGGGACTACACTTTTACATTACCAGAAGGTAAAAAGGTACATTTTAAGCTTATAGAAGCATCTACAGAAAAAGATAACAATAAATCAGACAAAGATAAAGAACGCAAGTTTGTACTCTATGAAGAAGAACCTTTAAAAATAGAAAATAATGAGCTTTATATACAATTTGAATATAAGGTACATGAGAGCAAGCAAAAGGATTTAATTGATAATGCTGTTAAAAAGATAAACGAAATATTTACCAACGAAGGTGTAAAATATCGTAATTTCATAGAAATATTTAAATTAAAACCCACCGAATCCAATCCTAAAAGGACAGTTTTAGAAAAGCATTTGACTGATTATACGGCACGTAATACCTTTGACTATTTTATTCATAAGGATTTAGGTGGATTTTTGCGAAGGGAGCTTGATTTTTACCTTAAAAATGAAGTTATGTTTTTGGATGACCTTGATACCGAGCATGAGGTGCGTATAGAGCAGTATATAACAAAAATAAAGGTAATTAAAAATATAGGTTATAAAATTATTTCCTTACTTGAACAAATAGAAAACTTTCAAAAGAAACTTTGGCTTAAGAAAAAGTTTGTAGTTGAAGCAAATTACTGCATAACCCTTGATAGAATAGATGAAAATTTTTACACAGAAATAGTTGAAAATAAAAAACAGGTTGAGGAGTGGAAAAACCTTTTTGCAATTGATGAGATTGATGGATACAGTGAACCTTTAACTTTAGAATTTTTAAAAGCCAATCCCTATCTTGTTCTTGATACTGCTTTTTTTAGTGAAGAGTTTAAAGAGAGGTTGATTGAAAGTATAAAGGATATAGATGATAAAACAGATGGATTGCTTATAAAAAGCGAGAATTTTCAGGCATTAATTTTACTAATGGAGAGATATAAGGAAAAAGTAAAATGTATTTATATTGATCCTCCCTATAATACTGAAAAAGACCGACAAGAAGGAAAGTTTTTGTACAAAGATAATTTTTCTCATTCTACTTGGGTTACTTTTCTTAACCAGTTAGTAAATATAAGCCAAGATTTTTTAAGTAAAGATGGTGCATTTTTTGCAAGTTGCGACGAAAATGAATTTTTAAACTTTGGAAAGCTATTATGTGACATTATGGGTGAAAACAATCATGTAGAAACTCTTATTTGGAACAAGAGAGTGCCTAAAAATGATAAAGGAATAGGAAATATTCATGAGTATATATATTTATTTTCTAAAGATCAAAGTTTCAGAGTAAAGAATGAGCTTCCATATGTTATGTTAAAAGATGATTTAGAAGATATATATGCTCTTGTAGAAAAATGTAAAAATGAGAATAAGACTATATCAGAAACTCAAATCATTCTAAAAGAGTTTTATAAAAAACAAGGTTATGATAGAGGAATAACTTTATATTGTGAGTTAGATCCAAATTATCAAATATGGGGAAAAATAAATTTATCTTGGCCAAATGCAAAAACAGAAGGACCACGCTATGAGGTTATAAACCCTATAACAAACAAACCTGTACCGATACCAAAAAAAGGATGGAGATGGAAAGAAGAAACATTTAGAGCTGCTGAAAAGGATGGTGATACATATTATTTACCAGATGGTAGTATGATGAAAGGTAGGATTTGGTATTCGCCGAATGAAAATATTCAACCAAGCTCTATAACTTACCTTAAGGATGTTGAAACATTCTTATTAAGATCAATAATAAGTTTAAAAAGTGATGGAAGTCTTTCTTTAGAAGCATTAGGACTTGGTAACACAATTGATTATCCAAAACCGATTGAACTAATGGAAAGTTTATTATTTGCAGTAAACTCTAAACAAGGTTATTTTTTAGACTACTTCGCTGGTTCTGGTACCACAGCCCATGCAGTTATAAATCTTAATAGAGAAGATGGCGGCAGCCGAAAATATATACTTGTTGAAATGGGAGAATATTTTGATACAGTAACAAAGCCAAGGGTTCAGAAGGTCATATATTCTAAAGATTGGAAAGATGGAAAACCTGTTTCACGTGAAGGCATAAGCCACATATTCAAATACATGAAGCTTGAGTCCTACGAAGACACATTAAATAACATTGAAATAAAGAGAACGCAGGGACAGCAGATAGCACTTGATGAATATAAAGATATAAGAGAACAATATATTCTTTCATATATGCTGGATAAGGAAGCAGAAAGTAGCGTATCTCTTTTAAATATTGATAAATTTGCAAATCCTTTTGATTATAAGATGAAAATAGCAGATGGATTAGAAACAAAGAAGGTCAATGTTGATTTAGTTGAAACCTTTAACTACCTTTTAGGCCTTGTAGTTACGAATATATGTGTAAAAGAGAGCTTTGATACCGAAGCTGATTTAGATTCAGAAATTCCCGGTGCAGTAAAGTTAAAATCAAGTGATTTCGGAAAGGGAGAATATACTTTTAAAGCTGTAGAAGGAAATACACTTTCAGGTGATAAAGTGCTTATTATCTGGCGTACCTTAACGGGGGATATTGCAAAGGATAATGCTGCACTTGATGCATATTTTAAAATAAAAGGATACAGCACACAAAAAAATAAATACAACCGAATTTATGTAAATGGGGATAATAACCTTATGAATATAAAACAGGATGACGAAACTTGGAAGGTTGTGCTTATAGAAGAAGAATTCAAGCGTTTAATGTTTGATGTTCAGGATATATAGGGAGGTGGTCTTGTGGCAACAAAAAAGCAGACAAAAAAGAAACAGGCTTCCTCACTGGAGTTTTATAAAAAATTAGTGCTTAATCAGTATATGCTTAATCTTTTTGGAGTAAATTCATTTGAAGAACTTTCAAGTGAAATAAAGAAAGTAGAAAATGAGGGATATGACGAAAATAACAATACCATATACTGCAAGGAACTAATTGAGCAGTTTGCCAGCCAATGTGCTATTCCACAGGGTAAACTTATACAGTATGATGAAAATATAGTAAAACATACATTCCGTATATCAGAAAAAAGGGGACATTTAATTAAATGGAAGTATTTTCAATATCTTTCTCTGCTTTTTTCTGAAATCTATCTTGATAAGTATTTTTCTGAACCTAATAAGTTTTTGGAAGAACTAAATGAATATGTAAGAAGTTTTAATAGCGATAAAGAAAAGGCTGACAGGATAGATGAATATACTTTGGAAGATTTAAATAAACTTGCCTTTTGGAATGCAACGGGGGAGCGTGTCATAATAGTGACAGGGTGCATAAATGCTTTAGCAATAAGGGTTTCAGAAACTTTTATCAAAAATAATTCATGCATTGCTTAGAGTAATTAGGTATAATTGTTGTAAGCAGTGCATGAGAGGGAAGAATTTATCATTTAGAATTATTTGATATATTTATAATTAGAAATATATAAGTTTCATATAAGTAGATTGATGCGGCGCAAGCGGGCGACCAAAGGTACGCCCCTACCAATTGTAATAATATTTGTAGGGGAGACCTGTGGTCTCCCGGACTGCTGAACAATATTTATATTATATTAAGCTGAAATAGTTTATATATTGGAACAAGGATGAAAATTTTTTTATTTCTCTTAGAAATTTATAATGATATTTCAATAATTAGGCTTGGAGAAAATTACCGTATTAAAATTATGTTTCCATTGTGCCCTGCAATACAATGTGGTACAATATATTTAGAGAAAGGAGAGGTTTTCATGAGTACAATAACTGTAAGATTAAATAGTGAAGAAGAAAGAATTCATAAAGAGTATGCTGAATTTAAAAATATTCCTCTATCAACCTTAATGAAGGAAGCCTTGGAAAAAAATTGAGGATGAAACTGATTTAAGGGTGATTTTAGCTTATGAAGAAAAACTTAAAAACAATGAAACAGAATATATTTCTTTTGATGAAGTAAAGAAAAAGCTAGAAATTTAGTATGAAATATAAGATTTTATTTGAGAAAAATGCGGATAAACAGTTAAAAAAATAGATATTACCCACCAAAGAATTATAGTGAATTGGATAGCTAAAAATCTAGAAAATACGACTGATCCAAGAGTATTAGGTAGATCATTAAAAGGTAAATTTAAGGAGTATTGGAGATATAGGGTTGGAGATTATAGGATAATTGCTGAAATAAATGATGAAGTTAGGATATTAATAATTGGGATAGGACATAGAGGAGAAATCTATAAAAAGATATAGTATAATTATTAATTCAGATATTTTTTGGCTAGATTGTTTGATTTAGCCTTTTTATCTACAGGGGCTCGTGTCATAATAGTGACAGGGTGCATAAATGCTTTAGTATCAAGGGTTTCGGAAACTTTTATTAAAAATCTCCACTTAATATTCTTATAGATATGTCGATATATATTAAGAAGAAGTGAATGAAATATGATAATTAACAGAAATCAACCGCCTATTGGCATGAATCAACAAAGCACAAGACAGACATTTCACATAAATAACCCACCTAATTTTGGGGTCGGTGGCATGCCTACCAAGGGTGCTTCCAATATGAGCGATGCTGAATTAAGATCAGCATTTGAAGAATTAACAAAAAGAGATTTTACAGCGGGGAAAAATCTTTCGCAAGCACATCGTGGGTATGAGCACCAAGAATTAATGAGATTAGCAGCTTCTGGGGTTTCTCCTGACAGGCGAGGCTTTATAAGCAATACCTTATCAGGCTTGTCGAGTAAATTACAAGGTATGATACCTGCACTTAATATGAATCGTACTTGTATTTTGCAGATGCTAATGCAAAGAAGTAATTTATTTCCCAACAATAGGGATATCGGAAATAACTTTATTAATTTTAGAGATTCCAGTGGCAACATGATTGGTATGTATAGCGAACTTCCACCTTTTCTCGGTGGTGGTATGGGATTTATGGCTGTTAATACTCCCGCAGAAAGTGCTCGCTTGGTCAAGTTTAGAGAAATATATAACGAGGCATTTGCCCAAGCTAAAAGGGATATAGGTTCTGCTGCACATAATGAAACTGTTAAGGCCCAAGGTGAGGCTTTGGATGAATATAGCAGATTAGCGGCAGAAGTGAAGCTAAACCCAAGTGAGGAAAATATAGAAGCCAAAAACGCTGCCCGTGCGGCTTTTGAAGCAGCCACACACCGTTTAGTTAATATAAATATTGAGGGAAACAAAGTTGTAATAGGAAATTCACGCAAGGTCGATGCTGCTTCCATAATTAAGGCTCTTGAAAGAGTTGCTCCAGGTAGCACACAAGAATCCTCTCTAAATATTAAGGCATAATTCTAAAGGATTGTCATTAGGTACAAGGTGTTCGATTTGAAGGGAAAGGTATGTTTATTTGTTTTGAGACAGATAAGCTAGATGAAATGCACAAACTTGCAATAGATAAAGGCCTTAAGCCTTCTAGTATTCAGGAGCCTGGTGATGAAACTCGTTATTTTTACGTCTATGATCCTAACGGAGTATCTATACAGTTAAGGGTTTTTCCAAAATATTCTTACTAAATTTAAGCACAACATAAGATAACAGAAAAGGGGAATAGGAATTGTTACAAACAGGGTCGCAAGTGCTCCTGTTGAGTGATAAAAAAATGAAAGGTAAGTGGTGTGTATGGAACTACGTGAGACTAAAATAAAAGTACCCTCCAAGATAAGCAAATACGTGAATATAATTATTTCTATTGCGATTTATATGGCTCTTTCTATATCTTTAAAGGATGTAGCGGAGGATAGGATATTGATTATACTAGGGCGTGAGATTAGCTTGCAAACATTTAGAGGGGTAATCACACAATTGCAGATGTTTATTTCTGTTTATTTAGTGCTAACAGAAAACAAACCCGGATATATAGTAAGTGTTATTCTTAATATTTACAATACTATTATGGCAATTTTGTTTATGAACAATATAAAATCATCAACTGCCCTCCCAGGAGTAATTTCGTACGTTGGTGTACTTTCGATTATAACATTGATTATATTTTATAAAGAAAAAATGACAGATTACATTACGGAAATTGTAAATCAAAAAAAGACACTTGAGGAGTCGGAAATTAAGTTGCATAGAATGGCTTTTTATGATTTATTAACAGATTTACCTAATAAAGAGTTGTTTATAAATCGGTTGGAGCAGAATATTTATTTGGCAAAACGGAATGGATCACTGATAGGTGTTATGTTTATTGACTTAGATTCATTTAAATCTGTAAATGATACCCTGGGACATTCAGCTGGGGATACCGTATTAAAAACAGTTGCAAAGCGATTGGAAAATTGTTTAAGAAAAGGAGATACTGTATCTAGACTTAGTGGGGATGAATTTTTGGTTCAAATTTCTAATATAGAAAAAATAGAAGATATGCAGAAAGTTTCTACAAAGATTATGGATATCTTTAAAAAACCATTTCACGTTCAAAATATAGAATTTGTAATTACAGCAAGTAGCGGTGTGGCTGTTTACCCAGTGGATGGAGAAGAACCAGAAACACTGATTAAAAATGCTGATATTGCTATGTATTCAGTAAAGGGCAAGGGAAAAAACCAATGTGTATATTGCTCTACGAAAATAAAAAACGATGTTGTAAAAAAACTAAAAATGAAAAACCATCTATATAGGGCACTTGACAATCATGAATTATTTATCCGGTATCAACCACAAGTGAAAGCAGATACAAAAGAAATAATCGGGTTCGAAGCACTTTTACGATGGAATAATTCAGAATATGGTATAGTTTCACCAAATGTTTTTATACCATTAGCGGAAACAACTGGAATGATCATTCCAATAGGATTATGGGTTTTTAAAACTGTTTGTGAACAATGTAGAGAAATCTTTCAGAAAGATTATCGCATTTCAATTAATCTTTCATTAGAACAACTCAAAGATGAAAATTTTATTAAAAATATAAGTAAAATATTAGAGGATACAAACGCGATTGCATCTAATATTCAGATTGAAATTACAGAAAATATAGCTTTTAATGAGGAACCCTACGTATTACAACGTATAACAGAATTAAAAAACCTTGGAATTACGATAGCAATTGATGATTTTGGAACGGGTTATTCATCATTTAGCAGATTAAAGACATTTCCAATAGATTTGATTAAAATTGATATGGAGTTTATTCAAGGGCTATCACAAAATACCCATAAGGAAAAGGAAATAGTAAAAAGTATGATTAGGTTAGCAAAAAATCTTGGGATTGATGTATTAGCAGAGGGAGTAGAGACGGAGGAGCAATATGCATTTTTAAGGGATGAAATGTGTGATGAGATACAAGGTTTTTATTTCTATAAACCTATGATACTAGAGGATATAAAAAGTATTCTTTATAATCAGACAAATTGAATTAGCTAAAGGCATACTAAGTACAATCGAAAAGATTGGAAGTTACCATAGTTTTTTAATATTTACTTTTAGGGGAAAAAGTAACAAAAAAGCCATGGTAGGACTATGTTTAATTACATCAGGAACATTCTTGTTGTTACGATAGAACTATAGATTATCATAAATATCTATTGAACATATATCTTATTCATGAATATAATATTATGAAGTTTACTTTTAAAGGAGAGAAATTCATGGATATAGACGTAAGTATTCCAAGGACTTGTTTCCTCAGATTGGCGCCATGGCACCTGACTTTGAAGCAATCACTACCTTTGGGAATATTAAATTATCTAATTTTCGTGAGAAATGGGTTGTATTATTTTCACATCCAGGAGATTTTACACCAGTATGCACGACTGAGTTTATAGCATTTGCAAGGTACTTTCCCTACTTTGTTGAAAGAAATGCACAACTTATTGGTTTAAGTGTAGATAGTAATGCTTCGCATCTTGCGTGGGTATATAATATTTATTGCAATACGGGTATAGAGATACCTTTTCCAGTTATTGATGATAGGAGCCTAAAGGTATCGAATCTTTACGGTATGATATCCCCAGCAACCAGTGAAACGGCCACTGTGAGGAGCGTATACATCATTGACCCGCAAGGAATCTTAAGGACAATATTGTATTACCCGTTAACTATAGGAAGGAATATACCTGAAATATTAAGAATTTTGGATGCCTTACAAATGTCGGATGCAGAAAAAGTAGCGACGCCTGCAGATTGGATGCCAGGTATGCCAGTAATTATTCCAGCCCCTACTACTTATGAAGGATTAAAACAACGAATAAGCAATCAAGATGGTTATTCATGTATGGATTGGTATTTATGTTATAAGGAAATAAATAATAAAATTGAAGATGGGGGTCAAAGTTAGATCAGAAGTCAGGATTTACGGGTAGTTTGAAGTGTTAATATAAACTTTAAACTACCCGATTTTTTGTCAATGAAATTGCAATGTGTATTAGTATCATCTCTTTGCCTAAAGATGCTTCCAAAAGCATATTAAAACTCAATTTTAGGTAGACTCCCTGACTCTTGGATCTTTACGTCATCAATTACAGTAGGGGGCTGTTGTGGATTTCAACCCTTCTACTCTTAACGGCTATAAAAGTAGAAGGTAACTTGAGTTTCCGTATTTTGCATGGATTCCTTATATCTATGCGTAGCTTTGGTAATCTTAGTCCCTATATTTTTATTTTTGTAAATTTATTAAAAATAGACGACCTTAATAAACCTGCCAAATAATAACGTTATTCAGTTGGTCGTGCTCAACATATTAATTTTAATTATAACTGTTGGTGTGGCTTTGCACGGCGAATCTTTTGCCATGCCTTAATTCCACTTCTTGCATAAGCTAAGGTATTTGCTATTCCTTTTGCAATTTGATAGGAATGAAATAAGACTTTGCTACGTAGTGACTTTGAGTTTTTAATCATTTTATCTGATAGATTATTTGAACCTACCTGGTCTGAGAGCATGGCAACAAATCCTAATGCATATGTCAGAAGCTGGTTAAGGTTATTGATTGCCTTCAAATTTCTAACACGGAAGTTTTCAAAGTTATATGCCTGTTTTTTAAAACGAAAGTATTCCTCAATACGCCAACAGGTTCTGGTAAGACGCTTATTATGCACATAAATATACTTCAATATATGCATTATTTAAAACTCCACGGCAGAGAAAGGGAAATAAACAGAGTAATACTTTTAACTCCAAGCGAGGGGCTTTCAAACCAGCACCTTATAGAGCTTGAGTTATCGGGATTTAAAGCCGAGCTGTTTGATAAAAATGCTGGAGGATTACTAACAAATAGTGAGAAAAAAATAGAAATCATTGATATTCATAAACTTAAGGATGAAGCCAAGGAAAAAACAGTAGCAGTAGATTTTTTTGAAAAGAATAATCTTGTTTTAGTTGATGAAGGACACAGGGGAAGCAGCGGAAAGGACTGGAAACAAAAAAGAGATACTTTATGTGAGAAGGGATTTTCCTTTGAGTATTCTGCTACCTTTGGTCAGGCAGTTAAAAATGACTCTAAACTTATACAGGAATACGCAAAGTGTATCATTTTTGATTATTCCTATAGGTATTTCCATGGTGATGGATATGGAAAGGATTATAATATTTTAAACCTTGCAGATGACAAAGATGAGGATATGCGAAATTTGTATCTTACTGCATGTCTTATGATGTTTTATCAGCAGCTTAAAATATATGAAGAAAACAGGGAAGCTTTAAATCCTTTTATGATAGAAAAACCTCTTTTAGTATTTGTAGGTAGTACTGTAAATGCCGTTAGAACCGAGAATAAAAAGAATGTATCTGATGTTATTGATATATTATTGTTTTTTGATAGGTTTATTAAAAATGAAAGAAATAAAACAGTAGATAATATACAGAGGCTTTTAAGTGGTAATGCTGGGCTACTTGATAGTAAAAACAGGGAGATATTTAGAGACAGTTTTTTCTACCTTAAAGGTAAAGGCTTATCTCAAGATGCTATTTTCATGGATATGCTTAAAATTATATTTGCAGATGCAATACCAGGGGCACAGCTTCATATAGATATTTTAAATGGAACAGATGGAGAAATAGGATTAAAAGTTGGAGATGCTGAAAACTATTTTGGCTGCATAAATGTTGGTGACAGCAGTAAACTTATAAAGTTGTGCGAAGATATTGGACTTAATACAGAAAAACGTGGTTTTTCAAGCTCATTGTTTAGAAGCATCAATGAAACTAACTCTACTATTAATGTACTAATAGGTTCAAAGAAGTTTTCTGAAGGCTGGAACAGCTGGCGTGTTAGTACCATGGGACTTATGAATATGGGCAAAAAAGAAGGTTCGGAGGTTATTCAACTATTTGGACGTGGTGTCAGATTAAAAGGTTATGAATTCTGCTTAAAGAGAAGTAAGAAAGCAGAGAATGTTCCTTCAACTCTGCTTTCTAAAAAGTTTCAAAGCATTATAAGTTTAGTGGAAACGCTTAATGTTTTTGGCGTTAGGGCGGACTATATGCAGCAATTTAAGGAATACTTAAAAGAAGAAGGTATGCCTGATGAAGAAAACAAGATTAACTATTTTGTGCAAACGGTAATAAATTTAGATGAAGAAAAATTAAATAGATTAAAAACACTTAAATTAAAGGAAGGGCTGGATTTTAAACGAAAAGGACCAAGGCCAGTACTTAATTTGCCTTCGTCTTACCCTGGTATGAAGAAGATAGTTCTTGACTATTATCAGAGGATACAATATATTTCCAGCGATGATAAATCAGGCTCACCTGATAATGTAAACAAACATATAGATACCTTAAAGCCTGAACATTTGGCTTTTGTAGACTTTGACAAGGTATATTTCGAGCTTGAAAGATTTAAAAATGAAAAATCATGGTACAATTTGAACATACCAAAGGTAATATTGAGAGAGATTATGCAGGATGATACTTGGTATATACTTATGATTCCCGAAGACGACCTTAAAATCAAAGATTTTAGAAGTTATATGCGCTTTCAGGAGATTACTACGGTGCTTCTTAAAAAATATTGTGAAGCATTTTATAATTACATGAGACAATCCTACGAACTGCCGAATCTTGAATATCGTGGTTTAGAAAAAGACGATAGAAATTTTGTTAGAGAGTACAGCATAACAGTTTATGATGATGGAAAAAAGGAAACCATAAAAGCAAGGCTTGATTCATTGGTAGATGCTTTAAGAAAGGCTTCAGAGGGAAAGTCAGTTGAAGGACTTAATATGGAAAGTTTTTCTCATGGAACCTTTGATATTATTGATTTTGAAAAGCATCTGTATTCCCCTCTTATTCATGTTGACAAGTATGAGGATAATATTTCAGTAAGTCCAGTTGAGCTTAACGAAGGGGAAAGGCAGTTTGTATTGGATTTAAGAGATTACTGCACAAAAAATAAGGATTTCTTTAATGATAAAGAGCTTTATCTTTTGAGAAATAAGGCAAAGTCAGGCATAGGTTTTTTTGAAGCAGGGAACTTTTATCCAGATTTCATAATGTGGATTATAGAGGGAAGCAAGCAGTATATTGCATTTATTGATCCAAAGGGAATAAGGAGTATCTCGGGGGGAGAGGAAAACCCCAAAATACAGTTGTACAAGAAAATAAAAGAGCTACAAGCTAATTTATGCAAAACTAATCCCAACGTAATACTTAATTCTTTTATTGTAACTCCTACCCGCCTATCAGAGATAAAGGAAAGCTGGAGAGGCACTATTACAAAGGAAGAACTCGAGAAGTGCAATGTTCTTCTACAAAGGGATGATAAAAAGTATATAGAAAAACTTATAAACAAGGCTTTAAAATAAAAATATAGATAAAATAAATTACTGGTTAATAAGTACAACAATAACCCCCTACTACTCACTATTTAGGAGTTTATTGTTGTACTTTTTTCACAAAAAACAAAAAGTATGTAAAACTTGACATAAGGCTTTTTGTTTTGATACAGTAAAAACATCAAAGGAAAACTAATTTAGATAACAGTTATAAGAATGATAAAGTCGGATTCAAAATGTAATTTGAATAGGGCTTTTATTTTTTCGCCTTTAATAAGACCACCAATTATTGTTAGAAGTGCCATTTACATAATTTTCAAAGATGGTGGTCAAAGTGTTTGATATAGATATATATAATAGAAAGGATTTACAAATAGATGATTTTCAATTTCTTCTTGCTTTTAAGGAATTAGGACAACCTGTATTTTTTAGAATGGCTCAAGATAGTACTAAAGCATTTGCTAAAAGTGAAAATTGTCTTATGCTTGATACTGAAGAAGAGTATGAGTTTATGCGAATGGTATTTAAAAGATACCAAGGAAAAGGATGTGGCATATTCTTCGTAGTAAATAACGGAGGGCAAAGAAGTAAAGATATAACTTCTCTTACAGCACATTTTGGAGATGCTGATTTTGGCAAAGAAGTTACTGGTTTCGATGAGAATGGAAAGAAAATAATAAAATATAGGACTGATGACGAAATAGAAAAGAGTAAGCAGGATTTTTTGATACAGTTGAAGCAGTTTGAAATTGAACCTTCAATTATTGTTGAAACTAAAAATGGATTCCATTTCTATTGGCTGTTGAAGAAAGAGAATCAGGATTTGAGTTTATTTAAACCAATACAAAAAGCTATAATCAATAAATTCAACACTGATCCAAATATTGTAGATTTAAACAGGATACTCCGTATTCCTAATTATTTGCATTTAAAAGATCCATCGAATCCATTTAGAATAAAATGTATAAAATTTGATTCTCATCTTCGCTATACGCAGCACGAGATTGCAGATGCTTTACAATGTGATTTACAAATTATACAAAATAATATTTCTAAAAAAATTGAGGCTAATATTAAAGAGAATAAGGTATTAGAAGAAAAATGCAAACCATCAGTTCTAAAAGAGGTTACTGATATAGTTGTTCTTAAAGAATGGGAAAATAAAGAGTTTAATACTATTGAAGATATTGTTGATTATTTAAGAAGGCAGGATATGGGAGAAGTTCTCGGAATAAAATCAGAACCTAATGTAGCTTTTAGATGTATCTTCCATGATGATAATCACCCTTCGGCTGTAATTACAAATAAGCAAGGTGTATATAAATATTTTTGTAATTCGCCTATTTGTAAATTTCATAATGAAAATGGATTGGACATTATTGACATAGTATGCAAAATGAAGTCTATTACATTTATAGAAGCTGTTAAGTATTTATGTCAGAAATTTTCTATTGAAATGCCAGATGAAAGATGGAAAAATCTCAAGAGGAAAAATATATACAGAATTTGAATAGATTGTTTGATAAATCTTTTCTACAGCAATATAAAAGCCTAAATAAAACTATACGTTGGGGCATAAGGGTATTGGCAGAGATTAATCAGATAGGTTTAGAGAATATTACATTCGATAAATTCAGTCTTGACGGACAGAATATCTTCTTTTTTTCAAACAGATATTTAGCTGGTAGACTGGGGATGAATGTTAAGCAGGCAAACCAATATATAAATCTGTTTTGTGCTTTGAAACTAATAAACAAAGTTCCTAAAGAAGATGTGCCAGAAGCGCTTTTAGATAATGCTAAAGAGATTGCAAAAAAACAAGGACAAAGGATGATTAACTTTTATACAGTACCTCCTTTAGGTGAAGTTATACAAAAATCAGATGAAATGGCAAATAAGATGTTAAAAAAGGGATATAGTTCTATAAAGACAGTTAGCAAGGTATTAATAGAAAATATTTATGACAAACAGGTTGCTGGAGACATTTATAAGGACTGTGAATTCAGTAGCTTTACAAGAAAAGTACAAGATTTAATAGAAAGCTATGTAGTTGAAGAGATTATGAAAAAAGGTTATGTTATATTAGATGATATTTATGATAAACAAATTATAATAGATGGAGAAGTAGTAGAAAAAGAAAACAAGTATATTAATTATAAAAGGCTTATTCCTGTGTTGATTGATAAATATAATTTTGAATACCGTAAAGCTAATAAAGAACTTTTACAAAGGTTTGGTTTAAAGGGATATAGTTATGTTCTGTATAAAAAAACTGCATAAGAAAAAATACTTGACTCCTTTAAATATCATTATATATATTGGTTTCAACGGGGTAATACACATTTAGTTTTTATCTAAACAAGTATAATTCGCAGCCTCAGGCTGCGAATTATAAAACAAAATTGCTTCCCAACAGCCTATTTAGGCTGTCTCATAATAAAATCCTTCAAAATCATCAAGTGGGCTTTAATTGCCCACCGTACATAAAAGCTCTCATCAGCACTTTGTGCTGTTAATATAAATTTAGTTGCCATAATAAAAAACTTCTTTCATCTTTTCTAAAGAAAATGTAGGTTTATTGAGTCGTGCAGCATTGGCTGCTGCGGCATACATATTATATTTATGAGTTGTTACTGGAGATATTTTCGATAAAAAGTGTTTTTAAAAACGTATAGATGTTTAAAATCGTGTTAATTGGGCTGTTTCAATAGAAATAGTCCTTATTTTTTGCCAAAAAAGGTTTCTAAAAACGAATACGATTTTAAATTTAAGTTTATAGGAAAAGACAATAGATTTTGTTTTTGGGGAATTAGTAATTTAGAGAAATTTTAAACTGGTAGTATTAAAACAATCCGATTAATACAAGTTAATATGTATTAATTACAATTGGTTTATATTAATTTGTATTAATATCAATTAATAGAATTATAAACAGAGAAAAATATATTAAAAAACGTAATTTAGCATGAATACGATTTTAAAACCAGGCAGTCTACAATAGATAAGTTATGAGAAGCGAGAAATGGATAGAAAAACGGAGCATTATCAACAATAGAAGTTATAAACGCAAATAATTAGGATTTTTTAACTATAAAACATAATTATCCCTAATTAAGTATATAAATTTTTTTTATGCAAAAATCCATCCTTGTTATAAATTTTGATATAAGAAAAGAAAGAGCCTTGTCAATTTAAAAATCAACAAAGCCTTATGTATATACTAAAACTACTAACTATATAAAATTAATAAAAGCCTCAAGCATTTTCTGTGCTGCCCAGCCAAAAGGGAAAACTATTTCGTTTTGTTACGGATTTAATACCAGTTTTCATGGGATATTGTAAGGTTATGGTATCCAGTATCCCATCTCTTGTTCTGACAAGGTGTAAAAGCCAACCATTCTTATTATATATTATTTTTGTATCTACAGTCCTCATAGACGTACTTCCTTACCCATAGTTTTTAATTTTATTTATTATAAATTTGTTCAAAACCTTGTGTCTTAAGTCTTTACACAATTTTATTATATCTAATAAAGTAATTTTCATTAATAATGACATCTTATTAAAACTTTATTATTGTAAAAATCTATGCAAAATAAAAAATCTCGCATAGATAAAGCTCCTGCGAGTTGTGACGGTACAGGAATTATTCCCTCCGTCAAAGTTAAAATATCAAAATACTTTGTACTTGTCAATACAATTTTATTTGTGCATTCGAGAATAAAGTTGTTAAATATTGACAATATTATCAATAAAGAATTATAATTTACTTATAAGATGGATATATTAGTATAGGTTTGTATTGTATAAAGGTGATTGTTATGTCTTAACAAAGTAATGTAGTCAAATATAATAGCAGGATGAGTACATTGAATGAATGTTTATTTGATTTTAAAATAAATACCGGATATGATTTTGGTGTAATACTACGAGATAAGCAAGAGTTTAAATCGTTTATAAAAGAAGATAATAAAAAGGATTTACGAGAATATAAAGATAAATGTTACAATATTTTAGACAGTGTTGAGAAAATATATACGGATTTAGCAAATAGCC
>NZ_FMJL01000106.1 GCF_900095445.1 Clostridium sp. N3C
AGAAACAACAACAATAATAAAATTAAAGTTAAAAAATGAAAATGGCAAGGTTATTGAAAGAATTTCAACAACTTGCCGAATTCAAGTTAAAATATAAAACTTATTTAAATTTTTTCAATTAGGTTAAAATATAATTGGTTTATAAAATATTACTTTAAAAGTAATTAAAAGATAATGAAAATAATTTAATAAAGATGTAGTAAAATTTAAAAGAGACCAGAGTATTGTTGCTCTTGATAATAAATGAAATGAAAAACACATACCAAAAATTTCAATTTTATGTTGCATATTTTTATTTTTATCTGTAGAATACGAAAGGGGGAAATAATTTAGTTGCAAATAATTAATTAAAATTATTTAAGATTAATTTAAGCCAATGTACTTATAATATAACTGTAATTGGTATTATAGCTAGTTATAAAAATAATATTTTAAGTGGTACCCCAAAATAGATTAGGAAAGGTGAGGAAAGTTTTGACTAATAGTAAAAAGCAAAGGGATTTATTAATTACTGTATTATCAGTATCTTTAGTAGTAGTTTCAGCTTTAGCTATATTTTTTGCAATAACTACATACAAAGCTAAAAAAGATACTGTAGTAGCTCGTGTAGGAGATACTAAGATTACTAAAGATGAATTGTATAACACACTAGCAAAACATAATGGAGAATCTGCCCTAGACAGTTTAATTAATTATAAAATTATTGATTTAGAGTTAAAGAAAAATAATTTAGAAGTAACCGATGAAGAAATACAGGAAGAGTTGAAAAAAGTAAAAGAACAGACTGGAGGAGAAGAGACCTTCAATCAGATGCTAGCATATTATTCTTATACAGAAGCAGATTTTAAAAATGATATAAAATATAATACAGGTATAAGAAAATTACTTGAACCAACTATAGAAATAACAGAAGATGAGATGAAAAAGTACTTTGAGGAAAATAAAGCTAACTATGATCAAGCTGAACAAGTAAGAGCTAGCCATATACTTGTAGCAGATGAAGCTACGGCAAAGGAAGTTAAAGCAAAGCTTGAGGCTGGGGAAGATTTTGCTAAATTAGCAAAAGAATATTCAACAGACACTGGTACTAAAGAAAATGGTGGAGACCTTGGATATTTTACGAAAAGTGACATGGTTGAAGAATTTTCAAATGCGGCTTTCGCTTTGGAGGTAAATGCAATAAGTGGTCCAGTAAAAAGCAAATATGGATATCATATTATCAAAGTAGTAGATAAAAAAGCTGCTGTAGAAGCTACTTACGAAGATAGTAAAGATGAAGTTAAGGAAGCAATTTTGGAAGAGAAAATTTCTGAAAAAGCCAATACTTGGATTAGTGAGAAAAAACAAGAGTATAAAATAGAAAAAATGTTATAAAAGTTAGGGGACGGTTCAACAAAATTCATTATTTAATTTTGTTGAACCGTCCCCTTGACTTAGGAGAGAAAGTAAAGATAATTGAGATAGAAGTCAAAGATAAGTCAAAAAATTCGAATAAATATATGGAAAAATATAAAACAGGGAGGATGAACATGAGAAACATAAAAATGTTAATACAATATGATGGAACTAGATATAAAGGATGGCAGAAGCAAAAGGATGCAGATCAAACTATACAAGGGAAAATGGAAAATGTAATATCTAAGATGACCGGTGAAGAAATTCAAGTGATAGGTTGTGGCAGAACAGATGCTGGTGTTCATGCAGACAATTACGTAGCAAATTTTCATACAAACTCTGACATGACTATAATAGCTATGCAGGAATATTTGAATGAATATCTTCCAGAAGATATAGTAGTAAAATCTATAAAAGATGCCAGCGAGAGATTTCATGCAAGATATAATGTTAAGTCCAAAACTTATGTATATAAAATAAACAATAATCAGTTTCCGGATGTATTTAATAGAAAGTATGTTTACCACTTCAAAGATCAATTGAATTTAAACGAGATGAGAAAAGCAGCGGAGTATTTGATAGGAACTCATGATTTTAGAAGTTTTACTAATTTGAAATCTAAGAATAAGTCCACAGTTAGGACTATTAATTACATAAATATAAAGGAAGATGAAGGTAATATAGAAATAGAAATTAACGGAAACGGATTTTTAATGAATATGGTAAGAATAATCACCGGCACTCTATTAGAAGTAGGTACAGGCAAGCTGAGAGCAGAGGATGTAGACAAAATATTGAATGAAAAAAAAAGATCAGAAGCAGGTCCTATTGCACCAGCTAAAGGACTGTGTTTAAAAGAGGTTAATTATTAGGGACGGTTCAATATTTTTAGCTTCTATAATGAATATGTTATTGAGGAATTAAAGATTTTTAGTTTCTAATATGATTTAATCCTGGCAAAGCTGGCAATAATCTAGAAAAAAGCGAAAGGAAATGATTATTATGCCAAGAGTTGCTCGCATAAAAAATGAACACGGAATTTATCACATTATGGTTAGAAGCATAAGTGATGTTCCTCTTTTTAAAGATTGTGCTGATAAAGATAAGTATTTACAATTGATTAAGAAGTATCAGGATATATACCTATTTAAAGTATATGCATATTGCCTAATGACTACCCATGGCCATATGACTATTGATTGCTGTGGTGCTGATATTAGTAAAATAATGAAGTCTATAAATCAGAGCTATGCCGCTTATTTTAATAAAAAATATAATA
>NZ_FMJL01000014.1 GCF_900095445.1 Clostridium sp. N3C
CTCTTTTAGAAAATAAAAAACTAAGTCCAAATATAATAGAACTTACTAGTGCTGTAAAATAAGGAATTAGCTTATGATTGTTGTCCATTTAATCTTGTCCCCCTAATTATGTCAGTAGCGAAAGCATTTGTTACTTGTCTTATTCTTAATTCTTTGCTTTTTCTATATAAAAGCCACAAAATCAATTATATCATTTTAAAGCAAAATAAAAAGAACTTACTATAATGAAAATTAAAGTTTTTACATTTTTCTACGAGAATTAAACAAGGGATATTTATATCCATTTAAAGCAGATAAGGAGGCCTATTTATGGCAACAATCACCGCTCAAATACTTGTAGGACATCCAAATAAACTTGGTAATGGTATGCTGCCTACTCATTGCTTATTACTAGCACAAGGTAGTAAACCTGTTTGGATTTTAAAAAGTTTAGATATATTAGAAAACGAAAAAGAAAAACTTTCAACTATTAGGTGGGTTCCTACAGAAGAAAATTTATTGGAAGATGCTCTATTATTGATTTCAGTTAATGTTCTTAAAGATAAGAAACTTATAGATAATATAACTAATCATATAAAAAACATTTCATCACCTTTAATAGATCTTAATACTGAGATAGCTCTTGATAATTTAAAGGAATTACACCATATAAATAGGTCTTTACAATATGATTATAAACTTGTAATCACATGCTTTACTGGATCTGCCTTAAATCTCAACCTAGAAAGTATAAAGGAATATAGTATGGATGTTGAAATATGCACTCCTAGCTATAATAGATATTATAATCCTTGGATAGATAATACTGTTATCAAAGGCAATCTAGTTTAAATCTAAATAAACCCTTGAAAGCTTAATGAGCTCTCTAGGGTTTATTTTTTCCCTTTAAAATCATTAATATTTTGGGTAAACCTTCGGCAAAATATATAATAACGGAGGTGTTTTTATATGAAAAAAATAAACTTTAATATTAAAAATATGATAGTTGCATTGTTGCTTTCCTTATTAGTTCCTACATTTGATTTTCCAAAGGCTTATACCTTAAGATGGGAAAATGAAGATTACTTTATAAAGCCTAAACATTTAACTTCAGCAGAACTACAAAAGTTTGTGGAAGAAAAGATCATCACTGAAGAACAGGCTAATAAAATAGAAGAATTCTTAAAAAAACATGAAGAAGAAAAGAAAGAAGAAAAAGAAAAGTTTCAAAAAATGGATGATAAGCAAAGAGAAAATTACTTAGAGCAAAACTATAAAAAACGTCCAGATATTTTTGGAGATTTGGTTTCATCTAAAATAATCACTGAAGAACAAGCTAATAGAATTAAAGAAATGATTCAAAGAAACCATGAAAACAAACTACAGGAAGTATTAAAAAAGGAAATATCCAAAGGTACAATAACTTCAGAACAGCTTACTAAAATAAATGAATTTTTATCAAAAAAGAAGGAAGAAAAGGCTAAATTAGAAAGTATGAGTCCTGAGGAAAGAAAAGCCTACTGTGCAAGTAAAAAGCCAAAGGATCTATTTACTGAGCTTAAAGAAGCTGGTATCATTAATGAATCTCAAAAAGAAGCCCTTTCCAAGGCATTACATGATAATTTTAACAATAAAAAGCCGGAAAACTAAATACCGGCTTTTTATTGTAGATTATTAAAAATTGTATTTTATTAATATCTTTTCAGCTGATTCTTTTAGTTCTTCTAAAGTACCATCATTGTAAATAACCTCATGGCATAGATTGTCCAGTATATATGGCACATCCACCTCGGTGTTATGGTTGCTATTGCTATTTTTCACCACTTCTTCACCATCTCTATTAATCAATCTTTTCTTTCTTATTTCTGGACTAATCCTTATACCCAAAATTAAGTATCCCTTATCCTTCCAGTAATGTAGGTCAGATAAGGTTCTTCCACCAACTATTATGGATAGTTCCTCTTTTCTAATAAAACTCAATTGCTCCTTAATAGCCTTATCAAAGTCTTGTCCTTCAAGATGACTGTTGTCCCAACCATACTTTTTTTGTCCACTTTCATAAATAAGTGACAATATATAATCACACATGATATTTATATCCATTTCTCTTAACTTATCTGCAACGGTTTGACCTATATATCTCTCCAAGCCCTTCCAACGTGGATTAACCTTGCTCACCTTCATCATTTCTCTACATAGAACACCCATATTATATATCTTAGCATTATCTCTTAACTCAACAAATTTGGCAGCTAAAGCATCTTTACCCGCTCCCATTTCACCAAAAATAACTATACCATTATAAAGCATACCCTTTCCTCCTTGTATTGCTCTAGCACAAATCAATTAATTATAAATATACAACCTCAAAGAAGATCTATAATAATTTTCTATTGCTAGTATTTTACCACATTTAATATAAAAATTCTAACTTAAAAAACCACACTAAAACTTAGTGCGGCTTTCAATTTAATTTATTTTAAAGATCAGCTCTGTATCAGCAAATTTAACCTTATCCCCATCTTTAAGCTCCTGTTCTCCCTTTAGCTTCACATCATTGATATATGTACCATTTCTACTGCCTAAATCCAAAAGATAATACTTATGGTCCTTGTATGAAAGAATAGCATGTTTTCTTCCTACCCGTGAATCATATCTTAAAAGGAAATCACAGGTTTTTGCATCTCTACCAATAGTAATAGTTGGCTTATCTATTCTAAAATTTTTGCTTTGTCCATTTAATTTATAAGAGAAACTAGCCGTGGGCTGCTTTTTATTTTTCTCATTTTCTACAGACTCAACTGTTAAAAGAATTTCCTCTATATCCTTTTCTTTTACACTATCTTCTATCACTGCTTTTTCTAATACTTCTGCTTCTTCATCACTTTCTGATAGCTTTTCTTCATTTATAGTTTCCTTCTCTTTGATGGTATCAATATTCCATTCTTCCAATACTGACTCTACAACTTCCTTATTTTCTTCTAAACTTTTATCTATTTCTTTATCAGTTTCTTCTTTATGTTCTGCTATTATCTTTACTTCTTTAGCAATTATTTCTTCATTTATCTCTACTCCTGTGCCTTCTTCCTTAACCTCTTCTTCTTTTAAAAGATCTGCCTCTGTTGAAATACTCACTGGACTTTCAGAATCTACATTGAAAGATACCTGTACTACTCTTTCTGCTATTTTCCTTGAGCTATCAGTATTTTTTGGTTCAGAAAGGTTAACAACCTTTTTATCTTTACTGTCTTTTGGCTGTTCATTATGATCTGTTTTAGCCGCAGCTAACTTTTTTTCTTCCCTTATATCCTTAATTAGTAGTATAGTTAAAATAGCTATAATTATAAGGAGAATAACAACAATGATACTAGATATTAATATAATGCGATCCTCTCTTAAAGCCTCCAAAAACATTTCTTTCCCCCCATTATTTTTAAAGGTTACTTTAGTTCATTATATTCAAGATTAAGTTGTAATATACATCGCTTCCTATCTTTACTGTTTTGGGATCTTTTTCATTACATTTCTAAATAAGCTTAACCATCTCCTTTCATAAAATAGTTACCACTTTGTAATCTGTATGGATTTTTTCCATAATATTATATCTCGTCCTTGTTTATTTTTTGTTATTTATTCATTTTAATGTAAAATTATCTATAATGGTGTTTTATAATAAAATCAGTAAAAAAATCATACATTTTAATATAATTAAATTAAATTTATTAGTTTGTCTATATTCAAAAGCTATGATATTATATTATTGTAAAAAGAAGTAGTGGCAAAACCTTCTATCTTTTCTTTTATTTATCCTAGAGGGGGAGTTACCAATGGTTGTAATAGAAAAAAAATCAAATTCATCAAAAGAAAACGTTTTCTTTTGTGTTTTTGCATTATTACTACTTTTTAGCTTAACTTATAATAATACTAGCTATTTATCTGTTATAAGCTCGGTATTATACATAGTGTTTATATTATGTACCTTCTTTTTTAGGTCAAGGGGATTTACAAAATACTTTTTTGCTGCGGTTTCCCTTGCTTCTTGTATAATATCCCTAAGATACTCTACTTTAAACTTTGGTTATTACATATTACATTATTATTATTCAATTGCAATATATATATACATAATGTCAGATATAATTTTTCCAAACATAGCTGGAATTACACTAGCTTTTGTCCTTATGTCTAATTCAACATACAGCTTAGCACCTATTCCTCATGAAATTATAACCATAATACTAATTAACAGTATAGCCTTAACAGTAATAGGCTATCTTATTCGAAAATATGTAGCCCAACAACATAGTTTAAAAATTGTTAATAGTTCATTATATAATATCACTTTACAGGATTCTCTAACTAATTTACCAAATCGTGTTTATTTTAATAAATGTATAACGGAAATCACAAAAGCTTTAAAACAAAATAAAAAGGATCAATTTGCTATAGCAATTATGGATTTAGATGGTTTTAAAACCATTAACGATAGTTTAGGTCATAATAATGGCGATATTATATTATCCCTTATTGGAAAACGTTTACTAGAATTATCTAATGATAGCATTATAGTATCCCGTTTTTGCGGAGACGAATTTGCAATACTGGTAAAGGATATAAAAAGTAGGGATGAAGTTATTAATTTGATAGAGAAAATTCTTATTTCTATAAGCACTCCTTTTATAATAAATAATCATGAAATCAAATGCTCTGCCAGCATTGGTGTAGTTTTTTCAAAAGAAGAATATACTACTGCTGAACAATATTTAAAATATGCAGATATAGCTATGTATGAAGCTAAACTTCAAGGAAAAGATAGATATGTTATTTTCGATGAAAACATTCAGAAAAAGATAATGAAAAACTTAAAATTAGAAAATGATTTAAAGCATGCTTTGGAACGAAATGAATTAATTTTATACTATCAACCAATTGTATCTTTAAAGACAGATAAAATAATAGGTTTTGAAGCTTTAGTCCGCTGGAATCATCCGGAGTTAGGTATAATATCACCTACTGATTTTATACCCATAGCGGAAGAAACTGGCTTAATAATACCTATAGGTAAATGGATTCTTCAGGAAGCCTGCAAACAAGTTAGTCTTTGGCAAAAGAACTATAAGAATACTAAATCCCTCTTTGTAAACGTAAACATGTCGGCTATGCAACTTAACCAATCAGACATAGTTGAACAGATTGCAGAAGTGCTCCGTGAAACAAAGGTATCCCCTAATAATTTAAGTATTGAGATTACTGAAAGTTCTCTTATTACTGATGTAATAAAATCGCAAACTGTATTAGAGCAAATGCGAAACCTAGGTATAAACATACAAATAGATGACTTCGGTACAGGCTACTCCTCCTTAAGCTATCTACAACGGTTTCCTTTCAATGTTATTAAAGTTGATAAAAGCTTTATTCAGCAACTAGATAGTAATAATAAAAATCACAGTGTTGTAAAGAGTATTATCCTAATGGCTCACGAGCTAAATATGAAAGTAACCGTTGAAGGAATAGAAACTGCAGGGCAGTTAACACGACTTAAAAATCTAGGTTGCGAACATGGTCAAGGATACTACTTCTCTAAACCTTTGAACAAGGATGATGCAGAGAAATTACTATTAAAGTATTTCAATTAAACTAAACACCAGTAAATAAAGAGAGCCAATTAGCTCTCTTTATTTTTCACTCAATATATTTTGAATCTGAAATTCTATCAGACTCTTTGTCATTTACTTCTTCAATAATCTCTCTATTTAAATCCTTTAGCTTTAAAATCTGAATCTGCAAATTTTAATATGCAAAATTTCCTTTAACAAAGACTGGAACTTCTT
>NZ_FMJL01000053.1 GCF_900095445.1 Clostridium sp. N3C
GCCAGGTTAAAAAATACTTTACATTCTTAATAGAATGATTAGGACTCACATCGTTGATAGTACCTTATGGTCCATATAACGATGTTATAAGTTTTTTTGGCTCCTTGGTCAAGTGGTTAAGACACCACCCTTTCACGGTGGTAACAGGGGTTCGAGTCCCCTAGGAGTCACTTCAATAAGTAATTAAAGTTTAAATAACTTTTATTATTTTCAATAATTGCTTATGGCCCCTTGGTCAAGCGGTTAAGACACCACCCTCTCACGGTGGTAACAGGGGTTCGAGTCCCCTAGGGGTCACTTTAAAAGTAAAAGTCTAAGTATTAGTTACTTAGACTTTTACTTTTTATTAGTTAAAGTCTAAAGGATACCCAGTTGTATACGAATAATATTTCTATCTATATCATATATATTCAATAGCAGGAATGATATAAGATTGGAGGTAAAGCTATCTTAATAGGAGATACTGATTTATTAAGAAATTATCCTTTATAAAGATAGTTTTAGATGGATGGGTACTGGGGTTTTTTATGAATCTGATTTTGATAGTAATATTATTTCAAAATTAGAGCACTATGCTAATAAGCTTATATTAGCATTGGAAGATATAATAGAAATAATATCTGATTGTGGGGAGGCAAATAGTAGCACCATAAAAAAGGTCAAAGAAAAATATGAAGTAGCTACTAACTATTTATTGGACTTAAAAAGTATTTTGGATTTATATTGTAAGAAATATAAGGATGAAGACTATAATTATTATAAAAAAGAATTAGAAGTATATGATGATGAGTATATAAATGATGCTATAACAGGTTGGATATTAAATGAACCTAGAGAGATAATTATAGACAATATTTTTAGTATTTGTTACAAAGTAAGAGAATTGTTGAGAAAAAGTAACAACAAACAATAGTTATCCACAAAAAGATACAGTGGATTGTGGATAAGGTGGATAACTTCATAGAATTATGTAGAACTAAAGAATATTGAGGGGAAATTAAATGTTAATAGGAAAAAATATAGTAAAAGCTAAATTTATTAAAAGGCCTAATAGGTTTCAGGCCTATGTATTATTAAATGGTGAAGAGTTAATGGTGCATGTACCGAACACTGGTAGGTGTAAAGAAATATTAACCTTTGGATCTACTGTATTACTTAGAGAGGAAAATAATCCTTCTAGAAAAACACCCTATGATTTAATTGCTGGTTATAAAGGCGACACGCTAATAAACATAGATTCTCATGTGCCTAATAAGGTTGTAGAAGAAGCGCTAATTGCTAAAAAAATAGAGGGATTAGAGGAATATGACTTGATTCAAAGGGAAAAAACTTTTGGAAATAGTAGATTCGACTTTAAACTTACTAATACTAGTAATAACAAGGAATACTATTTAGAAATTAAAGGTGTTACCTTAGAGAACGATGGAACAGCTATGTTTCCCGATGCTCCAACAGAGAGAGGTGCAAAGCATCTGAAGGAGCTGGTGGAGGTTGTGAATTCTGGTAAGGGTGCAGGTGTTCTATTTCTAATTGCCATAGATAACATAGAACGTTTTAGACCTAATGATGAAATGGATATGGCCTTTGGAGAAGCTTTAAGATATGCTAGTAGTAATGGAGTGGATGTTTATGCTTATAATAGTATAGTTACGGAGAATTCCATTACTCTTAATAAAAAGATTGAAATAATATTATAATTTATATTAAAGGGATATATTGCTTTAAGAGCAGTATATCCCTTTAATAATATATTATCAATAGCGAGGCACAATATGTTTGTGGTAAAATGGTTATAATAGATGAATTAGTAAGAATAATAGGTAATATGTAGGGGGATATATGAAATATAAGTTTTGTCCAAGATGTGGAAGGCAATTAGTAGAGAAGTATAGTTGGGATGAAGGAGGCGTCCCCTATTGTATCAATGATGACATAATGTTTTTTGATACACCTAAGCCATGCATAATGGTAGCTGTAATAAAAGAAGATAAAATATTACTATTAAAACAAAGCTATATATTTAAAAATTCAAAAGTTCTTATTAGTGGTTATATAAGTAATGGAGAGAGCGCTGAAGAAACAGTAGTAAGAGAAGTTAAAGAAGAAACAGGAATTAGTGTAAAAAATATAAAATATCTTGGTAGTGAATATCTTAAATCTAAAGAAATCATTATGTTTACTTTTATGGCTAGCTATGCTGGTGGCGAAATTAATAAGTCACATGAGGTAGAAGAAGTTGAATGGATACTATTGGAAAATGCCTTAAATGAAATGAAGGAAGATGAAATTGGCAAGAGAGTTGTTAATAAGGTTTTGAGAGAAATTAACAATATCACCTCCGATTAATTGCAAAGAATATGAGCATAATACAAATAGGAGGTGTTTAGCTTGAATTTAAATGTAGGTATAAATTTGGATAAAGAGATGGGTAAACTTGTGAGACGTAAGAGGATGCCGTACCACAATCATAATCACGAACATGAAGGAGAAGGTGTTTATTCAACAATGAATAAATACCAATCTAAAGAAGAAAATAAGGGAATGTTTAAAGGTAAGACTGAGTATTATGTACTAGCTGCTGGAGTTATAGGAGCAGTAGCAGGTTTAGGGTTGGCCACTACGATGGGAATAGGAAATAAAAAGAAGAACTTCCTGTGGTAAGGAAAAAGAGGTTTATCAAAAAAGATTCAGCTTTTGCTGAATCTTTTTTAGATAAAGGTCTTTATATTATAGTCTATACCAATATATCTTTCTTGGTAAAATTCAAATGAGCAATAATATAAGGTATCATTGTCCACCCTAACAATATTATTATTGCAAAAGCTGGTGAAGGCAAGGAACTTAAGGTTGAATACTTTACCTCACCAGTTAAAATAGAGGTTGTATTACCATAGGTCATAAACAGGAAGGGTAATATAGGTTTTACATTACTGATAACGCTTAAAATTTGAATGGCTATTAAGGATACTATACTAATAGATATAGAGGCTGAACTGCTCTTTACCAATGTAGAAATCATTAGGAAAAAAGAAGTGGCAGCTAATATAAATAATAATTGTAATAATATTGATTTTAAAAGAAAAACAATTGTACTTGTTAAATAAGAGCTATTAAACACAGCTATAGCCTCTTTACCAACAATAGCATTTAGTGTAGTTATCTTATAATCTGTGCCTACTGCTATAGGATATAATGGATCACCAAAACCGAATATAAGCCCCATAACAATAGATGCAATGATTTCTAGACCAATGATAACAATACAGGAGCTAATAAAAGCAGCAATAAATTTAGAAGCTAGAACCTTTCCACGCTTAACTGGTCTTGTAAGTAGCATTTTTAGTGTTGGTGGTGTACATTCTGAAGATACTGCATCAGAAGATATTATTATAACTATAATAGCTGTAAACAGTGAACCTAGAGCAGCTATTAGATATTGAAGCATTTTAAAACCTTTTGCACTGCTATCTGCCATAGGTTTTATATCTTTATTTAATAATTCTTCATATACAAGTATTTTTTTTCTAATAGTTTCTTTTTCACCACTGTTATCAGGCAAAGTATTGAATTCTTCTTGTAAATTATTAATGGAGGTTTGTACATTGTTTTTCCAGTTATGATCATCTTCTGAAGGCATATTTTCTATAACTTGAAGATAAGTTTTAGCTTCATCTAAGTTAGCTTGGATAGCTTTTTTGTCATCTTCTGTTTCTGCTTTTTCTAAATCTTCTTCATAACTTTTAATTAAGCTTTGCTGTAATTCAATTTGATTTTTTTTAGTATAGTATGTGCTCCATATGCCCATAATTAAACACATTAATGCACATAATATACCAAAAACTATTGAAGATATTAATATCTTTTTCCTTAACAACAATTTCTTAAATTCATTTTTTATTAATCCCATCATTACTTGTCCCCTCCTTCAACAATTTCCAAGTATCTATCTTCAAGATCCTGCTTTTTCTTGTATATTTCTTCTACTGGGATCTTGTGATTTGCAAGCTCAAAAACAAGTTGAGGAGTTAAGCCATTTTCTATTTCAATTTCAAATAGATTATCTTTTAAAATACAATTTTGTATAAATGATAGGTTTTTCAGAACTATTGAACATTTTTCTTGTTCAGTGGTGCATAATACTATAGTATTTATATTGCTTTTTGGATCATCTTCAGATGGTATTATGCTTTCAATAGCTTGTATTTCTCCATTATTTATGTAAGCTACTCTATCACAGAGTTGTTGAACCTCGGAAAGCATATGAGAAGAAACGAAAACACCTATATTTCTTTCTTTAGCTAGCTTTTTTATTAGGTTTCTAAATTCGATTATTCCAGATGGATCTAGACCGTTAGTAGGTTCGTCTAGTATCAAAAGTTTAGGATTACATAGGAGAGCTTGGGCTAAACCTAACCGTTGCTTCATACCTAAAGAATACTTTTTTACCTTATCCTTTATTCTGTCTTTAAGTCCAACAAATTCAACTATTTCATCTATGTCCTTTTGGGTGATATTTTTATTTATTCTTGCTAGCTGGCGAAGATTTTCTAATCCACTCATATATAAATATAATTCAGGGTTTTCCACTACGGCACCAACGTTAAGAAGGGCTTGCTCTCTTTCTGTTTGAATGTCCTTTCCCATAATTTTAATACTTCCCCTATTTGGGTGGATTAGTCCTACAATCATTTTTATAGTAGTGGTTTTACCTGCTCCATTTGGACCAAGGAAACCAAATATTTCACCTTCCTTGACTTGAAGAGAAATATCTTTTACTATTGGTCTATGGCTTAGATATTTAGAGACATTATTTACTTCTAAAACGTACAATTGATAAAACTCCTTTCATAAACAAGGTTTAAATATTGGTATTTGTGATATAATTAACAATATATTAATTATTATACAGTAATAAATTACCTGCTGCAAATGAAAGAGAAGAATTATCAATACGTTTACAAAATAATGGATAACTAAGTATAATTATTATCGTATATATATGAGAAAATAATTATTTCTATATGAAAATATATATATTAATATAAATAAGATTAGAAAGAAGGAATAATGAATGGCAAAGTTTGTGCCTGAAGTAAAAGGAATATTAAGGAGTCATATTATTGAAGTGCCTAACATTATAAGAGAAGCTAGTGGAATAAAGGTATTTGGAAAGAGGTTAAAGTCTTTTATATTTACTACAGATGTTGCTGTTATAAAGAATACTAATGCAGATGCCATCATGTCTGTTTATCCATTTACTCCTCAGCCCTTAATAACTCAAACATTAGTAGAGGCTGCCGATGTACCAGTTTTTTGTGGAGTAGGAGGTGGAACTACTATGGGAAAAAGGGTTGTAAATTTAGCTTTAGATGCTGAATTTAAAGGTGCTATGGGGGTAGTGGTTAATAGTCCTATTTCTAATGAAATTTTGGAATCAGTGAGAGATGCTATTGATATTCCAATAATAGTTACGGTCATATCTGAGTATGAGGATGTAAGGGCTAGAATAAATGCTGGAGCTAGTATATTAAATGTTTCTGCTGCAAAGAACACTCCTGCCTTAGTTAAGAAGATAAGAAAGGAGTTCCCGGAGTTTCCTATAATAGCTACTGGAGGCCCCACTGAGGAGAGCATTGCAGAAACAATAGAAGCCGGTGCTAATGCTATAACCCATACTCCACCTACAGCTGCAAATATTATGGGTGAGCTAATGGATAAGTATAGGGATAGGTATAAGGATGAATACAATTAACAAAAAGTATTATGTATAAATGGGTGATGTTATGAAAGGGGTTATGTACTACTTTAGTGGTACTGGTAATACTAAGTGGGTTGCTGATAAGTTTAAAAGGTATTTCAATAAGTATGGAGTGGATCTTGAAACTATAAATATAGAAAAGATAAGTTTGATAGAAAATCAATATGATTTTTTAATAATTGGAACACCAATATACTTTGATGATAGCCCTAGGATTGTTAATAGGTTTATTGATGATTTACCGGAAACGAATAGCAAAAAGAACTGTATTGTTTTTGCCACTAATACCTGGGGAAATTCAGCTGCCCTTGATCTATTAGGAAGGCGTATGAAGGAAAAGGGATATAATCTTATATCCCAGGTAAATATAATTATGCCATCTAATCTAAACTTTAAGAGCAAAGGAAATGTTTTTAAAGATAGGAATTCTATAAAAATTATGATTAGAGCAGCTAATAAGATTAAAAGAGTAGTTAATGATTTTCTTTTAGAAAGGCCTAATATAGAAAATACTAGTAAGGGAAAAGTATACATAAAGAAGATAAAAGATGTAATTAGTAACTACAAAAAATATAATTTAGTTCAGTATTTTAAATGCACAGATAAATGTGTAAGTTGTGGTATGTGCCTACGAAATTGTCCATGCAGTAACATAACCCTAGATAATGGAAAGGTAGTTTTTCATAGTAACTGTGTTACCTGCATGAGATGCATGTGTATATGTCCTCAAGAAGCGATAACCTTCAAGGGATATAGGCTAGTCAGAAATAAAAAATTAGTAGTAAGGAACTTGAATATAGTATAATAAAAGGTGTAACTTAGTTACACCTTTTATAATGAGATTTGTTCATATAAATATTTAAAATGATGGCTAGATTATAGAATAATAAGGAGGATTAAGATGGCGGTAGGAGGAGACAACTGTAAGCATTGTCCAGAATATCAGGAAAAGAAATGTGATGGAAAGGTAGAGAACTGTTTATGTAGAAGATGTCCAAGAAACCTAGGTAGTTGTCTCTTGTTGAGATACTGTAGAGAGACTGAATCTGCACTGATTTAAAATAATTTTGTAACCTCCTAGTGCTATAAGATTAAGCCTAGGGGGTTTTTTATAATATAATCTGCTACCAATGGGAATAATAAAGCTCAGAAATTATATAAAGTTTAATCAAAGTTAGCTGAATATTTATGGATCAATGGAGGGCATAGCAATGATATCAGAAGAGTTAAAAGGTATGGTAGCAGAGAATTGTCCTGAATATGAGCCTCACTTTAGTTTTAAATTGCTTAGTAATTCTGCAGTTTTTTCAAGTTGTGAAAGCTGCAAGCATTGGGAAAAAGGAAAGTGTAGCATGGATTATTTTCATAGTATTACAGAAGTTTTAAATAGAAATTAGTATAAATAAGAAGATATATTGGGGAGAATTAGGAATAAGTATAAGAATTATTTTCAGAAAAATGAAGCATTACTAAATAAAAAATTCAAAACTAGAAAGGAATTATAGCTAAATAAATGAAATAAAAAAATCATGGACAATAGATAAAAAATGTTTACCAGTAACGGACACATTTGAAATTGAGGAAAAATATCGATGTAAAAATCAAAAAACTATTAGGTAAAGTTTTGACAACCATATAAAATTAGTAGTATAATTGTTTATGAAATTTTAATAAATTGCAGGATTGTTTAAATGAACTTGTAGATGCAAAGTATAGTGAAGGAATTTTACTATAATAAATACCTTTACATAGCAACAATAAATAAATGGGGGGGCTATTAATGTATAGAGTATTAGTAACAGATGGTATGGAGGCAAGCGCCATCGAAAAATTGAAGGGGCTAGGTTATGAGGTAGTAGAGCAATTTTATGAGCCAGAGGCTCTTGGGGAAGCTTTACAGCAGTTTGATGCAGTAGTAGTAAGATCAGCTACCAAAATAAGAAAGCCAATTATAGACAAGGCTTTAGAAAATCCAAGATTGAAGCTTATTATAAGAGGTGGAGTTGGGGTAGATAATATCGATGTAGATTATGCTACAGAAATGGGAATTAAGGTTACCAATACACCAAATGCTAGTAGTGCATCTGTTGCAGAATTAGCTCTTGCACACATGTTTGCTTTAGCTAGATTTGTTAATACAGCTAACGTAACCATGAGAGAAGGTAAATGGGAAAAGAAAAAGTATGAAGGAATCGAAATTGCAGGTAAGACTTTGGGCCTTATTGGTTTTGGAAGAATTGCTAAGGAATTAGCTAAGAAAGCTAGTGCCCTTGGTATGAATGTAGTTTATTATGATATAATAGGTAAGGCTGAAGGCTTTGATGAATTTGAGTACTGCGAATTTGAAGAGGTTTTAAAGAAAGCAGATTTCTTATCCTTGCACATTCCATTAGATAAAAATAAGGGAGCTATTATTGGTAAGGAAGAAATTGCTCTTATGAAAGATGGAGCATATCTTATAAATTGTGCTAGAGGTGGAGTTGTTTGCGAAGAGGCTCTATTAGAAGCTTTGAATAGCGGAAAACTAGCTGGCGCAGGTATAGATGTATTTGTAGAAGAACCTACTAAGAACGAAGCTTTAGTAAATCATAGAAATGTATCAGTAACTCCTCATATAGGAGCACAAACCGTTGAAGCTCAAAAGAGAATTGGTGAGGAAATAGTTAGTATTATAGATGAATTTTTTAAATAAATAATCAAGAGTTTAAGCGCATTGTTCTATATAAGATTCCTTACGGAATTTTATGTAGGGCAATGCGATATATATTATTTGAGTATATTTCCAAGGAAATAATTTAAGAATTACTTGTATTCTAATTAATAAACTGAGGTGAAAAGATAAATGGCAATAATTAGACCTTTTAAGGCAGTGAGACCTGTTCCAGAATTAGCGGATAAAGTAGCAGCTCTTCCTTATGATGTTATGAATACAGAAGAGGCTAGAGAAATGGTTAAAGGCAATCCTTATTCCTTTCTTCATGTGGATAGGGCAGAAATTGATTTAGACCCATCTGTAAATATATATGATAAAGTTGTTTATGAAAAAGCTAGGAAAAATCTTTATGGCATGATTGATAAGAAGATTTTTATAAGAGATGAAAATCCCTATTTATATATATATAGACAGATAATGAATGGAAGAGCTCAGACTGGTATAGTTGCATGTACTTCAATAGATGATTATAGAAATAATGTAATAAAGAAGCATGAGCATACAAGAGCAGATAAGGAACAGGATAGAATAAACCACGTAGATTATTGTAATGCAAATACTGGTCCAATCTTTTTGACCTATAGAAGTCGTGATGAAATTAATAAAATTATAGACAAATATACTGCAAAGGAAGCTCTTTATAATTTTGTTGCAGAGGATAAAGTTACTCATATAGTTTGGAAAATAGATAAGGAAGAGGATATAAAAGCCTTAGTTCATTATTTTCAAGGGGTAAAAAGCCTATATATAGCAGATGGACACCATAGAGCAGCCTCGGCAGTTAAAGTAGGAATGATGAGAAGAGGGCAGAATCCAAACTACACTGGAGAAGAGGAATTTAATTATTTCTTATCCGTTATATTCCCGGACAAGGATCTTCAAATTATGGATTATAACAGGGTGGTTAAGGATTTAAATGGTCTGTCTAAAGATGAATATATGCTTAAGGTTTCTGAAAAATTTCATGTAAGTGTCTATGAAGGAGAAGGAGCCTATAAGCCAGATCAAAAACACAGCTTCGGTATGTATTTAGAAGGAAAGTGGTATAAGCTTCTTGCAAAAGAAGGTACTTATGATTCTGATGACCCTGTTGCAAGATTGGATGTATCCATATTGCAAAATAATCTCCTTAAGCCTATTTTAGGAATAGAGGATCCGCGTACAAGCAATCGAATCGATTTTGTAGGAGGAATTAGAGGGCTAAAGGAATTAGAAAGAAGAGCCAATAAGGATATGAAGTTAGCGTTTTCCATGTATCCTACCACCATAGCTGATTTGATGGCAATTTCTGATGCATGTCAGGTAATGCCTCCTAAGTCTACTTGGTTTGAGCCAAAGCTTAGAAGTGGTTTGTTTATACATGAGTTATAATAATATCCTTATGCGGGGTGTATATTAAGAAAAATAGATAAGGGGAAGGCTTTTTAAGTTTCCCCATTATCTTTCTCATCATAATCAGTATTTTCCTCATCGATATTATCTTCATCTAAGTCATCTTCAAAACTAAATTCAGACTCATTATTGGTAAAGGGAAAGAGAGACTTCTGTAATTCATTAAGAAAGTCTTCTGCACTTTCAAGTTTTGGGGGCATATTTTCTTTTGGTTCAATTTCAGATTCTTCTGTATCTACATCTTCTGGATCTTCATCTGAATATCTTCTATGAGATTTTTTTGATTTATATTCAATATCAAGCATGTAGAAAATAAAGCTGTAAATTTTTCTTCCCTCAATCAACTCAAAATAAGCGTCTAATATATAGACATCAACCTTGCCTATATCATTTACTCCGTCCGGCAATTCTAGGTATGTGTTATAAGGAAGGTATAGTTCTGCTTGAATAGTTTTTTTTGATCTACCTTCAGGTACGTAAGTTATTTTAAGCTTTTTTAAGCCGTCTAAAACTATTGTACTACCCTTAGGACTCTTTATAATTCTGTGATTTTTTATATCTACACTGATGCTTATATGAGTTAGCTCCTTTATTCTAGGACGGTTACCAGGTATAAATATATAGTCAATATCAGAATGCTGTAACAGTTCTCCCTTTACCCTTTTTGGCAGATCTTTTTCCTGAGTAATACCTGTTACGCTTATAAAATTACGCAGCATTTTTCTAACCTCTTATGAAGTATTTCTCATTATATATATTATTTTTACAGGGGCATTATTCATATAGCTACTGACTTATGCCGAACAAATATAAAGTAAATGTCATATTTTATATTATGGTTTATCTCTAGTATTTTTTAGCAGTATGTATTAGGAGGAAATATAATGAGTTTGCCAATAGATAAATATTTGGCTATCACAAAGGAAGAGGAGGTCAAAAGCAATAAAAGAAGAGTAAGGGTAGTAGTTAAAGATTGGCACGGTTATTTTGCAGAGAAGGCCTTGGTAAAGGTATATGTAGAAAAAGAGGATAAATCATTACATCTTTTAGGAGAAGGGTATACAAATAGTAAAGGAGAAATTATCATCAATGGTCTTAGTAAGAATAAGAGTTACAAGCTAGAGGTTATATATAAGGGAGTAAGGGAAAATAAGTTTATAGAAGCTAGAAATGTAATTGAAGATGAATACTTTGAAGATTATGGATATGATGAAGTTGATGAAGAGGAATAAGTGATTGAAAATGCACAATTAAAATGAAAAGGCTTTTTCGCAGCTTTGCTGTAGAAAAAGCCTAAATTTGAATTTTGCAAATTCAGTCTTGTTCAGTTTCACCAGTCCTTGTAAGATTAAAGCTATCCAATATATTTAGAAATTGACGAACTCTATGGGCCGTTGAATGGTTAGAATGAACCATTTTATAGCCTTCTTCAGCAATTTTAAGCCGTTCCTCTTCATGAGCTAAATAATATTCTGCCTTTTCCGCAAAATTATTCTCGTCTATATCTACAAAATGAACACCAGGAATAAAGCCTAAGTCTTCTAATTCCTTAGAGGTTGGTGCTAGTAATAGGGTTTTACAGGCTATAACTTCGTAATACTTTATTAAGGGATAGTGAAATATAGAATCGTCAGTTATGAAGATTTTGGACCTGTTTATTTCCTTGGCGTAGCTTTTACCAAAGTAACTGTACTTACTTGTGTTAGTATAACCGGGATGAGGTCTATAAATAAATCCCTTTCTTCCTTTAAAGTAAAGACGCATCTTTTTTCTTAAAGGATATACCTTTGAAATCATGCCCATCATTAGAATGTCATGTCTTTTTTTTAATCCATAATCTTTGAAAATATCAGTATTTACGAAATGTGGTAGCCAATACATATAATCTTTAAACTCTGAATAATCTTTGTAAAAAGCATCTCTATATATTGAAAAAATTTTTGTTACGTTATTTTCTTTAATATAACTTTTTCTTTCCTCCACCCTATAATGTAAGTCGTGCATAATGATACCAAAAGGGATTTTTAAGGAGGAAAGTCCGGTGATTTTTGGAGACCTAGTATGCCTCATATCGTTTATTAGAATAAAATCTGGCTCTAAATGTAGTTCTTCTAAAATCTCATTTATATCACCGGGAGTATACCAAAGAGTTAGATCACAATGCTTGGCTAATTCCTCAGAAAAATACACCGTATTTCTTTCAATGTTGTTGCTAAAGTCTTTGGTAATAAATAAGATCTTATACGGTTTCATTCTCACCACTCACCTTTGTAATTTTCACTATATTATCTATAAAGTCTAGGTGTTTCTTATAGTAAATATTAATAAATTTATTGAATTTATTTTGTAAGTCCCTGTAGTTTAATCTTATATAATTGATTTTTTCTAAAATATTTTCTGCTTTCACTTCATCTGTAAAAATGCATAGTTTAGTTGAATTAATAGAATCGCAAAAGTCGTATCCCTTTAAGCCGTAACTGAGGCAGATGAAAGGTTTTTTATAGGCCATAGAGAGTATATTAGCATGGAGTTTGAAATTAATCGTAAATTTACATTTTTTAATTAAGCTGATGATTTGGTATACATTATAAAGCTTGTCTATGCATTTTACTTTTTTGCCTACAAAGTCACTGGCTAAGTTTTTGCAGGCTTCTATATCCTTTTCCCAAACAGGATATATAACAATCTCATATCCATGGTTTAGGAGTTTGTTTATTACTTTTTTAAGTTCTTCCTTAATAGCTTCCTCACTTTGCCCTAAGATTCTATTAAAGGAAGTGCCCCAGTTTATTAGTACTAATTTATTGCTTGCTTTAATATCAGCGAAGTCTTTAAAGTCTGGTATATTTGGGAAGACTTTGTCAAATATTATTCCAGGGTCACCGATAGTTTCTAACTTATCTAAGTTAATGATATACTTGGTTAGGTTTCCTCTTACACCAGCTGCTTTAGAATAATTTATAATAGTCTTATAATAAGGATTTGAACTAAGAGTAGCATTTTTATTTTTATCAATATAAGAATTTAAAAACTTATCGGCATATTCCCTGATTCTCACATCTATACCACTGCCCCATATAACTAGAGGAATTCCTTCCTGAACAACCTTTAAAGAATATAATACAAAAGGACTTATGGAGGACTCAGAATGTTTGCCTAGTAAAGAACCTCCTCCTAATACAACAAGGTCATAATCTTTTAAATTAATATTTTTTTTAGAAAAAGGGCAATAGTAGTTGACAACAATATCCGATGAAATGTTTGAAATCATTTTTTTAAATACATCAAATAATAAGTCATCTCCAATATTACCGTAACCAATCCAACCTAAATATAATATTTTTTTGCTGTTCACTACTTCAACTCCTTTAAAGGATAAATTTATACATTTATTAAAGACTATATAAGCCTATATATCTGTATGTTATTAGAATATGCTTTTTATAATAGTTAAGTGAATATTCAAAGCTTATTATAAAAAGTGTATAAATATGAGGTGCTTGAGAATATAACTATAAGGGTATTAAATCGGAATGTCTGTAGACATTGGAAGGTATCCAAGAACTGTTTTCAATTCCTTCCTGAGGAGCTACATTACGAGTTGCTGTATAGGTAGTTACCCCTTCAACTAAGCCTAAATATTGGACTTCATATAAAATAGAGAAGGCATTAGTATTGCTTGGTGCTAAATTGTAAACTGATATTATGGTAGACTTAGGAGCTATTACTATATTTTCATCGTTACCGTTTGTCGGTTGTATCTTTTGAACTATTCCTCGATTTTGAAACACTGGTTTATAGTCAGGTGCTTGGCTAACGTAATAATAAGTGAGTACATTAATTGTCACAATCTGATCCTTAGCTGTATTATTATTTACTATGGCAATCAAGCTTTTTGTACTTCTATCTGCTGCAACAATTCCAGTAGTATAATTTTGAACATTATTATTTTTTATTTCCTCTATAACAGTTGAGAAATTGAGTAAATTGCTTTCAATAGCAGCTATCTTAGATTCAATTGCTTTTAAGCCATAAGAGGAGTTCAGAGTTACACTTTCAATAGCCTGGACCTCTTTTTTTATTTCACATAGTCCAAAGAAGGGGTCTTTCAGCAAGTCTAAAATATCCTGTTCTGTTCTATCCATAAGGTATTCCTCCGATATCCTTTATTTTTTTACATACTGTAACCATTAATATTCTCCATAGTATTTATAATATGATTGCTTTACTGATAGGTGATTGCTAGTATTTATAACTTGGATTCAAGTGATTTTGAATAATGTAAAAGATCCAGCGGTGCTGAATCTTTTTTAATTAAATATTTTCTTTTATAATATTTTACCTTTGAAAGCAATTATTTTGCTGCAGTTATCTCATGTCCTAAAGTGTTAACAGCATCTTCAATTGCAGCATTAATTAAAGTTTTTAAATTATCTGTCACTTCTATATTCAGCATTTCCAATACATTAATTACAACCTTATTAGCAACTTCGGCTCTTTCATCTTTCTTAATTTCTCCGGTATGATATAGTTGTTCAGCGTTACCTACAGCTATTTTTGCCCATTTTGCAATAATTTCAAGAATATCTACAACCTTATTATCAGGCATAACTTCGTTTAAAAAGTCTATGGTATAGTTGGCTTTAGTTACTACATTATTTGCAGTAGCAAAGTAGGAGTTTAAGTTTACTCCTTTTTTTCTTAAGAAAGGGACTAGACCAACAACGATAGCTATAACTGCTAAAGCAACGGCGAAAACTATAATATAGGTCAATAATTGACTAGTCATGGAAGTTCCCTCCTATTAGTTTGCTATATTATAGTATATTCTGACAGAAAGAACCTTGACACTTTTTATGTGGAGTAGATTTAAGTAGTTTGTCTGGGATTTTTGTAAAAAGGATATGTATTCAAGAAGAAATTTATTTATATATTAGGAACTAAAATAATTAAAGGAGATTCCTTTTGTTGGAATCTCCTTATTCTTTACTAACTATTGAATATTATTTAGCATTTCTTTTAGGATATGTAGAGAGTTTTCAACGGCTATAGGAACAAATTTATCAAAGTCCATATGAGCTCCAGTGTTAGCATTGTCGGAAATTGAACGTATTACAACAAAGGGGATAGAATTTAAATAGCAAACCTGTGCAATGCTGCAACCTTCCATTTCGCAGGCTAAGGCATCAAATTCAGACTTAAGCCAGCGCACCTTTTCTACATCTGCGATAAACTGGTCACCGGAAACTATTCTTCCCACAAGACTCTTGTGATTTTTAATATTGCTGAAAGCTTTTTTAGCAGCTTCAACTAAAGATTCATCACACTTAAAATCATAGGTATCCATTCTTGGAACTTGACCGATTTTGTCACCGAAAGCGGTAGTATCCATATCATGATGCACTAAATTTGAAGCAATAACTACATCGCCAGGCACTAGATCTTCACCAATTCCTCCTGCTACACCTACATTTATAATTTTGTCTACTTTAAAGTCGTCTATTAAAATTTGAGTACAAACAGCAGCATTAACCTTACCAATACCACAGGTTACTACTACAACATTTTTATCCCAGAGTTTGCCTTGAAAAAACTCCATTCTAGCCTTGTTTAATTTAGTTTCTATGATCATTTCATCCTTGAGCTTTCTTACTTCTTCTTCCATAGCGCCTATAATACCAATAATCATAATTTACCTCCAAAATTATCTTAATATAGTATTATAAAAATACAGAAATGAGAAATTAATGTCAAGAGAAAAAGATAAAATATACATAAATTAAAATTAATGTTATAATATAGTATATATATAACTATATAAGAACATTTTAAATAAAAGGAAAGGATAGAACTTTTATGGATTATATAAAAAAGGGAGTTTTTGGGCTTATTAAATTTATAAGTCTTGTATTACTTGTTATAATGTTCTCATTTGGATTATTCTTAATTTATCAGCAAATAGAGTTACTTATATTTGGTAGAGGAGATTATTTACTTTTTATAGTTAATAGAGTGGTTTTTTTACCAGTAGCTATTATAATTTATGTTATCCAATTTGAATATTTAAAAATGAAAGAGAAGATCAAAAGTAATAAAAATAACGATGAAGAGGAAAGACATAAGATTTTAGTATTGAGAAAAGTGGGAAAGATAGCATTAACTATAATAATTATTGCAATTATGTATATTGGAATGACAAGCTATTCAATTTTATATGAGGATAGTATTAAAGTAGCTTCAGCTAAAAATCCTTGGGGAGTTATGTATAAGTATAGTGATATAAGCAAAGTTAAGGTTGCAGTAAATAAAGAACTTAACGGAACTTATAGTATTTCTTATAAAGTTACCTTTAATAATGGTGATAGCGCAGAACTATATCGTGGATTTATGTATAAAGAAAAAGAGGGAACGCATGAGGAAATATTATCAAAATTAGATAAAGAATTAAAAGCTCAAGGTGTTGAAAAGGAGATAAATAATCAAAATTTCAAGACTGATGAAATAGCCAAGTATTTTGGAAGTGATGCTGAAAAGTTGTTTAATTAGACAATATAAAATTAAGAATGGCTGAATTTTGTGAAATTGTTTTTGACAGGGGTCTTAATAATTTAGAAACTATAGTTAAATTAATAGTTACCATCATATTGGTACTAGCATTGCTTTTTGGGTATAGTATTATTCAGTTAAAGATATTTGCAAGGGTAGATTATTTATTTTTTGTTGCTAGTAGCCTAAGTTTTTTACCGATATTTGCTGTGATTTTAGCCACTGAATATATATATGACAGTATACAAGAGAAAGACTTACAAGATTATAAGACTAAGCCTTCTAGAAGAAGAAAAATTGTTAAGACAATAGGTCTTATTGCATTTATAGGAGTGATATATTTAGGGATTACTAATTATTCAATTGTTTATAAGTATGGTATTAAAGTAGCTTCACCTATAAGTCCAGCCGGTGTTGTGTATAAATATAGTGATATAAGTAAAGTAAAGGTTATGGTAAAGAGAACCTTTGACTTTTCTTATGTTGTATCTTATAAAGTTATATTTAGTAATGGTGATAGTGCAGAATTAAACCATGGAGGTCTGGTTGAAAGTAAAGAGGAAAATCATGAGGACATATTATTAAAGTTAGATCAACAATTAAAGGAGCTTGGTGTTGAAAAGGAAGTGAATAAGAAAAATTTTGACAAATTTGCTAGTGGATTAGATAAGGATTTTGTAAGTAAGATGGAAAAGTTATTTGATTAGCATCTTCTTAATGAAATTGTTGAAAATTTATCTTAATAATGATATTGTGTATACATGAAAAATCAATTAATTGGAGGTTACTATGGCAAAGGTAGAAAGTTTTTCTTTAGATCATACAAAGGTTAAAGCTCCTTATGTTAGAAAAGCTGGTTTATATACAGGACCTAATGGCGATCAGGTGTCAAAGTTTGATTTAAGATTTATGCAGCCTAACAAAGAATTCATGAATACTGCAGGAATGCATGCACTAGAACATTTAATGGCTACTTATATGAGAGATTACTTAGATGATATCATAGATTTATCACCAATGGGATGCAGAACAGGCTTTTACTTAACTGTATGGGGTGACCGTGATGTGAATGATATAATTGGTGCTTTAGAAAAGACCTTAAAGGATGTAGTTAAGTCTACAGAGGTTCCTGCTACTACAGAGGTAGCATGCGGAAACTGCAAAGATCATTCCTTAGAGGAAGCTATAAGCTATGCTAATAAGGTTTTAGTTCAAGGTATAAGTGATAAAGTATTTGGATAAGCAGAAAGTGCAAAAGAAAAGATTTTATAGTGTAAAAGGAGAGATATAAATGGCTCAGCACGCACTGTCGAGAACGGAGCTTTTGATAGGTAAGGAAGCTTTGGATAAGCTTAAGTCTAGCAAGGTAGTTGTATTTGGAATAGGCGGTGTAGGCAGTTTTACTGTAGAGGCTCTAGTAAGAGCTGGATTAGGAAAATTAGTTTTAGTAGATGATGATACTGTATGTCTCACAAATATAAATAGGCAGATACATGCTACTTTTAAAACTATAAGTAAAAGTAAAGTTGAAGTTATGAAGGAAAGGGTACTTCAAATAAATCCAAAATGCGAAGTTACAACCTTTGAAACCTTCGTAAAGGAAGATAATATTAGCGAAATAATTTCAGAGGATACTGACTACGTGGTAGATGCTATTGATACAGTATCTTCAAAGCTTTCATTGGTAGTATGGTGTAAACAGCATAACATTCCAATTATAAGCTGCATGGGCACAGGAAATAAGTTAGATCCAACACAATTTAGAATTGCGGATATATATAAGACAAAAGTATGTCCTTTATGTAAGGTTATGAGATATGAGCTTAGAAAAAGAGGCGTAGATAGCCTCAAGGTTCTATACTCCGAGGAAGAGCCTAGAAAGCCCAAGGAGGATGAGGTTATAACCTGTAAAACCGGTTGCGTATGCACCGGCGGTACTAAAAAGTGTACAATCCGAAGACAGATTCCAGGAAGCATATCCTTCGTTCCACCGGTGGCAGGTATGATAATTGGTGGAGAAGTAGTTAAAGATATAATTGGTATTAGATAATATTTAAATTAAAGGATGCAAGGCTATTCAGTTTTGCACCCTTTTAATTTATCAATTTCTGCTTTTTTGATGTCTGTTATAGTTTTGTATAGGAAGATAATTAATTTTTCTATTATTTCTGTTTTCTTTTTATCCATGTCGGTATCATTGATGCAAGCTAGTTTTAAAGTAGCCAACCATTTATTAAATTTGATTTCATGCCAATCATCAAAGGTTTTGGTACAATCCGATGGAATTCCTTCCTTTTGCCAACGGTCTCTGATTCTAAGTCTTGTTGCACTTATTAAGGTTGATAGCCTAAAAAATAATATTTCACTGTTATTAGAATATATTTTATTAAAGTCTATATCAATATGATTAACCAGTGAAGTCCATTCCTCAAACTTGATTTCAAGTAAGTGCCTAAAGTTTTTATCTTCTATAATTGGAAGAACTACGTTAAGCATATCGTTAATCTCTTCAATATAATCTTTATTATGGGTTGAAGATAAAACTAAATTTGAAATTGGAGTGTTTGAAACTTGTTTTAGAATAAAGTCTGCAATTCCTTTAGGCAATGGTACATCAAGAAGCACTAGGTTTTTTAGGGAACTGGTGACTTCAATAATTATCAAGGTACTGGTAATTATATTAGTTAATATGGTTGTTGAATATAAAGAAGAAATTCCAATTTCAACAAGTCGTATAACTAGAACTAACAAGGAGTAGAAGAGGATTTTTTTTAGACCTCTTTTAAGTCCTTTCATGCTAAATTTTTTCATTTTGATAGCATAAAGAGTACCGGTGAGAGTATCTAGTATAATCATTAATACAAGTATAATTAATTCTGTTTTGAAAGAAGAAATGATTGAGAGAAATATACCCATAATAATCTTATTTTGCAAATTATCCGTTGAAAGTTTCATTAGATTATTCATAAATAGCCACCCAATAGAATCTCCTCCCTGGTACAATATATTTAATAAATTGACTTTTTGCTACAAATTTTATAACAAAAAACTAAGGTAAGTTTTTACCACTTCCCTTATCATTAATTATATTGATCCATATCAATTTCCTTTATGTATTGGTATAAAGAAGGATACACGTTTAACTGAGACATTAAATTCACATATTCATCCATAGCAGTAGGATTTTCCTTACCAGTTCTTACAGCTCTAATCATCAGATTTTTTGGAGTTTCAAGAGGAGATATGTACTCTACAACGGATACATCATAACCTTTAGCTTCCAGCATCAAAGCTCTCATACCATCGGTAAGTATATCTGCCATTCTGGCTTTTAATATTCCGTGCTTTATTATGCCCTTGAAAGGTTCATAGCTGTATTGATTTAAAAGTTCCCTTTGGCAACAAGGTACTGCAATTATAACTTGGGACTTTAATCTTACACCAAAGGCAAGGGCCATGTCTGTAGCGGTATTACAAGCATGGAGAGAAATTACAATGTGAATCTTTTTATTAGTTTTAAAATCCTTAATGTCCATGGCGTGAAATTCCATATTTCTGTAGCCTAGATTATCTGCCATTTTCTTTGAAGCTTCAATAACTGTAGGGGAATAATCTATACCAATAAAGTGACACTTTTTCTTCTTTACTTCTGTTAAATAATAATTTAGTACAAATGTAAGATAAGATTTACCACAACCACAATCTATAACATTTATTGTTTCATCAGAAGGTAATTTATCTATTATTCCTTCAAGCAGTTCTACATAGTGATCTATTTGATTATACTTTCTTATTTTGTCATTCTTTATTTTTCCTTCCTTGCTCATTATTCCAATCTCTTTTAATAGAGCATCTGCTTTACCAGGTTTGATATAATAATCTCTATTTAATAGGCTGGAAGTCTCAGCTATATGAGTATTATTGGATGAAGCTTTTGTATTTTCATCTTCACTATCTTTAACATCGGTGGTAGTCATCTTTACGTTTTTATTATCAGCAGATATTAAAAGATTCGTTCCTCTTTCTCTATAAAGCAAGGATAGGCAGTCGTATTGGGCACAGTCATCGGCTATTTTTTTGCAGAGTTCTTTTATTTCTAGTAATTCTGTCTTCCCTCCAAAATTATAGCTTATTTTTTCGTTATTATAGTGACCGGTACCTTTAAACTCTTTTAACCCTGCAGTATATGTTACATAAATACCTTTAAAGATATCTTTATTTTCACTGAATCGGCTTTCTAGACCCATAAGAAAGAGTTTAACTTTATTTATACTTTGTTTGTTCATTGAACTTTTACCTCCTTCCCCTAGGAAAATGTGGTATATGTATAATACCGAAGTTTTCTAGGGTGTTCCATATAAGTTTATTTAAATTGTATTACAGATGTAAATTCGTTAATATAAGGTATACCTTTTGAGTTTAGCAGATCAACGGTAGTTACTGCAACTTGATAAACGGATTGAAATTTAATTGTGCCGTTACTATTGATACCATAGCCTAAAAAGGCGTGGATCATATAATGTTTATCTCCAACTTTACCGAGGTACATCATAGTATGGTCTGGCATAAAGAACAGAGCTCCAGGCTTTAAGTTTTCCAGGATTTTAATTCGCTCATTATAAGATTGACCAGAGGTAAATTTTATAAAGTTATTAGAGCTAATTTCCTGCTCATCTGTATTCCTTGGAAGATAGATTCCAAAGGTTCTATAAACTGAAGAGGTAAAACTAGAACAGTCGCGTCCGGAGAATTTATCTCCCCAATCATAGGGATATCCTTGAAACTTAAAGGCTTCTGTAATTACATTATATGCAGTGTAGGGCAGATAACCTAAATGTACATCTATAGTATTTGCTATCTTTTTTTCTATAAACTCTAGCTTTCCTTCACTATTTTTTATAGGTAGCTTTACTAAGTAGTCAGAGGAAGCATTACTTTTCTCTGCAAGAGGTATTTTAGAACCCATCATAAATTCAAATTCTAGATTATCATAATTAAGCTTTAGGTTAGCAGCAGTTACTATAATAAATTTATTGCTATTCATGTAATTTATAACGGTATCCTTATTTTCTGATATAGCAACGTCACTACTTTTAATCCAACCTCTGTAATTATAGGATTGAACAAAGTACCAATCCTTATCTGTGCTTTCATGAAGAATTATTACTATCTCACAAGGATTTATGCCTGTTTCTTGAAATCTATCTAGAGTTTGGTTTGAACTGCTACTATAAACAGATACATCCGTGGGAAAGCTTCTTATAGAAGACTTTTTAACTGTAATGCCCCAACCTACTTTATTATCCTCTTTAATAGAAGATTTATTTGTGTTTTCACTTATACTATTATAAAAATCTTTAGTTAATGAAGCACCTTTATAATCATACATAGTTTTATTAGGGAGCTTGTACTCATTTATCATAGCAAGTAAGTGTGAACCTTTTATAGAGTCTGGATATTTAGATAAATCATAAACGGTATCCACATTATCTACTATATAGCTATTAACTTTATCTATCTGATCCTTGGTAAGTAATATTTCATTATCATCATAGATGCTTGTCCAATAACTAGAGGTAATTTGTTCCTTGTTAACATTAGGAGTTAGAATTCCTTGACCGTCTTGAACAGAGGTCTTAAAAGCTTCTTTGTTCATGTTATCCTCTGTTTCTATCTTCTCTTTTTCATTATCATCTCTTTTGCTGTTTTGAGATTCTTCTTTAATAGAATTATTTGCAATATTATCTTCTTTGCTTACATTTACATAAACTGAAACTCTATTTTTTATGTTTATACATAAGGCTACTACTATTATTAGCATAACTATAATGCTCAATAATAAGGTGATGAGTTTATGGGAAAAAGTCTTTTTAATAATAAGCACCTCCTAAATTTACTATATGTAAATTATAATATTTTCAAAGCTTATACTCAATGGAAGTATAAAGAACTAACTAAGGATAGAAAAATTATATTTCTTGAATAAAATCTTTAATAGTAATATGATTTTATATGTAGTAGTTGTTGTGAATATTTTATGCGGAAGGCTTAGGAGAGATGGAAAATGATAAACAAAATAGCATTTATTGAAAATGTAGCAGGTAAGAATGATCAATATATAATTAAAGATTCCACTGGGATAACTGCAGGGAGGATCTTTTTAGTAGATTACCAGGCTGAGTACCGCAGCTGTATATTTAGAATTAACTATTACAGAAAAAATGATAGTTTAATACTTAAGGAAGCTCTGAGAATTTTTATTGAAAAAATATTTCATTGTACTAATGCTCATAAGGTAAATATATTAATTGATGAAGAAAACGATATATTACCTTTTACTAATTTGGGATTTACTTTGGAAGGAATTTTAGATGAGAATATAGTTTTCAACGGCAATTATAAAACGGAACTTTTATTTGGAATTACTGATTTAGATTTTGAAAGATTTCATAAGTCAAATGTATTAAAGCTAAAAGGACTAAATATTGAATTGAAAATTCTAACCCCTGAAGATGCTGAAGCTATGCTGGATTACTATGTAAGAAATAGGGAATTTCTAGAGGCTTTTGAACCTAGCAGGGAAAAATCCTTCTATACCTTAGAAGTGCAGAAAAGAATTTTAATAGAAAGCTACAGCCAATATATAAATGGAACAGATTTAACTTTTGGAATATTTAAAGATAACAGGATTATAGGCAGGATAAAATTAAGCAATATAATCATGGGGGTTTTTAGAAGCTGTAATATAGGGTATTCCTTAGACAAAGATTATGAAGGTAGAGGGTATATGAAAGAGGCTGTAAGACTGGTGATAAAGTATGCTTTTAATGAAATTGACTTGCATCGAATAGAAGCATCTACTTTATTAGACAATATAAAATCCCAAAGAGTTTTACTGTCCAATGGATTTAAGGAGCTAGGAATAAATAAAGAATATTTGCTTATAAATGGAGCTTGGAGAGACCATAAAACTTTTTATATTATAAATAATAAATGATTTTTAAAATTTTTTGATAAAAAATTATTGACATAAGTTTTTTACCGTGATATTATAAACAAGTCGCTTAGGTAACTAATTAATAACAAGCGATAAGAAATAAAAAAAGTATTGACACGTTAAAAAAAACGTGTTAATATATAAAAGCTGTCAGGTGACAGTAAAGATTTTTAAATCTTGGTCTTTGAAAATTGAACAGAGATTAAATGATAATTCTTTACAGAATAAATCATGGTCAGCGATTTCTTTGACAGGTAAAAACCTGTGAAATAAATAAAGCG
>NZ_FMJL01000078.1 GCF_900095445.1 Clostridium sp. N3C
ATGGTAAGATCATCTTCTGATTTAGTTCTGCCATATTGTTTTGTGAACTCAAATCCATTATCAGTCTGTACACATTCAATAGGCATAGGAAAAGCCTTTATTAAATGTTGTAGAAAAACCATGGAAGAATAGGTGCTGTGTTCTTCAAATGCCTCAACATAACGCCATCTAGAGAATTCATCAATAGCAGTATACTGATAAAACTTCTGGCCTTTAGCCTCACCAACAAGACAAGCGGCAGGCACGTATTTAACATCTATTTGTATTCTCTGGCCTGGATATGACATCTGTTCATAAGGCTTAGGAATATATTTTGGATTAGGTGGCTTAACGGCCATGAGGTTCTGCTTGCGCAGGAAACGATATAGTCCAGCAATAGAGCGCTTATATCCGCGTTGCATGAGTTTTACCCAGAATACCACTAAACCAGCATTAGGATTACGGCGTCTCATATCATTAATGAGTTTGATTTCGGATTCTGTATGTTGATTAGGATGATGATGAGGTCTCCTTGAGAGTTCTCTAAGAGAGTCCCATGAGCCGTCATATCTACGTTTCCAACGATAGATATACTGCCTATTAGTTTTATAACGACGTGCAGCAGCAGAAACACCATGTTTTTCTGCATAATTAATTAAAGCTTTACGAAATCTCATATCTTGTGTTATACTTGCCATGC
>NZ_FMJL01000080.1 GCF_900095445.1 Clostridium sp. N3C
CCCTGATCAACCTAACCTCTTGCAAGAACAGCCCTCTAATGAAACCGGAGAAGGAAGGGAAATGAGCGATCATGAAACACAAGAGTAAAACATTAGCCATTCTCTTTTTTCTCGCAGTGTTAGTGGTCATAACCTGCCTCATCCCCGCAACTGCACTGGCACAGGACATGGTAGTCACTGGAGGGGATATCCATATCCATGAAGGCGAGCAGGTAAACAGCACAATAGTCATATTTGGTCCACACATGTTGATGGAGATGTCTGGCAGGGTCTTGTGAATATCCTTGGGAATACAGAAATCAACGGCAATGCAGGCAGTGTTATAGCTGTTGGCCCAGCAGATATTAATGGAACTGCCGGGGATGTTATTGTGATTGGTGGACCAGCTGTGATCAGGGGTCAGGTATCAGGTGCTCTAGTAGTTGTGGGCGGTTCTGTGGAACTTGCATCAAGCGCAAAGATCATGGGTGATCTGGTCATTGTCGGGGGCGCTTTGGTAAGGGATCCCGGCGCTGTAGTAACCGGCAGTGAGGTAAGTTTAACTCTGAAAGATGCCTTAGGAAGTCTGATTGTACAGTGGTTTAAAGGCTTCCCTTTTCCTGCACCAAGCTCTCCAATTTTTTGGTGGCGTCTGGTAAGCCTCTTGCTAATAGCTGTAGTGCTTGTACTTGTCAGTATTCTTTTCCCCAAAGCAACCGCAAAAACCGCTCACCAGCTGGCGGTCAGCCCTATTTTGAGTTTTGTTTGGGGAATAGTGATCATATTTCTGGCTCTGCCAACAACTATCCTGCTTTTCATCACCATTCTGGGCATCCCCCTGGCCGGTATGCTCTGGCTTGTCTTAGCCTGTGCCTACTACCTGGGGTTTGCCTCCTTGAGCAGTCTGCTTGGAGAAAAAGTCCTTACTGCTCTTGGCAGAGAACAGCCTGAACTCTATATTTCTACTCTTTTAGGGGCAGTTTTTATCAGCCTGATCACATGGATTCCCTATGTCGGCATGCCGATAGGGTGGCTGTTGAAAATCACCGGCCTAGGAACAGCCGTACTTTCCCTTGTCAACCGGCAGAGGTCATAAGAACAAAGCTGACCGTTTTAGAGACAGTCTGACACCACATAAATACTCTGAAAACTTTGCCACAATAGTGCTCATAGCGTTTAGGGAAGATACAAGGCTCTCCGTCCTTCTCCATTTTATCTGTTGGCATATTAAATCTATGAATTTATCAGCCTCATCTTTATAATCACCTTCTCGGCAGAAATCAAGAAACTTTTAGAATCGCATATATAGCATCAATGATATTAGATTTGTCTTTTGAACTAATTGCTTCTACTATATCCACATAAACGTTTGAAACATTATTATTTAATAACTTTATAAATGAAGCTTTTACTTGTACACAAGGTATCTTATATTCGTTAAATTCTTTGATTAATCTTAAAATACAATTTTTTATTTCTACAGAACAGTCATCAGATAAAGCAGGAGCTATTACATATGAAAGAATATCAACAAGGTTTCTAAACCTAGCACGAGATTCATCTGGAATAGAACCAAAAATATCTGGCGTATCGTCCATCGTTAAATAATGTTTATCAGCATCCCACCATTTAACTAAATCTTCGAGAATAGTCATACTTTCCTGTTTTGACCAGATGTTGTCAGTCGGAGCTTTTATGTTTTTCATTTCTTCGAATATAACTATATCTCCGCCTATAATCGATATACTTCTGTCTTTTTGTAATGCTTGTATAGGAATTTGTTTTTTTTAGATTTGTTAATAAATTTTTTAAATAAACTTAACGGTTCAACGCAGGATTTGCCTGCTATTTCACCACAAGTATTCAAACAAATGACAAAAGAAAGATAGCATATAAAAATAGTGGAATAACTTTGCTATATGGTTAAATAACAAAGCTTTTTAGGGAGGGAAATGTATCTCTTACGAATCTTGCAAATCTCATACCTACTTTATATCGAGATTAGTCAACTACAGAATGGGAATCTTTGTTTCTCTTTGTATGAAGATATCAGGGATGATTTGGAGAAAGATGTACGAGAGTATTTAGATTGGTATTTTGGAAAATAAACCCCTGAAAGTGACAATGATTGGCCACTCAAATTGTTTTATTGGCCCCTGGCTTTCTAGTGCCAGTGCCCAAATTTGAGAATCAACATGAGTTCAATAAAGAAACACTACAGAAAGGCTAAATCTAATTTGGCGGACGCTGGTATTACATACCAAGAAAACAGATCATGCAATAAAAGAACCATAGCTGTTTCTTTTCTCCTTCGAGTATGAGGGTAGAACCGTGATCGAGGTACTCCCAATATATCTGCGGCATCCTTAATACTAATGCATGTTTTCTCAGTTCATTGGCCAATGCAGCATAGGATGCAATATCTACTTGAGATGTACCCACTTTGGTATTCTTTTTTGATAATTCTTCCATTATAACATTAGAAGGGGTCTTTTTCTCTATATTTAATATTTTACATTTTTTATTTAGTGTTTTTCAGTGGTTTTGGACGGTTCCCTGTCAACTTATCACCTCTTTTTATTTTTTAACCTGATTTTTCCCGCACAAGGGACAGTTACTTTTTCTTTTCCAGTCAATCGTTCTGAAAACAAGGTTAAGGCCGTCAAAAGTCAGTATCCTACCCGAAAGCGTCCTGCCAATGCCAAGTATGACTTTGACCGCCTCAAGTGCCTGCAGCGAGCCTATTGTTCCTGCAACCATTCCTATTATGCCCACGTCGTTACACGTCAGCACCTTTCCGGCCTCAGGCGGTATAGGGTACAAACACCTGTAGCATGGAGACTTGTTCGGTATTATTGTCATAAGTATGCCTTCAAACCCCAGCACCGCTCCTTCAACAAGCGGTTTATTCATAAGATAACAGCAGTCGCTTATCAGGTACCTGGTTGAAAAATTATCCACGGCATCTATTACAACGTCATACTGTCTGACTATATTTTCTATGTTGTTTTCATTCAGCCTCACCGCGTGTTTTATTACATTAATGCCCGGATTTAGTTTTTTCAGTTTCTCTTCTGCAGAGTCAACCTTGTTTTTGCCCAGGTCATCGGTAAAATGGAGTATTTGCCTGTGTAAATTTGACATATTTACCGCATCAAAGTCAACAACACCCAATGTCCCGACACCGGCTGCGGCAAGATAATACAAAACAGGCGATCCCAAGCCTCCTGCACCTGCTACAAGTACTCTGGAATTCAGCAACTTTTCCTGTCCTTCATGTCCAACGTCTTTCAATAATATCTGCCTTGAATACCTGAGTAAATCACTTTCACCGATCATCTTAAGTCTCAGCCGCCTCCTATGAATTTAACAATCTCAATATTATCGCCGTCGTTAATCAAAATACTGTCCCATTTTTCCTTATCAGGAATTTCATAATTATGCTCAACAACAACCATGGAAGGATTGATCCCTTTGGAATTCAGCAAAGATAAAATTGTCATTTCCCCGTCAATGATTTCTTCCCTTCCGTTTATCATTACTTTCATCTGGCACCTTTCCCCCCTTTTTTATAAACTGAGCTCAAACCTGCTTTTATTTTGATACAATTTCCATTTCTTTTGTTAAAATTTCTTTCCTTGCGTCATCCTTTGTGTTGTATATTTCATTTACACACTTTCCCCCAACTTGCGCCTGATATTTAAAATTTTTTGTTCAATGTTTTCGGCTCCGACTATTTCCGTAACCATGGCAACACATTTTGCCCCTCTTGAAATGACTTCATCCACATTGCTTTCCTTTATGCCCCCAATGGCAACAAAGGGTATGTTAATGTTCTTCACCACGTAATCCAGATATTCCAGCCCAACAGGTTCACAAACGTCCTTTTTTGTGTATGTCCTATAAATAGGTCCGACTCCGATATAATCGGCGCCTCTTCTAACTGCATCCTGCGCCTGCTCTGGGGAATGGGTTGAAATGCCTATTATCATCTCATTGCCTACCAGTTCTCTTACCTTTTCCACCGGCAGATCATCTTGCCCTAAATGTATGCCGTCAGCTTTTACAAGCATGGCCAGATCAACGTCATCGTTAACTATGAATGTAACTCCGGCTTTTTTTGTAAGTTCCCGGATTTGCATGCATTCATTGTACTTTTCCAGCATTTTTTTCTCTTTTTCCCTGTATTGAATTATTTTCACCCCTGCGTTTATCATGGCTTTTATTACCTCAATATTGCTCCTGCCTCTAGAATGTTCTTCAGAAGTCAGGCAATAAAGGCCGGTAATCAGTTTTTTACTCCTGGAAAAAGCACTCTGCCTTTTATTCAAGCTCGAAGGCAATATATCAAACCTGTCCATAGCCAATCTCCAATCTATAAAAATTGATTTACGGTGCAGTTCAAGCGTTAATGGCATAGTTGCTGCCAAGTGAAAATATTCCGCAGCAACAGCTTATTTCCATCAGATAGCCTGCCAGTCTTTAAATACAGGCTGATATCCTTTCTTGTAAAGCATATCTTTTATTTCCTGTACACTCCTGCCGTCAGATATGTCAAACTGCCCTTCCGTGTTTTGTTTATGCGCATATCCTCCTACTTCCGTAGACGACCCCGCTGACATCTTTGTTACTCCAAGCCCCACCAGATTGTCGCGAAGCTCAGGTCGCTCTCTTGTTGATATGGTAATTCCAACTCTGGGCATATAGAGTCTCAGAGCAAGCATAATCTGAACAAGTTTTCTGTCGCTGACTTCAAACCTGGGCTTGAAATGACTTACACATGGCCTTATACGAGGCAGGGACACGCTTATTTCAATATCCGGGTACTTGTCCTGCAAGTAATGAGCATGCAAACCTGTAAAGAAAGCTTCACTTGTCACATTTTCCAATCCCAGCAGCGCACCGATTCCAACACTCCTCATTGATGCCATGCAGGCACGTTCAGGGGCATCAAGCCTGTATCTGTAATTATGTTTTGGGCCTTTAGGATGCAGCACTTTATATGTATCTTCGTTATACACCTCCTGGAACATTGTAAAACCGTCAACTCCGGCGTCAACCAGTTCTTTGTATTCGTGTAGTTCGAGAGGATATACTTCTATTGAAATTGAAGTAAAATATTTCTTTAAAATTTCAACACATTGTTTAATATACGATACAGGGCTGTGCTTTCTTGACTCACCTGTTAAAATCAAAATATGCCTGTGGCCTGTAGATGAAATTGCTTTGGCTTCCTTTTCCACTTCCTCCATGCTTAACTTCTTGCGGGCTATTTTGTTGTTATGATTAAATCCACAGTAAACGCAGTGGTTGGTGCAGAAATTTGACAAATAAAGAGGAGTAAACAGAAATATCACTTTACCAAAATGCTGAATGGTAAGCTGCTGCGATTTTCTTGCCATTTCCTCCAGATACTTTCCTGCCGTATCAGAAAGCAACGCCAGATAATCAAGTTCATTAAGGTTTTCTTTATTGATGATTCTTAAAACGTCTTCGTCCTTTATGCTTTCAAGGAATTTTGAAAAATTAAAACCCTTGTATTCAAGATACTTTTCATAAAAGCTCATTTACAGACCTTCTTTCCTTTACCCTTATTATTACTTTCCTTACCCTTATTCTTAGTCGCGCAGAAAGCCTGTTAAAGGTGATGATGCTTCGGCATATTCCTTTACTGCGCTTGTACCGGAAATATAAGCTGCCCTGCCTGCTTTAACTGCAAGGCTGAAGGCTTTAGCCATCATAACAGGATCTCCTGCAGTAGCAATAGCTGTATTCACCAGCACTGCAGCCGCCCCTATTTCCATTGATTCAGCTGCATCAGACGGTTTACCAAGGCCTGCATCCACGATAACAGGAAGATCAATTTCATTGACTAGTATTTTGACAAGTTCCCTTGTTTTAAGCCCCTTATTTGTGCCTATAGGAGCCCCGAGAGGCATTACAGCTGCTGCTCCTGCATCCCTGAGCCTTCTTGCCGCCATCAGGTCCGGACACATGTATGGCAACACCACAAACCCTTCCCTGGCAAGTATTTCTGTTGCCTTTATTGTTTCCATGTTATCCGGGAGAAGATATTTGTTATCAGAAATAACCTCAATTTTGATCCAGTTGCCACATCCCGCAGCTCTTGCTAACCTGGCAATTCTGACAGCTTCCTCGGCATTGCGGGCACCAGATGTATTCGGCATGATGATGCAATCCTCCGGAAAATAATTCAGCATATTTTCCTCTTCTGAATCAAAATCGATCCTTCTTAAAGCAACAGTAACAACCTGCGCTCCTGAAGCTTTGATTACCTCAGGAATGAGCTTGTTGGAAGAAAATTTGCCCGTACCTATAAAAAGCCTGCTTTCTATTTCTCTTCCTCCGATGATTAATTTATCACTCATATTAAACCTCCAACAAAAAGTAATATTACTCTCATTGCTGCTTTGAATTGATTAATTTTCTATCCGGCCGCGTTTGCCTTATCAGATAAAGTAACATCTGTAGGGGAAACAAATGAGATAATCGTTGGAAGTATAATAAAAAGAGCTTACCATCAAGGTAAGCTCAAGGAACAAACACATATTGATTATTGCTTCCCTACGATGGTACTAACCATATCAGGTTCAAAGGGTTGAGATAATAATATCTTTCTCAGCCTTGCGGCACCCCTAGCAGCAATATTGAGTTTTTATGTGAAAATTGTACCATATTAGATTACATTATGCAAATAATAATTTTGATTTGG
>NZ_FMJL01000007.1 GCF_900095445.1 Clostridium sp. N3C
ATACATTGAAGTAAATTTAATATATACCTTTTGTATTATAAATTATATTTGCTTTTATATCAATGAAATATAAATTTAAGAAGGGTAAAGTAAAATGTGAAAGTTTTACTTTATGAGAGTCACTATAAATTTAAAAAATAATAAAAGGTAACTTATCGTTGCATTTAAGGACTTTTATAATATAATATTAGTAGGAATAATTTACGAAATAACTTTTTGTATAAAAGGCGGTGTATTTTTAATGGATGCTGGCCCTCAGTGTCATAGGTTAAATAAAACTGAATATTGATCCGGAAAGAATTGGATTGTGTTTAAAGCTAGATATGAATAGCAGCTTTCTATTACATAGCTTTTCATATAAATATTCTTTCTGGATCAGAAGGAGGAATATTGTATGAAAAGACTAACTAGCGTATTTCTTAACTCCATCCTTCAAACAAAGGTATATGACGAGTTTGATGAAAGTATAGGTAAGCTTACTGATATTTATGTAACAGCAGAAGAAGGCTATCCTAGAGTAATCGGTTATATGATTAAAAAAGATGGAGAGATATTTAATTACGAGTTTAGGAGCATTGGGTTATATCAGGAAGCTAATGGAAGGGTGCTAATCAAGGTCAAAGGGGTAAAGGAAATCATTCCGAGAACCTATTCCTATCTATTGTCTAAGAATCTTCTAGGCAAGCAAATCGTTGATGTTACCGGTAAAAAGGTAGTACGGGTTAATGATTTGCAGTTAGCAGAACTAGCAGGAGAGTTGAGAGTTGTAGCTGTTGACTCTGGTATAATGGCCTTAGGAAGGAGATATGGTATAGTAGGAATATTAAATACTGTATTTAAGCTTTTAAAAAAGTCTCCGTCAGATACTATTATAATGTGGGATGATGTAGAGTCCTTGGAAGTTATTAAAGATAATTTGCAAATAGCTATACCGTATAAAAAGCTATCCAAGCTTCATCCAGCGGATTTAGCAGATATTTTAGAAGAAATGGATTCAGAACATCGTGCTAAGGTTTTAGAAAATCTAGATGAAAATTTGGCAGCGGATACTTTAGAGGAAATAGAACCAAATATTCAGGCGGATATAATCCAAAACATGGATGAAGACAAGGTTGCTGAAGTATTAGATTTTATGCCTAATGATGAGATAGCAGATATGTTGGATGAGGTAGACGAAGAGGTGGCAGAAAAATTATTGGCAAACTTAGAGAAGGATGACGCAGACGAAGTAAGAGAGCTTATGGGGTATGAAGAAGAAACAGTAGGAAGTATTATGAATCCTGATTTTATATCCTTTCATATCAATATAAGTGTTAGAGAATCTATAGAAATAATTCGGGATTTAAAACCAGATCCAGAAACTTCAAATTATATATATATTACCAATGAAGAAAATAATTTAGAAGGTGTTTTGTCCTTAATGGATCTTTTATTAGCTAATCCAGATACTAAAATAAAAGATATTATGAATACTAATATTATACATGTTAATGTAAAGGATAGTATAGAGAAAACTATAGAATTGGCTCTTAAGTATGATTTGATTGCGGTTCCGGTATTAGATGAAGAAGACAAGCTTTGTGGTATAGCAATAATTCATGATATTATAGATGAGTATATATATCATTATAAGAGAAGGAAAAATAGATAAGATCTTAAAAATAAAGATTGTTTAGGTATGATTTTAAAAAATAAGAAAGGCACTTCCGCTTGCGGTTGTGCCTTCTATTGTAAAGCTAAGTAAGTTTAAAAAAGTCTTCTGGATGTAAATCGTAATAATCAATGTAATCTATAGGATAACTTTCATCAAATTCGCCAAGCAAGTATCCTATTTTATTTAAGTCATTGTTTAATGTTTCATAGTCTTTAATAGAATCTAAGACACTTTTATAATCTAGGCATAAACCATCTACGAAATTCTCCATTTCAATAGAGGCATTTTTGTTAGTTAATATTATAGCGTAATATACTGGATATTCAAATTCTAATTGTATCTCTACTCCAATTCCAATTTCCGATAATTTATTTAT
>NZ_FMJL01000054.1 GCF_900095445.1 Clostridium sp. N3C
AGCTTGCCTCCTTTTAAGGTTGTTAATTTTGTTTACTGCAAATTCAAAATACACGAACTTTTAGGGGGTGGCAAGTTATTTATATAAAAATTAAGTAAAATCAAATGGTAGCTGTCTTAGATATATAAAAAACTTTGACAGTACCTCAATATATAAGGGGTGTGTTTTATGAAAAAGTTTATACTTTATCTAAATAGCTTAGAAACTTTGAAAAAAGTACTCATTTATACTGTGATGATAACCTTAGTATTTGTGACAGTTATATTTATTAGATTTTATAAAATAAAAAAGGACAAGCATGGCGGTAAGCTTATTTGGCAACACTATTACAGTATAAAGGGGTATGAAGGGAAAGTTTATAAAGATAGATTGGTAGTTTATGATGGGGATTTAAAAATCATAAATTTACATAACAAAATTGTAATTAAAAATATAAAGATTCCAGGAAAAAATGTTTTGGGTTTTGATATTTATGATAATAAGCTGGTCTGGTCCGATACCAGAAATGATAAAGAGTCAGTTAATAGTAAAGAACATTTAGAAGAGGTTAATAGTGATATATTTATGTATGATTTAAAAACAGACAAAATAACACAAATTACAACGGATAAGGCCGCTCAAATAAAGCCTACTATTTGGGGAGAGTACTTGGCTTGGCAAGATAATAGGAATGATGAGATAAAGGATGGGCATCCACGCTGGGATATTTATTTGTATAATATGAAAAACAAAGAAGAAATAAGAATTACAAGGGAAAGAGGCGTACATACAAATTGTGATCTTAATGAAAATCTATTAGTATGGGAAGATGGTCGTAATTATTGGGGATTGCAATCTATAAGATTAGAGTCTGAAGTTCCTTCGAATAATACAGATATATATATGTATGATATAAAAAAGCAACGGTACTTATCTTTAGCCCATGGAAGAGATAGGCAGGCTCATCCAAAGATAGAGGGAGAATTTGTAGTTTGGCAACAGATGAAGGGCTTAAATCGTAATGGAGATATAGTTCTTATGAACTTGGATACTATGAAAACTAAGAATATAACTAAGGACAAGCATAATCAAAAAAAGCCCTTTATTAGTGATGAGATTATAGCTTGGGTAGATGAGAGAAATGGTTATGAAAAATTTAATACTCTAGAAAAGGGGAAGAAGGGTGGCTCGGATATAGGAATATATGATTTAATTAATGAGAAGAAAATATTAATTAAAGAGGAAGGTGCTCAAAGTCTTTGTTCCTTAAGTCCATCTTATATAGTATACTCTAGTAAAACTAATGAAGAAGATTGTGAAATTCGAGTTATAAAATATGGTAGAAAGAATTAATAAATTTAGCGGCAGAAGTATGTATAAGGCTCTACTGCCGCTTATAATATTTTATTTATAATAGAAGAAAATGCACAAGCCTTATATTAGGCTTTTATGATATAATGTTTAAGATATACTTATAGAGAAAAGGGTGAAGTTTATGAGTAAAGCTTTTGATTATTATGTAAAAACTAAGGAGCAATATGAGAAGCTCAGTGCCAATTTAAAAAAGAATATTTCTCAAATTTCCTATCTTAGATTGGCAACCTTTGTGGTAGGAGTGTTCGTTTCAATATATACTTATGCTATAAATCAAAAATTAATTTCTGCAGTGGTCACTATAATATGGATAGGTTTGTTTATATATCTTGTGAAGCTTCATGAAAAGGCTATACAAAAGAAAGGTTTTGCAGATGCTTTAGTGAAAATAAATGAAAGAGGCATAGATAGAATAGAGGGCAATTGGAATAAGTTTAAGGACAATGGTGAAGAGTTTGCTAAAGAGGAACATCCTTACAGCGGTGATTTAGATATAGTTGGACATAACTCCCTTTTCCAGTGGATCAGTAGCTGTGCTACATATTTGGGAAGATTAAAGCTTAAGGATTACCTGCTAAAGCCTTTAGAGTCTAAGAGTGAAATAAAGCAGCGTCAGGAAGCGGTAAAGGAGCTGGCTAATAAAATAGAAATAAGGCAGAAGGTAAATGCAGAAGGGATGCTTATATCCAGTGAGTCTAGTAATCCTGAAGAGTTAATAAAATGGGCGGAAACAACACAAGTAACGGGAGGAAGTCTAATTGAGAAGCTAATAACAAATGTCCTTACACTAGCTTTCTTTACTATCGCCTTTTTAGCTATCTTTACGGAAACTGTTACATATAAAGCCTTTCTAGCAGTTATGGTTATAAATTTAATAGTATTGTATCTAGGAGGTAAAAAAGGCAGTTCTATATTAGATACTATTCATGAATATAGGACAGGAATTCGAACCTATGAAAATATAATAAAAGCTATAGAAGAGGAAAAGTTTTCTTCTCAGGCCCTTAAGGATATAAAAAAGCATCTATATACTGCAGAAAATAAGAAGGCCTCAGAGCTTATAGCTGAACTAAATAACATTTCAAATCTAATATCTGACAGAAGGAATATGGGATATATACTTATTAATATAGCCTTCATGTGGGATTTTAGATGTCTAGCTATGTTAAATAATTGGAAGGCTAAATATGGCAAGTATCTTAGACAATGGTTAGAGCTTATAGGTGAATTTGAAGCACTAAGTAGTATTGCCAATATAGCTTTTGAAAATGAGGGCTGGTGCTTTCCGGATATTAATGAGGAAGGCTTCATACTAAAGGCAGAGAACCTAGGTCATCCTCTTTTAGGAAAGCGTAGGGTGTGCAACGATGTAACCATAAAAGACAAAGGCAGCGTATTGCTTATAACTGGGTCAAATATGTCTGGAAAAAGTACCTTCTTAAGAACAGTAGGTATAAATTTGGTCATGAGTTACTGTGGGGCTCCAGTATGCGCCTCCAAGTTTACTGCTAGCATAATGAATGTATATACTTGTATGAGGGTCAGTGATAATTTAGAAAAGAGTATTTCCTCCTTCTACGCCGAGATCTTAAGAATAAAGATGATTGTTAATGCTTCAAAAGCAAATAATAAAATTTTCTTCCTACTGGATGAAATATTTAAAGGTACTAATTCCATAGATAGACATCTTGGGGCATCAATGCTCATAAAGCAGTTGAGTGAATCTGGAGCCAGTGGTATGGTTTCCACCCATGATTTAGAGCTAGGCGAACTTGAGAACAAGATGACGAAGATAAGTAATTATCATTTTCAAGAGCATTACGAAAATGGAGAGTTACGGTTTGATTATAAGTTAAGAAAAGGAATATCAACCACAAGAAATGCAATGCACATAATAAAGATGGCTGGTATAGAGGTGGAATAGAAAATTCTTATTACCGATAAACTACAGAAAAAGATAAGACTGCAAAACTAAAGAAATATTATCATGGGGGATTAATATGTTTTCAAAATTAAATATCTTTAAAGGCTATAAAGGTTTGCCTAGAAGCATGTATGTTTTATTTGTAGCACAAATTATAAATAGATTCGGTGACTTTGTAATGCCCTTTCTTACCTTGTATCTAACTGTGAAAATAGGATTAAGTGCTGAAGTTACTGGATTTCTAGTTATGTTAACATCTATAATTAATATGCCTGCTTCCTTGATAGGAGGTTATGCGGCGGATAAATTTGGAAGAAAAAAGACTTATTTATATGCACAAAGTGCCGCTGCTTTGACCTTGTTGCCCTGTGCCTTTTTTTCAAATGCTTACATTAATGTAGGATGCCTTATGATTTCAACCTTTTTTAGTGGTTTTTTAAGACCTGCCATGGATGCTATGGTTTCAGATATTTTGCCACCGGAAAAGAGACAAACAGGATTTGCTTTAGAATATTTAGGGATTAATATAGGTGTAGCATTAGGCCCACTAGTATCCGGAATACTTTTTAATAAATCATTGCCCTTGCTGTTTATTGGTGATGCTTTCACCTCCTTTATAGCAGTATATTTAGTAGCTTCTAACATAGAAGAAACCAATACCCTTAAGAATAAGCAAAAAGTTTATTTAGAAACGGAAAGAGAAGAAAAAAAGAATGTCTTTCTTGCTTTGCTGGAAAGGCCCCAGTTGCTAGTATTTTTCTTTGTATATATAATTTTCAGTATTATTTATACTCAGCATCGTTTTTCTTTACCTTTAACCATGAACCAAATTTTTGGAGATGATGGAACTCAAAAATTCAGCTTATTAATGAGCACTAATGCTTTTACTGTAATTGGATTAACTGTTATTATAACTGCTTTTACTTCAAAACTACATCCCTTAGCCAATATGGTTATAGCAGGTATAACCTATGCAGTAGGCTTCGGTATGGTTGGTCATGTAGACAATATGTTTTTGCTAATACTATCCACGGTTATATGGACTATAGGAGAAATTCTTGTTACCACAAGCTTTGGAGTTTATGTGGCTAACAATAGCCCCAGCAACTATAGAGCAACCTTTAATGCTGTAGGTTCTATAAGCTGGTCCATTGGATCCGCAGCCGGTACCTACTTGGCAGGGGTATATATAAAATACTACGGACTAGGATCTCTGTGGAATGTAATTATAGTATTATCTATCATAGGATCATTGATGATGGGGATTCTAAAAAAGAAAAAGGTCACTGTTGGTTCAAAATTGAAATAAAACTGTTTAAAATTTATAAGAGCGCATTTGAAAATCTTTTTATCAGTTCTTCAAATACGCTCTAGTTAATTGTGTAAGTTACATGAATTATGCAAAAGTACTACTATATTAATATATTTTATTTATAACAAAACCTTCTTTATTAAAGGCGTCTATTATTTCAGCAACATGCTCATGACCGTTAGTTTCTACTGTAACTTCTAATTGAACCTGCATAAATCTATAGCTGGTTTTGTATTGATTATGATCAAGTTTTATTATATTGGCATTATGTTTAGTAAGTATTTCGCTAACTTTTAAAAGCTGTCCAGGTCTATCTGGTAGCTCCATAGAAAAGCAGAATATACGTCCTCTAGATACAAGTCCTCTATTAATTAGGGAAGCTATAGTTAATACGTCTATATTTCCACCGCTTATAACGCAGACAATTTTCTTACCCTTATCCTGTAATCTTCGAAGACCTGCTAATGGAAGGACACCAGCATTTTCAGCCACTAGTTTATGTTTTTCTACTAAAATTAAGAAGGCTTCCATAAGTTCATAATCAGATACGGTAATAATCTCATCTACAAAATCTCTTGTTAATGCAAAGGTCAATTCTCCTGGCTTTTTTACTGCAGCACCATCGGCAATAGTTTTTGCAGAAGGAACATCGATAATTCTATTAGCATCCACAGATAACTTCATAGAGGGGCATCCTTCTGGTTCAACACCTATAATCTTAATATTAGGATTGATAGCTTTTGCAGCCACAGCAATACCGCTAATTAAACCACCGCCACCTACAGAAGCCAATATATAATCTGCATCTTTAATTTCTTCTAAAATTTCAATTGCTATGGTACCCTGTCCAGCAATAACATCTATATTATCAAAAGGATGAGCAAAAATATATCCCTTTTCCCTTTCAAGCTTAAGAGCATATTCGCAAGCATCATCATAACAATCGCCATGAAGAATTACTTCTGCACCAAATTTTTTAGTAGCTTCAACTTTAATCAATGGTGTGGTAGTTGGCATTACAATAACAGCCTTGGCTCCTAATTTTTGAGCAGCAAAGGCAACGCCTTGAGCATGATTACCGGCAGAAGCGGCTATAATTCCACGCTTTTTCTCTTCATCGCTAAGCTTACTTATCATATTATAAGCTCCTCTAATTTTAAAAGAGCCTGTATTTTGCAAGTTTTCCGGCTTAATGTAAACTTCATTACCACTTTCTTCGCTAAAAGTTTGGCTGTAAAGTACAGGAGTATCTTTAATAACTCCCTGCAATCTTTCCTTAGCAGATACAATCTCTGAAAAGTTCAAAGAAGCTTTTGTATCATTATCATCCTTAGCATAATAATTGTTCATGAAAAATCCTCCTTTAATTAGCTAAGTCTAATTTTATACCATTAGATAAATAAGTCAATGTGCTTAATAATATATTTTTACTGTAAAGGAAAAGCATCTTCTCTACTAAGCAGAGAAGATGCTTTATGAAATTAAAAAATTTATAATAGACCGAATTTATCTAGGTATCCTAAAATGAAAACTAAGAAAACAATTATAGGAAGAATAAAGGTAGCATAAAATTTCAATTTATCTGGAAATTTAAGCCCTTTACCTTCATTAGCTTCCTTAATAAAGTTCTTCCATCCCCATCCGTAGCGGGTGGTACAGAATAAAATATATACTAAAGAACCGAGGGGAAGAATATTATTGCTTATAATAAAGTCCTCTAAGTCCAAAATTGTACTACCAGTGCCTAAAGGTTGAAAATCACTCCAAAGATTAAAGCCAAGGGCACAAGGTAAAGATAAAATAATTACAGCAACTACATTGATGGCAACAGACTTTTTTCTTGAACAACCAGTAAGATCCATAGCAAAAGAAATAATATTTTCAAAAACACCAATAACTGTGGACAAAGAAGCAAAAACCATAAATATGTAAAATGCTATTCCCCATAGTTGACCAAATTTCATGGAGTTGAAAATATTAGGTAAGGTTATGAACACAAGGGAAGGACCACTACCTGGATTAACCCCAAAGGAAAAACATGCTGGGAAAATAATTAAACCAGACATAACTGCCACTAAGGTATCAAGTATAGTAATGCTTAGTCCTTCTCCCAATAGACTTCGTTCTTTTGAAACATAGCTACCGAATATAGCCATACTGCCCATACCAATGCTTAGTGTGAAAAATGCTTGGCCCATAGCTGCATAAATTGTAGTCCATATTCCATTTTCTTTAATCCTATCAAGTTTGGGCAACAGGTAGAAGGAAAGACCTTCCTTTGCATTTGGTAAGGTAAGTGATCGGATTACTAGTGCAATTAATATAAGAAAAAGGCAAGACATCATTGTTTTTGTGATTTTTTCTACACCCTTTTCCAAACCAAGAGCACAAATTGCAAAACCAATAATGCAAACCACAATCATCCAAAATACACTGGAACTAGCACTTGAAGTAAGTCCATTAAATATCCCTTCTATATCTTGCTGTGTAGCTCCTACAAAGTCTCCTTTTATCATGTAGAATAAATAAGCTATCATCCAGCCGGAAATAGTGGTATAAAACATCATTAAAAGATAATTTCCAGCCATTCCAAACCACTTAAAAATATGCCATTTGGTTCTTTTTGGCTCTAAAACGTCAAAGGACTTAGCTACGCTCTTTTTACTAGCACGACCTACGGAAAATTCCATTGTCATGATTGGAAGACCTAGAATTAATAGAAATATAAAATAAATTAGTACAAAAATACCTCCGCCATATAGGCCAGTAATATAGGGGAAACGCCATACATTACCAAGTCCAATGGCACAGCCTGCGGAAATTAAAATAAATCCTAGTCGTGATGAAAATTTTTCTCTTTCTTGATTCATAATATCCCCCTTTTAAAATGCAAGTTAATAAATATTTTACACTGATTTTGACAAAAAGAAAAGAAAAAAAGGAAAATATTAATACTTTTATATTTTAGATAATATAATTTTAACAAAAATAATATAAATTAATTTTTTTATGAGAAAAATAAAACAATATAAAAGCCATATTATCAGAAGAAGGTATCATATTTATTAAAAACCAAACTGCCACCTCAAAACTTTACGCTGTGATGGCAGTTTGGTTTATTCTATATTATTGGGAAGTAATTATCCTATGATTTTGATTTTATAATTACTTACTAACAATTTTATAATAAGTTTTAGCAGTTAAGCCGTATACTAAAGCATAGAAGAATGCAAAAACTAAAATGGTTGCAGCGGTGCATACTGCAAAAAGAGGGATATTAGTTAGATTGAAAACTGAAAGTAATTTTGTAATTATCTTAAAGGCAAAGGCTATATGGATTATTGCTGCTATAAGAGGAAGGAAGAAAACTTTTAATACTTGGCTATTAATTATCTTCTTAACTTCTCCAGAGCTCATACCAACCTTTTGTAAAATTTCAAAACGTTCTTTATCATCGTAACCTTCTGCAATCTGTTTATAGTAAATTATAAGTACTGTAGCCATAATAAATACAAGACCTAGGAATATACCAAGAAAGAACAGAATACCATAAAGGTTGAAAAATTCCTGTCGTGAACTTTCTCTTCCTTCTAAGCTAAAGTCTAAATTAAGTTTCTTTAAAGCATTTTCTAAGGTTGAAGTAAATTTTATTTGTGTATCTTCATTTGCATCCACATCAAAGGAGTAAAGGTAGGAAAGTTGTTCCATAGTCTTATCTTTACCTTCAAGGGATTTATAAACTTCATTGATAGTATCCATACTATCAACAACAACATAATAAGAGTTATAGATTATAGCAGAAAGTATACCTTCAGTTACCATTGATGATATACGCTTCTTAATTGAAAATTTATGGCCATTGAAGTTTAAAGTATTGCCAGAAATATTTCCATGTATGATATATAATAGGGCTTCATTCTTAGATAAGGTTTCTGATTTATTTTCCATTTTGTTATAATCATCTACTGTAATGAAGGTTACCGTTGAAAAATTATCAACATCAAAGACGTATTTGTTTACTATAGATGAAAAAGTTTCTTCATTTTGATTTACAGCAAAGGTCATAGGGCGATAATGAACAACATTTTTTTCTGTAATATTTGCTTTTTTTAGTTCTTCCTTTATAACAGAAGTTAATTGCTCAGCTTGCTCATCGGAAATGTTGTTAGCGCTTATTGCTATTTCTTTTGGATATCGAGTTTTTAATGCCTCATCCATTCCTACATACAAGGAAACCGTTGTGGAAATTAAGAAAATTACTGTAGTTGCTAAAATGCATATATTTGCTAACCCTATAGCATTTTGCTTCATACGATAGATCATACTAGAAACTGAAATAAAATGTTTTGGTTTATAATAATATCCCTTGTTTTTACGCATAATTTTTAGTAGTGCTATGCTACCAGCGGTGAAAAGGCAGTAGGTTCCTATAATTACTAAAATAACTGCTAGGAAGAATTTATTTAGCGCTTTTAGTGGAGACTTGGTAGTTAAGGCAATATAATAACCAATGCCAAGGGATATTGCGCCAATAATTGCTATAATCCCTTTAGTTTTTGGTTCCTTTTCGCCAATCTTTCCACCCTTTAATAATTCAATTGGCTTAGAACGATATACTTGAAATAAATTGTTTAAAATATTAAGGATAAAAATTCCTGTAAACAAGATAAAAGTATAGAAAACGGCTTCTTTTGGTATTTCAAAACCAAAGCTAACTTTAAATGAAAGAATCTTAAAAAGAATTAACAGAGTAAGCTTACTAAATAGTATTCCAAATAAAATACCACTGGTTATGCATATAAGATAAATAAATACAGTTTCTAAGAATATTATTTTTCCAATATGTCTTTTTTCCATTCCTAAAATGTTGAATAGGCCAAATTCCTTTTTACGTCTTTTAATTAAAAAGCTGTTAGTATAAAACAAAAATATAATGGAAAATAGAGCGGTTACGGCGGTACCAAAGATCAACAGGGTCCTTAAAATTCTAGCTTCAGTAAAATTACTTAAGCTTTTGGAAAGGGCACAAAAATGTATATTATAATACATGATAATAGTACCAATACAAGCAAATATATATGGAATATAGGACTTCCCATTCTTTTTTATATTAGTTAAGGCCAGCTTAGAATAAAAAAATCTATTCATTTTTAACACCACCTGTAGCAATCATGGTTAGTGTATCTGAAATTTTCTGATACATTTCTTCATTAGATAAGGAGCCCTTATAAAGCTGATGAAACACTTCTCCATCCTTTATAAATAGAACTCTCTTTGCATGACTAGCGGCCTTTGTACTATGTGTAACCATAAGAATTGTTTGTCCTTCTTCGTTTATTTCATTAAATAATTTTAAAAGATCTTCTGAAGCCCTTGAATCCAAAGCCCCAGTTGGTTCATCTGCAAGGATTAGTTGAGGCTGTGTAATTAAGGCACGGGCCACTGCAGCTCTTTGCTTTTGTCCTCCAGAAACCTCATAGGGATACTTATCTAAAATTTCGGTAATTCTAAGCTTTTTAGCTATAGGTGCTAATCTCATTTCCATTTCCTTGTATGATTTTCCTGACAATACTAGAGGCAAAAAAATATTATCTTTAATAGAAAAGGTGTCTAGCAAATTGAAATCTTGAAAGACAAAGCCTAAATTATTTCTCCTAAAAGCTGATATTGCTTTTTCCTTAATAGATATAATGTTATTACCGTTTAAGAGAACTTGCCCATCGGTAGGCTTATCTAAGGCTGCTAAAATATTAAGTAAAGTGGTTTTACCAGATCCGGATTCACCCATTATTGCTACATATTCACCTTTTTCTACGGAAAAGGTAACCTTGCTAAGAGCCTGAACTGTATTACCACCGAATCTTGTGGTGTAAACTTTTTTTAAATTCTTAACCTCTAAAAGTGACATATTCATTTCCTCCAATCTCTTAAGTTGCTTTTATTATAGCAAGGGGAGGAAATATCCTGCCTTAACTTAGGCTTACATTTTTTTGCCCAACCTTGCATTTTTGTAAGGTTCCTATTATTCTATTGTAATATCCAGCACATCTAGACCAATTTTTACCTTAGTGCCTTTACCTACCACAGAATCTATTTTAATAGTATGGGACAATTTGGTTAAAATACGTCGGCATAAATACAAGCCTATTCCAGTAGATTTCTTGTTTAGTCGCCCATTATATCCCGTAAATCCCTTTTCAAAAACACGAGGTAAATCCTCTTCTTCAATACCGATGCCTGTATCTTCAATAACTAATGTATAGGGCTTATCAGGGTCCATATAAATTGATATTTCTCCAGCATTTGTATACTTTAGTGCATTAGATAGTATTTGCTCCAAAACAAAAACCAACCACTTTTCATCCGTTAATACACAACGATTTAAGCTATTATAATTAAGCTTAATCTTTTTCCTTATAAAGGATTTTGAATATTTTCTAACAGCCTGTTTCACAAGGTCATCTAAAGATACTTTCTTTATAACTAAGTCCGAATTCATATCCTCTAAACGCAAATATTGCAGTACCATCTCTACATACTGCTCTATCTTGAAAAGCTGATCTAAAAGCTCACTGTTCATTTCAGATTTTTCATATTGTAAAAGGAGTCTCATAGCAGCTATAGGAGTTTTTATTTGATGGACCCAAACAGTATAATATTCCAGCATGTTATTATAAGCTAAATCTTTTTCATTAATAATATTAGATCTGGTCTTATCAAGGGCCTTAATTAATTCTTGATAATCCAATTCCAATAGGTCATTTGATTCTGGAAAGTCTGTATCAGAAAAAATCAAGGTGTTTTTTAACTTATTTAGAAGCCTATGCTTTCTATAGAAATTTAAAAAACTTACAATACCTAATATCAGAAAGAATGTAGAACAGAGAAAGGCAGCGTATATAAAAGGCTCTGATGGCAGTGAATATAATTTATATATTGATAGAAAAATACCGAAAGAAACTATTACAGTAATTATAGAAATTCTAATACTTTTTAAAAAAGAGAGGAAAATCTTAAAATGCTTAATCATATTATTTTACCATATAGCCTAGGCCCTTTTTAGTGACAATAAAGTCATTAAGTCCTGAATCTGCAAGTTTCTTTCTGAGGCGAGTAATATTCACTGTTAAAGTATTATCATCAATAAAGCTATCACTTTCCCATAGTCTTTGCATAATATCATCTCGTGAAACTACTTTTCCTACATTCTCCATAAGTATTTGTAATATTTTATAATCATTCTTTGTAAGTTCAATCTTTTTGTCCTTATAGGTTAAAGTGGTATCACTGAGATTCAACACTACACCATTATGTTCTATAACGTTGACTTGGCCTTGAAAGGAATAAGTACGTCTTAGCAGAGCTCCAACCTTTGCAGTAAGTACATTTAAATCAAAGGGTTTTGCTATAAAATCATCACCGCCCATATTCATAGCCATAACAATATTCATATTATCCTGGGCAGAGGAAATAAACATTACTGGCACCTTAGAAAATTTTCTAATCTCATTGCACCAATGAAAACCGTTAAAAAAGGGTAGCATTATATCAAGAAGCACAAGCTGTGGGTTAAAGTTTATAAATTGCTCAATAATATTTTTAAAATCCGTTACGCAATATACTTGGTAATTCCATTTTTTTAGATGCTCAGCCACCACCTTTGAAATGGTAAGATCATCTTCGATAATCATGATTTTGTACATAAAATACCTCCATTATAAGATAAGGCAAATCTTTTGATTATATTATATATAAAAAAAGTAAATAAAGCGAGAAAAGTAGAATTATGAGAGGCCTATTTTTAATTTTGTAGATTGATTGGAAAGTGGGATTTTTTGCTATGTTGCTTTGTTGCAAAAAAGTGTTGATTATATGTTTACGGTAGAGACAAGCTATCTATCAATAGGATCAAACAAGAGTTCGCTAATACTTATTTAGAACAAAGCAATATACTGTAAAATTATATAGTGCAAAGGCGAATTCCTTGGAAAAGCTATTTAAAAAGTTTATAATAAAAACTATAAAAATAGCTTAAAGTAATACTGGTGATAAAAAGCAGTAAGTATAACAGTAAGGGGGAGGTTGTATCATGGATAGAGAAAGATTATTAAAGCAAATAGAATTTATCACAGAAATAGATAAGTTAAAGCAGATTTATAGGCAAAATGTTGTCATAGGTACTAAGAGAAATGAAAATGATGCAGAGCACTCATGGCATTTGGCCATTATGGCTATGTTGCTTTCTGAATATGCTGATGATAAGAATCTAAATCTTTTGCATGTGATTAAGATGTTAATAGTTCACGATTTGGTGGAGATAGATGCTGGGGATACCTTCTGTTATGACGAAAAGGCTAAGGAAGATAAAGCTCAAAGAGAGGAGAAGGCGGCGGAAAGGCTCTTTAATATATTGCCTGCAGATCAGGCAGAGGAAATTATGGCTCTTTGGAAGGAGTTTGAAGAAAAAGAAACGGCAGAGGCACGATTTGCAGCTTGTATGGATAGATTACAACCTTTGATACTAAATTACAATACTAATGGACACACTTGGAAAAAGCCTGGTGTCACAAGTGATAAGGTGTTAAAGAGAAATGAACCTTTGAAGGAAACTGCACCAGCTCTTTGGGAATATGCTAAAGAAATAATTGAGGATTCTATTGAAAGGGGCATATTAAAAAAGTAGTTATGGTTTATTATAAACCGTAGCTACTTTTTGTTCATATTAAGCAACTAAAGGAAGGGGCTTCGTTTTATAATAGCTTTCATTTTTGTAGAAATATTGATATACTATAAGTGTTATTTTAAATTTATATATTAATAAGTAAGAATCCGTGGAATGATATAAAGAAGAAGGAAGGTGTCTGTAATACTATGAAGGATAACATAGATATTAGTAAGTTGGATATTCAAGCTTTAAATTCAGAACTTACCGATGACCTAATATTGGATTTAAAGACACCGGTAAAGGATAGAAGGGATTTTAAATATAACTCTTATGTTGTTTCTATACCAAGGTACTTTTATAGATTTATAGGAGTAAAGACTAATGAGGAGAATTATTATGACTTTTTATATAGATTAGATAGAGAATTTAAAAATCTGACAAGTGCTTATTTGAAATTTAGCCAAGGTTTAGATAGAAATATATCCTTGAATAATCAAAATAAGCTTAATGAAATATGGAAAAATATCAACTCACAAGCAGGAATAAATACTTTTCTAATAATTAGTGAGTTGGATAGTAACGGACTAATTCCTTCTATATCCAATCCAGCACTTACTTTGCAAATTAAGAATTATTTTAAAGTTATGCTGGATTATTATATTAATACTAGGACTAATTTAAATATTGAAGAATTTAAACTGATTTTAAATTATGGTGTTCACTGGTTAAACCTATACGGCAAAACTCTTTTGGATAACTTCGATTATTTAAATGTAAATCCTAAGGTTTTGTATTATGGTGATATAACCACAGAGGAATCCTTTTTCTTAATATTCTTGTCCATGGTAGGTTGCGATATATTATATTTTAATCCTAGAGCTGCAGGAACCTTAAGTGAAGTAGATAAGTTTCATGCTTTTTCTAGGGAGGTAATATATTTAAATAGAGGAGATATAAAGAGCCAGCCTTGGGAGCCTAAGGATAGAAAAAGAACTACCGCTTATAGTGCTAGAGAAGAGTTGAATAAAACTCTTTTTGAGGAAGGTGGTGCCTTTTATAGACCTTGGCAGTTATCAGATCATAATATACAGGCTGTTACCTTAAAAACTACCTATGAGGAAATAAATCTTTGGGCTAAGGAAAAGGCATTGGTAAGAGATGGTTGGAAGGTAGAAAATAATACTGTTTATATACCAAATATTTTTGCTAAAATCAGCGGAACCCATGAAGATATAGATAAGTATTGGCAAGAAGTAAATGAAATAATTGGACAGCAGAATACTTTATTTATAAATAAACTTCCAATTATAGAGGTTGTGCCATTAGAATATGGAAAGCTTCAACAGGTATATCCTGCTCAAAGTAAAGAAGGCTTTAATACAAGTAAATTGATTGAAGCTTCCTGGTGGAAATACAAGGAACTAAGAGTGGGGCTTCAAAAAACTATGGCTGAAAAAATCAAGCAACTAACCTTAAATCCTATTATATACAATTTAGATAATCAACCAACTAGAGATTTTCAAGTGGATATTTTTTCTGTCTTAATCAATCTAGATACTTCTATTTTACAGTTGCTTCAAAAATTTGATTACCCAGAAGAAGTACCAAAGATAGTAATCTACAATAATGAGAAAAACGGAAACGTATCCTATGAGGATTGTATAATGCTTTCTTTTTTAAACGCTATGGGAGTCGATATTCTAATATACAATCCCTCTGGTTATACAGATATAGAAAGATATATATACTCAGATATGTATGATTTACATCATCTAGAGGATGTATCCTTCAATTTAAACTTTAAGAAATATGAAGGTAAGAAAAAAGGTTTCTTTAAAAATCTCTTTAAGCGGTAATTCATGTGACATATGTTGACAGCTTTGTATAATAAATATTATATTGATAATATATTTTGAGTTATAGGAGTGGAGAAATATGGCCAATACAGAAATACTTCAAATACCAGAAGATAATATAGAAGAAAGGGCGTTATCTGTTAAAGAGCAATTGAAAAGGTCACCAGAAGTTCTACAAATTGCATCTTCCATTAATGTAACTGATGCAAATGCTATATTGGAATACGGAAACAAGCCTGCTGAGGAGATTTCAAAATTTGCAGATCAAATACTTAGAACTATGAAAACTGAAACTGTAGAAAATTCTGGCGTTATGATAAAAGAACTTACGTCTATAATGAAAAAGTTTGATAAGCAAGACTTTGAAGATAAGCCAGAAGGTTTTTTTGGAAGACTATTCAATAAACCTGCTAAAGCTGTAGAAAAAATAATGGGTAAATATAAAACTATAGGAGCAGAAATAGATAAAATATATACAGAGCTAGGAAAATATAAGTCTGATATAAATGACGCAAATTTAATGTTGGACAATATGTATGAAAAAAACTTTGAATACTATAAGGAACTAGAAAAGTATGTTGTGGCAGGAAATCTTGTGATAGAGAAGCTAGAGAATGAAGAAATACCAGCCTTAGAAGCTAAAGCTGCCAGCAGCGGAGATCAAATGGACTATATGAATCTAGAAAATATGAAGACTGCTTTGGAAATGATGAAGCAGAGAGTATATGACTTAGAAACAGCAAAAATGGTTGCCTTACAGACGGCTCCACAAATAAGAATGATACAGAGAGGTAACTACAAGCTTGTTTCAAAAATTCATTCCGCCTTTATAATAACCATACCGGTATTCAAAAACGGTATAGTTCAAGCTGTAGCCCTTAAGAGACAAAAGATTGTATCAGATTCCTTAAATGAGCTAGACAGAACTACTAACGAGCTATTAATTAAAAATGCTGAAAACATAAAACATCAAAGCATAGACATAGCTAAATTATCTGGCAGTCCTAGCGTTCGAATAGAAACCTTAGAAAAGACTTGGAATACCATTATGGAAGGTATTGAGGAAACTAAGAGAATAGAAGAGGAAAACAAGAGACTTAGAGAACAAAGCATAGCTAAGTTAGATAATATGACCGAAAAATTAAAAATCAAGTCTCTAAATCCTGGTAGTAATTAATTTAGATGAATTTAAAGTCTGTAATTAGTTGCTTTGGCACTTTGACTACTGTTATGGTAAAAATGGGCGGTAGTTAAGGTGCCTTTATATGTTTTGCTACTATGATGCTTTGTTTTAAAAAAGTGTTGATGGACATGCAGTGACAGGACATCTTGAGATTTTATTATGGCTATGGCGCTTTGTTATAAAAAGGTGTTGATGGATAAGCCTTACTAGATAGTAAAAGCTAATTTACCTTATGATAGAGTGGACAATTCAGTTGTGATATTGTGTTCAGAAGAGTGCTTATGAACAAAGATGATTCGAACGAATATTCGTCAACTCTTTTTTGAAACAATGGAACATAGACAGAAAAAATATAATGAACATCTCAAAAAACATAAAACCATAATACATCAAAACATAGACACATCAGCAAAAAAAGGAGATTCAAACTTATATTGAATCTCCTACTTAACTACTGAAGGATTAATATGACTATCTACTCATCCACCGTTAAGTCTTCAAAACCAAAATCAAAGTCATCTTCATCATACATATCATAATCGCTACTATCAAAGTCCATCACATAACACTGATCGCATACAGGATGCATAAAGTTCCAAGGTAAAGGCTTTCCGCAAATTCGGCAACGTTTTTTAAATCGGATAATCCTTACACGAAGATGTTCATCTATTAGTTTAGCCACCCGGCTTCTTTCTTCCTTTACCCATTTCTCATCCATATCCATATTAAAGGCTTTGGAAAAAGAATAGTAAAGGTCGATTTTTCTGTAGTATATTTCAAGGTTTAAGAGCTCTTCTTCTGGGAAGGATGGTTTAAATAAAGTGGAGTTCTCATCACCAGTAGCCACAATGCGCACATAATCCTTCCATAGGTTAAGTATAGGGCTTTCACCTTCGTCAAAGGGGATGGTGATACATTTAAAAAGTTGTTCTTCAGTTAACCTTTTAAATATCCCCATTTGCTTGATAATATTTATAAGATTAATCAATCTATCTATATTAATCTTTTCATAGAATTCCTCTATAGGGTCCAATGAAGCCCAAACCTTTAGCTTTGCCTCTAGCTCACCGGCTACTTTAAGGATATCTTCTGTAGGAGCGAGGTAAGCCTTACTGATTGGCTCTTCATAGCAAGTTAGAGAATGTTTCAATCGCTTTTTAATTTCTGGAAAGATAGTGTTAACAAAGCCTTCTTCATAAATTCCTTTTCTACCAGCACGGCCAGCTATTTGCTTAATTTCCGCAGAGTAGAGGGGCCTTTCTTTTATGCCGTCAAATTTACTTTTTTCTAGAAATACAACTCTCTTTATAGGAAGATTGACTCCCATACCGATGGCGTCAGTAGATACAACTACACTGCTTTTTCGAGATAAAAATTTCTCAAATTGCAATTTTCGTGTTTCTGGAGGTAGGCCACCGTATATTATACTACAGGAAATATTTCTTTCCTCTAGGGCTGCAGCGGCGGTAAGCACTGATCTTCGAGAGAAAAGAATCAAGGCATCCCCTTCCTTTACGGAAGAAGGGAAGCGGAACTCGCTGTCCTCTACCGTAAGCTCTGTATCTCTAACATGGGTAATTACTTCATAAGTATCATCACAATCCTTTATTAGTGTTTTAACTATTTCTGTTGCATGAAGAGCGCAGCATATATGAATCTCTGCTGCTCTTACTCCGAGAATTGCTCGGGTCCATGCAGCACCTCTTTGCTCATCTGCTAACATTTGAGCTTCATCTATAACCACTACCTCATAATTAGATTTTAAGTCTACTTTTTCAACTGTGGAGGAGGTGTGATAGGCATTGTATTTAATTATTTCTTCCTCTCCAGTTTTTAGATTACAAGGAACACCATTGGCATTTAATTTGTCAAAAATCTCTAAGGCTAGTAGTCTTAAAGGTGCTAAATAAAGCCCGCTTTTAGCAGACATAAGTCGTTGAATTGAATTATAGGTTTTGCCTGAATTAGTGCCTCCTTCGTGAATAATAAAATGTCTTTTCATAGCTCTAGCTTCCTCAAACTCATCCTTAGGATGCTCTGGGAAAGCCTTTTTGATATCATCGCTTAAAAACTTAGGCACAAAGCGCATCTTATAGGTATTAATAATACCTTGGCTATAATAAAACTTAAGATTTTTTTCATTATTTAAAATTTCATCAAAGCTATGAGGAATTTGAAAATTTTCACTGTATTCTTCCCAAATAAGACGGGAGGACTTAAGCATTAAATCCATTATAAAGGCTTCAGATTCCTCTAAAAAATCCTTCTCCCGCTCAAAGACTGTAATACTTGCTACTAGTTCATTTTTATAACGCAAGTCCTTAGCTTTTAACTTCTTTTTCCCCTGTAGCTCTTGAAGTAGTTTTTTATTATGTGAATGTTCAGCATAGGTTGATCTTATCCATTGGAGATGCCTAATAAGATTTTTTTCAGAATGTTTTATGAATTCCCAGTCATTTTGCTCCAACTTTGTCTTATAAAGTTTATAATCTTCTTTTATAGAATTTATTAATCTCATAACTATAGTGCGGTTCTTGCTGCTGCACCTTTAAATCTGTAATAGATCTTTAGGCAGCTAGCTAACCAGCCTCCTTTCACCGGTCCTTTTACAGGGAGGCTGCTAACAATGGCAAGAGCTTAAACCATCCCTATTATTTATATTATAGACACAATTGCTGATTATTAAAAGTATCATATACCTTAATTTTCCTTATAATCATTACAATAGGGACATTCATCACTATCCTGTGGAATTTCCATGCCACATTCATTGCAGTGTTTAGAATTTTTTATTTTTTCTATATCCTTATTAAGAGATTCTATAGTTTCCCAATGCTCATCGATTTTTTTGCATAATTTTAGAACTTTTTCGCCGGGATCTACGCTGAATTCATCTAGTTTGTCCTTCTTTATTTTATTTTTATAACTTTTATATATAATGTGGCCTATTTTTTCTTCTAATTCTCTAATTTCCTTTTTTTCAGATTGAATAGATAAGTTGATTTTTCCTATTTCATAAAGTTCCGTAGTTTTCTTTACTGCATTGACAGCCCCAATACTAATAGATTGTGTGATTTTGCTAAAATCAAAGGACATGACTTCAGCTCCTTTATACATTTTTTTACTTGCTAACTTATATTATGAACTAAACATGTAGAAGGACACTTTTAAAGTCTGATTTTCGTATATATTAGTTATTGGAAAATATTTGAGAAAATAATATGATAGTAGTATAATAATAAGTGGTATTTCTTAGTTGCATTTCAAGTAAATCTTCTGAGAAATACTATTTATTATTAACACATAAACATAATACATGGAGGAAGAAAATGAAAGGCACAACGACACCAGTTTATAGGAATATTGCTTTAGATATAGCTAACAAAATCGTAAGAGGTGAAATGAAGGTAAATGAAAGAATTAGTGGCAGATCTACCCTAGCAGGAGTATACAATGTGTCTCCTGAGACCATAAGAAGGGCAGTAGCCTTACTTGAAGATAGTGGCGTTGTAGCATCAAATATAGGTAGTGGTATAGAAGTGTTGTCTGTGGCGGCGGCAGAGAAATTTATTGGACAGCACAGAAATAATGAGTATATAAGTACAGTAAGAAGCAATATGCTAGAACTAATAGAAAAACGTAAGTTACTGGATAAGCAATTAGAAGAAGATATAGATAAGGTAATGGACTTCCTTGACCGATTTAAAAAGAGTACTCCTTTTGCTATGGTTGAGGTTAAAATAGGAGATAATAGTCCGGTAATTGGTAAAAAATTGCTTGAAGTTAAGTTCTGGCAAAATACTGGAGCCACCTTAATAGGCTACAGGAGAAATGGGGAGTTAGTAGTATCGCCAGGACCGGATTATATATTTGAAAAAGGAGATACAATAATTGTAATTGGGGACTATGATATCTATGATAAGGTGGTGGATTTTGTTAATAAATCTTAATAATATTTTAAATAAAAAATCTGTGTTGAAAGAGGATATTTGACTATCAATCTTTCAACACTTTTTTATTTTCATAAATAATAAATCTAACAATGTAAAAAAAATGAGAAATAGGGGGAAAAATGTAGGAAATTTTTTACTAATATATAACATAATATGGTTGAAATTGAAAAATGCTTCTATTATAATATTAATGAGCAAAAAAGATAGACAAATGTAACCTTCTGTAGAAAAAGAGAAAGAAATTAGAATTTTTCTACTAATTTTTGGAAAGGAAGGTGAAGTCCCTAGAAGCTTAAAACAAAGAAGTTTTGCGTCTAGGATAGAGATGAACTATTCGAAGAACTTAAGGAAGAAACATTTAAATAATAGTATGAATAATATAATTAATATAGAAAATACATATATACATTTTTTTCTTTTAATCTTATCTGCATTAATAGGTATTCATAGCTATGAGAACTTGGCAAATATGATAGGTATACTTATAGTAATGCTAGGTTTTTTAATTCTTTTTACTTCATTAATCAAAGAAAACTATTCTCAGAGTGAGGGGGTTACTATAACAGGGGTAGCCTTTGGAGTAAGCTCAGTCTTTTATATATCTGTGGTTTCCCTTAATTTTGATAGCTGTTTCAGCTTAGATTTAGCTGCAAAACTGCTCTTATCTATTGGATATTTTCAAGCCTTAGGAATTCTACTTTCAGTAATTTTTGCAAATAGAAAAGTGGATACAAAAGGATTTTTCTATTTATTTATAGTGTTAGTATGTTTAGTACAAGAAAGTATTTACCATTTATTTTCTAACACTTTATATCTATATGTAAATAATCAATTTACAATGATAAAGAAAGTCTTAGAACTAGGATTATTTTTTTTCTATTTTATTATATTAGCTATAATCTTCTTAAAAAGAAGGTATTTAATTAAAGATAATGATAGACTTTGTTTGCTTTTTATTTTTACTAATCTATTGGCTAACATTTGTTCTATAGAGTTTTTAGATGTCTCAAGGGAACTATATTTGGTAAGTCAAGTAATAACTTTAATAAGTTATACATTATTGTATAGAATTATTGCAAATAATAAAATTAGAAAGTCTGTAACAGAAATATATAATCAAATAGATTTAACCAATTATATGTTGGGCCAAAAGAATAGAACATTACAGGATGCTATAGATCAATTAGAAAAAGAGATTGCTAATAGAAAGAAATATGAGAGAAAGCTGAAATATGCAGAAGAAAAGTATCAAAAGATCGTTAATACATCACCAGAAGTAATTTATATACAATACGGTAACGAAATAATTTATATGAATGATGTAGCAAAAAAGTTTTTTAGCTATAAGGGTAATGAATCCATCGAAGGTACTTCCATAATGGATATAATAGATGATGAAACTAAGCCAATAATGCAGCAAAGATTAAAAAAGACGCAAGTTGATAAGATTGACTGTGAACCTATAGAAATAACTTGTCACTGTTTTGATGGTTTTAAAAAAATTTTGCAGGTAACGGATATATATATTAACTTGGACGGAAAGAACTTAACACTTAGTAGAGGTGTGGATATAACTATTAAGAAAAAGTTGGAACAGGAAGAAAAGCGTTTAAAAGAAGCTATAGAATACGAGAAAATTCGTTCTAACTTCTTCTCTAATATATCCCATGAATTAAGGACACCGGTGAATTTAATTTATAGTTCTTTACAGCTTATACAGATGTATAATAAATCAGATAATAGCAATCCTATAGTTGATAAGTATTATGAAACTATGAAAAAGAACTGTTTAAGACTAATTCGATTAATTAATAATATTATTGATATAACTAGAATGGATTCCGGTTGTTATTCTCCAAACTATTCTCAAATAGAGATTGTAAGTACCATAGAAGATTTAACACAATCAGTGGTTGAATATATTAAGGATAGAGATATTTCTATTGTATTTGATACTGATGTAGAAGAAAAAAAGATGAATGTGGATAAGGTTTTGCTAGAGAGAATGCTTTTAAATATATTATCTAATTCTGTAAAGTTCTCTAAGGAAAAGGGAAATATAGCTATAATGTTGTCGGATAAGGGCGAAGGCATAGAAATAAAGATTCAAGACGATGGTGTTGGAATACCAAAAGAAAATTTAGCAACCATCTTTGATAAGTTCATGCAAGTAGATAAATCTTTGAGAAGAAATACAGAAGGTAGCGGTTTAGGATTGGCAATTGCAAAATCAATTGTTGATATTCATAAGGGGAAAATAACCATTGATAGTAACGAAAAGGGAGGCTGTACTACTGTAGTATATATTCCAGATAAAAAGGTTGTTTATTCAGAAGAACTTGGTCAGATCTTTGAATCAAAGAATACACAGTTAATAAATACATACAATGAAATTGCAGCAGAAACAGAAGATATAAAATACATCAATAAAAAGCAGTTAAAAGAACAGATTATATTAGAATTCTCGGATATTTACTAAGCATAAGATTAATAATACAAAAGAAAAATAAGGAGAGTATGGTGATAAAATGATGGAACAATTTAAAAAGAAGTTGCATATATTAGTGGTAAACGATGATGGAATAGATGCACCGGGTATATATGCCCTAGCGCAAAGGTTACATAAAGAATATAAAGTAACTATGGTGGCTCCTTCAATGCAAAGAAGTGCCACTTCCCACTCAATCACTATTTCAAAAGCTTTAACCGTGAAAAAACATATCATTCCGGGCTTAGATTTGAAAGCTTACTCTGTTGATGGAACACCAGCGGATTGTGTAAGGTTAGCCTTAGACAACTTAGTTGAAGATAAAGTAGATTTTGTGGTATCCGGTATTAATAGAGGTTTTAATTTAGGCATGGATGTTTTGTACTCTGGAACCGTTTCTGCAGCAGTGGAGGCGGCTATTTATAAGGTACCTTCTATGGCAGTGTCAACAGACCAATTTGATCATATTCAGCAGTACAAAACCGCAGCAGATTATGCTGCTATTCTGCTGAATATGGCCATAGAACACAATTTAAAAAATGATGTTGTTTTAAATTTAAATGTACCTCCTTTAAGCCATGATGATGTTAAAGGAGTAAAGGTTTGCAGAATGGGCAATATGGTATACGGTAATTATTTTGTAAAAAGAGAAGGTAATGAAAACAGTAGTCAAGAGGAAACCACTATATTCGATATTAAGGGAAATACCTTTGAACCAGAAGCAGAGGATATGGATACCTTTTATATCAAAGAAGGCTATGTCACAGTAACGCCATTGCACTATGATTTGACAAATTTCAAATTGCTAAAAGAGGTTTCTCAATGGTTTTACTAATTTGCATGCTAATGTTTAGAAAACTTTATCGAATATTGTTGTTAAACGGGATTATTACAAGGTATAATATAATCTTGAATTC
>NZ_FMJL01000105.1 GCF_900095445.1 Clostridium sp. N3C
ATATATGGAGGAAATCAAATTGAATAAATCAAGAAATTTTACACCACAGGATATTCATGTTATCCAAAATATACAAAAGCCACTGGATCTATTAGAAGAAAGTTTAGCTGGAGAGGTGGACGATGTATTAAAGGAGTTTATATCTACAGGAAAGATTAAAATAAGAGATAGGTATAATCAATTAGTACGTGATTTTAAATATACAAGGCAAACATATATTAGTGACTATGCTTCTGTAGAAGTTGGATTTTGGATTCTTGAAGATGATTATCTAGTGGCATCTACCACCTTATGGATACATAGAGATCATGAAGAATATATCAAAATTGAAAAGGCATTTGATAAATACTCTAAAGATGCATCGAATGATTTTAGTATAGATAGGGAAACATACGGCGATTGGATCGGATTAAATATAGATAGATCTTTATTGGACTTTTTAAGTGAAGGGGATCATGTTGGGGCTATACAGGATTATTTTATAGCAAGTATGAAATTTATAAAAGAAATCATTGGTAATAACGAAGATATTAACTTTTAGTAAGGATATTCAAATAAAAGATATTAAATAGGTTATTTAAAGAAGAAGCGAGGCGAGATAAAATGAATAAATTAACATCAATTAAAAAAATAAATACAGCCTCAGGACTTTGTAGTGAAGATGAAGCAACAAAGCATGTAACCCTATGTGGTAGGATAGTTGTCGTAAGATAAAAATGATGTATAATAGATTTACGACAATAACCTAAGGAGAATGATTATGTCTAACGATACCAATAAAAACAGAAGTTATACCAATGAGTTTAAAGTTTCTGTATTAAAAAGATTAGAGCAAGGTGAAACAGTTGGTTCATTATCAGAAGAATTAAATATATCTAAGTCCTCCATATATCAATGGGTCAGAACACACAATAAAAACAAAAAGGATTACTCAATCAACTTAAAGTCTAAGAACAATTGGACCTCAGAAGATAAATTTCAGGTAGTCCTTGAAACTTCAACTCTTACAGAAATTGAGTTAGGTGAATACTGCAGGAGAAAAGGTATTTATGTTGATGAAGTAAAGGCTTGGCGTGAACAGTGTATAAAAGCAAATCAAACTATTATAGAAGATTCTAAGGAGCTTAAAGAGAATCTAAAAGCTGAAAAAGAGCTAAATAAGAAACTCGAAAGAGAACTCCGTATTAAAGAAAAAGCACTTGCAGAGACAGCTGCATTACTCGTATTAAGAAAAAAAGCAAACGCGATTTGGGGGGACCCCGAGGACGAATGATCAGTGACTCAGATCGCGTTACAGCAGTAGAGCTGATCAATGAAGCTAGGGCAAGTGGTTGTAGATTACAGCCAGCCTGTGATGAGCTAAATATAAGCCCTAGAACATATCAAAGGTGGACAGAGGAAGGCGACATAAAAAGGGACCAAAGACCTTTAATTGATAGGCCTACACCTAAAAATAAACTAACCGAAGAAGAACGCAAGGAGTTAATTGAAGTAGTTAATAGTCCTGAATATGCAGACCTGGCGCCATCACAAATAGTTCCTAAATTAGCTGATGAAGGTAAATATATAGCATCAGAATCAACCATATATAAAGTACTTAAAGAAGAGAAAATGAATACTCACCGAAGTAGATCAAGTGCACCAGTAAAGAGAACTCCACCAACGCATATAGCAACATCTCCAAATCAAGTATGGACTTGGGATATCACTTGGTTAAATGCATCTGTAAGAGGACTATACTTTAAACTCTATTTGATAATAGACATGTTCAGTAGATTAATAGTAGCCTATGAAGTATGGGAAGAAGAAACATCCGAACATGCCGAACACCTAATAAGAAAAGCTACATTATCACAAGGAATATCTGGACAACCATTAGTATTACATTCAGACAACGGCAGCCCCATGAAAGCTGCAACATTCCAAGCAACACTAGAAAAACTAGGAGTGCAAAGCTCCTTCTCCAGACCAAGAGTAAGCAATGATAATCCTTACTCAGAATCACTTTTCAAAACAATGAAATACAGACCCAAGTATCCATTTAAAGGCTTTGCAAATCTAGACGAAGCTAGGAAATGGGTTAAAAAGTTCGTTAATTGGTATAACAATGTCCATATGCATAGTGGAATCAACTTCATTACACCATATCAAAGGCATTATGGTCTAGATAAAATGATTATGAAAACACGAAAAGAGACCTATGAAAATGCTAAGGCAAAGCATCCAGAAAGATGGTCTAAAAACATTAGAAACTGGACGTTACCTAAATATGTATCGCTTAATCCTATTAGTGATAACGAAGTTAATGATATTTTAAAGGAAAGTAATTAAATAATCTAATACAGAGTAAACACACCGGATTATAACAATATGGTAAAAATATGCAAGGTAGTTAAAGAAGAAGTACCTTTATTAAACATACCATCAATTAAATTAAAACTCCATATATATAACAAATCAGTATTGAAATATTTTATATAAAATGCGACAACTTACTTGACAAACACCGCCTATCATACAGTACATGAGGATGAAGCTACTAGAGAGGGATATCATCCATTGCGATGAAACGCCAATTCAAGTACTGAAGGAGGATGGAAAAAAGCCTCAAACGAAGTCTTACATGTGGCTTTATCGTACTGGAAATGATGGGGAAGCTCCCATCATCTTGTATGACTACAGGTCATCAAGGAATGG
>NZ_FMJL01000057.1 GCF_900095445.1 Clostridium sp. N3C
ACTAATCTATCGCTATCAAATTCTTTTAGCCAGTTATAAATCTGGTACCATCTTATCTGTATAAAATTTGTGTCTACATTAGTATCTAGTATATCTTCTTCCTTTTTAACATCATGATATTCAGTTAAATAAATTAAATAGGTGGCACATCCTCTATCTTCCAATAGCTTTAAATGGTCCGCATATCTTTTTAATTGCTGATTGCCTTCTGCAGCATTAAGTTTACATTCTATAAATAGAATATTTTCACGTTTACTTTGATTATCAAAAAATCTAATCACAATATCAGGCCTACTATCACATATATGCCAATCTAGTTTATTAAAGGTTTGCTGTGTATTTATCTTAAGCCCACTAGGCTCAATATTCTTGCTCATAAAAACTTTCATAAAACTTTTTACTAGCTGGTTTTCATTAATTGTTTCTGCAAAGATTTCTGTTAAATAGTCCTCTCTTGGTTCATTACTAGCATTTTTTAATAAATAGAATATATTACTGAACATTTTGAGCTCCATTCTTTTAATAATTATTTTGATCCCCAAAACTTCAAATCTCTAATTTAATTCTAAATTTATAATTTTTATTGGATTTTATTTTTACTCCGTAAATATCAATCTTAATATAAACAATTCTATATATATCCATAAAATACCTTCTAATATTTCATAGAATCAAACAATTGCTATTTATGATAATTTAATAGGTAATCATTAGCATGGTTTATATAATACTGAATTTTTCAGCATTGTCTTATATAATATATTAAATCCAAAGGAAAGGAGAATTCTATGAACAACATCCAAATATCTAAAAACTTTAAACTTAAAGAATTTGACTGCAGCCATGGAGATTCTGTAGTAAAGCTTGATAGTAGGTTATTAGAAAAACTTCAATTATTAAGAGACAAGCTAAATAACCCTATTAACGTAACTTCAGAACCCTGGATAGCCGGTGGCAACCTCTGATAAATGCTTTCTGACTTCTCTGGAAATCGTAGTTGGATTCTTATTCAATCTGCGGGTGATTTCTTTAAAGGATAGACTTTCTTTAAGGTGTTTCTGAAGGGTCAGCCTTTCTTCATATGTAAAAAATTTTGACATGGTTACTCTCCTTATAGCCGCCAACTCATTTAGAATACATGACGGTGGAAAGGTGTGCAAACAAAAAGACTGGTTCATCACCAATCTTTTGTAAGCCAGGATGCAACCTCCTGGTCATATCTAATTTATCAAATTTTATAACTTAATTTGAACTCGAAAGGGTTGCTTTTCGATTTTCAATTTACGATCCTATGCTATAATCTCAGGTGTATAGAATGTTACATCCATCCTGTCTCCTCAACCCTATATATATATCTAATCTGTCAACTCAACCCTACCCATATTCTAGCTCAAATTTTGCACAAAAATATACCCTCGATATGTTTCCACGTACACATATCGAGGGCTTAGGTCGAGTAGACAGATTTAATATCATTTTATGAACCCCAGTATTTTCAATGCTTCCAGAGCTTTATTTCTTAGACATCAAGCAAATGGTCTCAACATGTGCAGTATGGGGGAACATATCCACCGGCTGCACTGCCTCAGTTTTATAACCCAAATCCTCAAATATTCTCAAATCTCTAGCTAAAGTAGCAGGATCGCAGGAAACATAAACCACTCTATTAGGCCTCATCTCCGCTATAGCCTCAATTAAACTCTTTTCGCAACCCTTTCTTGGTGGGTCTACTACAACAACCTCTGCCTTCTTACCATCTTCAATAAGTTTTGGGATAATAACTTCTGCCTCACCTACAAAGAACTCAGCATTATGAATATTGTTTAACTTTGCATTCTTTTTGGCATTTTCAATTGCTTCTGGTATTATTTCTACCCCATAAACCTTTTTTGCCTTTTGAGCTAAGAACAGAGAAATTGTACCTGTACCGCAATAAGCATCAAATACAGTCTCCTCTCCGCTAAGGTTGGCGTATTCTAATGCCTTATTATATAACACTTCCGTTTGGAATGGATTTACTTGAAAGAAGGATAAAGGTGATATTTCAAACTTGAACTGTCCTATGTAATCTGTAATTGTGTTACTACCCCATAGGGTTATGTTTTGTTGTCCTAATACCACATTGGTAGGTTTATTGTTTATATTTTGAATGATGCTTTTCACACCAGGAATCTTTTCAATAACTAATTTAACAAATTCATCTTTATGAGGTAACTTTTCTGTGTTAGTCACCAGAACTACCATTACCTCACCGGTTTTAAAGCCCTTTCTTATCATCACATGTCTAACAACACCGGTCTTGGTGTTCTCATCATAGGCACTTATACCGAACTTTTTCATCCAATCCCTAGTTAACTGAACAACCTCGTCACCAGTTTCATCTTGAATAAAACACTGTTGAAGATTAATTATATCATGACTTCTAGGTGCATAAAAGCCTATGATAGGTTCTCCTTTTTCAACTCCCACCGGTAGTTGCACCTTATTTCTATATCTTAAAGGTTCTTCCATGCCTAAGGTATCATTTATTTTAACATCTGTTATTTTCCCTATTCTCTCAAGGCAATCCTTTACTCTATTCTTTTTAAAGACTAGCTGTTCTTGATAGCTCATATGCTGCAGTTGACAGCCTCCGCATCTTTTATATAATGGGCAAATCGGTTCTACCCTATTTTCAGATGGTTCTACTATGTCCAAAAGCTTTCCAAAACCATGGTTTTTAGTAAGCTTCACTATTTTGATTTTAACTTTTTCTCCTTTGAGGGCTCCAGGTATAAATATGGGAAAACCCTGAGGCTTGGCAATTCCTTCTCCCTGATAACCTTCTGCTACTATGTCAACTAATAATTCTTGATTCTTTTTGAATTCTTCCATATAAATTCCCTCTTCTCATCGCTAGCATTACATTATAAATAATCCTATTTCCTGAGTATTATACACAATAATTATATTTTATTCAAATTCTTCTGTAACTACAATGCAAAATTAAAAATTCAGCATAGTATCGCTGAATCTTTATAGTTAAATTATATAATTTCTATGGAGCAAAGGTTTCACAGTAGGTTCCTTCATTATCCATAGCATGTGCTCCTGCTATAATCACTCTATCCGCTTCACATCTTTGATCTTTATTATGGACACATTTCACTGCATTACAAGCTACTTCTGGATACATATGTATTCCATCTTTACTTACCAATTGACGAATCTCACCGGGTATATTTATATTTGATATATTCATTAAGGCATTTATAAATCCCTTTTCAGCAAAAGTCATGCATTGAGTGCTAGTACTAGTTAAAGCACTCATACCATTTATCTGTATTTTATTAGCGGAACATAAACCTCCCATATTATGAACACAATTTACTGCGTTGCATGATAAAGTTCCATTCATATATTCCCCATTTCCAAGGTCTGAAAATGTACTAGGCCTTAGAAACAAGTCCACTCCCTTCACATATATGATTAATTGCTTTTGATATAGCTAATTTCGAAGCTATACTTACATCTTTTTAATATATTTTGCGGACTTTCATAGATTTTATACTAGCCAAGCATAAATAGTGTTTATATTCTAACATATGGTCTTGTCCACTACATAAAATAATGTTGACATTACTAGTTTTTTCTATTATTATATGAATATAGTTTGATTATCAAAGTATTTTATAATTATGAAATGAGGTATATATTATGAATTTTAGACCTTTAAAAATTGGTAATTTAATAGCATCTCTTCCTATTATTCAAGGGGGTATGGGAATTGGTGTTTCTTTGTCAGGTTTAGCATCTGCAGTAGCTGTTAATGGTGGTATTGGAGTAATATCTGCAGCACAACCAGGTTTTAATGAACCGGACTTTGAAAATAATCCCCTAGTAGCAAATTTACGGGCTTTAAAAAAACATATAAAAGAAGCCTTAATTAAGGCAAAAGGTGGTATTATTGGCGTTAATATAATGTGTGCAATGAATAACTATGAAGCTTTAGTAAAAACATCCATAGAAGCAGGCGCCCAATTAATAATTTCCGGTGCAGGTCTTCCTACCACTCTGCCAAAGTTATGCCAAGGTACTAATGTTAAAATTGCACCTATTGTGTCTTCCAATAAAGCTGCTTCACTTATTCTAAAACTATGGGATAGAAACTATAGTGTTACTGCCGATGCTGTAATCGTAGAAGGTCCTAAAGCTGGAGGTCATTTAGGCTTTAAAATCGATGATCTTGAAAAATACTCACAATCAGGCTTTGATAAAGAACTTATAGATATTATAAATACCGTTAAAATCTATGAAGAAAAGTATAATAAAAGTATACCTGTAATAGCTGCTGGTGGTATATATACAGGCAGTGATATAGGTGAACTATTAAAATTAGGAGCTAACGGTGTGCAGATCTCTACAAGGTTTGTTACTACCGATGAATGTGATGCTCATATAAATTTTAAAAAAGCTTATATAAATTGTACTAAGGATGATATAGTTATAGTAAAAAGCCCTGTTGGTATGCCTGGCAGAGCTATAAAGAATAAATTTGTTGAAAGAACCTTTTTGGGCAACATTAAAGTAAATAAGTGTTACAAATGTATAAGTAAATGTAATCCAGCAGTAACACCCTACTGTATAAGCCGTGCTTTAATAAACGCTGTACAAGGTGATATTGATAACGGACTTATATTCTGTGGGAGTAATGCTTATAGGACAGATAAAATAATAAGTGTAAAAGAATTAATGAGGGAACTAGTTACTGAACTAAAAGCATATTAATTCTTACTTTTATACCTGGTCAATTTTTATTGTCAAATTGATCAGGTTAAAACTGATTATATTAAAAAAAAGGGCACCAATAGGGTGCAAAATTGAATCAGTCGCCAACACTTTCTCATTATAATATAATTATCCAAAAATACTTTTTCTTATACCTAATTTTTTATTTTTGCTTATAAAAATTATATTTTCTAAAAAAATATTTTTAAATATATAGAAATTTCTCTTAATCTCCTATTATCTATTTAATACTTATCTTTAACTTGCATTTACCTTTTCTATTTCTTTAATAAGCCAAACTCTTTATTATTTTTTTGCTTAGTAAAGTTTTATAAAATCCTGTTAACCGTCCCTAAAAAATAAAAGTAGCTTAAAAAGCTACTTTTATATATCAGTATAGTTACAGATTAAATAACATTTGCTTTGCCGTTAAACACTATTCCTCTAGCTACATCTAGTGTTATAAAGCTTCCATTTTTAAGAACCTTTGTAGCTCCTTCTGCACCACTTATTAGTGGAATTTCACGGGATATGCATTCTATAACTGCTTCAGAAGTTACATTATCTTCAACTACAATACCTGCAACTTTATCAAATACAGGTAAGTAATCCTTAGTCAACTTTTTAACAACTAGTACACTTCCATCCCCTATTTCTTCAATAGCTTCTTCAGCACTATTTGCTAAAACTACAGTACCGGATCCAGGATTAGAACCTTCTCCTTTGCCTGTTAAAAGTATGTCGCCTACTATATGAACCTGTAACATATTGGTTGAGCCAACTTGGTTTATAGGTACTCCTGCTGCAAATACTACTAAATCACCTTTGCTAACCAATCCTTTTTCTAAAGCTATATTAATAGACTTATCTATTAATTCATCTGTTCCTTCTGATTGTTCAGCAACTATTGGGCAAACTCCCCAAACAACTGCTAAGTTTTTAGCTACACTTTCAAAAGGAGTTATAGCTATAATAGGACATTCTGGTCTATATTTAGAAACATTCTTAGCTGTATATCCGCTTTGAGTTGCTGTTATTATAGCTGAAGCATTTAATTCCATTGCAGTATTACAAGCAGCCAAGCTTATTGCATTAGATACATTTGGAATATGCTCTTTTCTCTTTTTCTTTAGGCTAGCTTCATAATTTAGTTGATTTTCCGCCTCTTCAGCTATTCTTGACATTATTTTAACAGCTTCAACAGGATACTTTCCATTAGCCGTTTCACCACTTAGCATAATACAGTCAGTTCCATCAAATATAGCATTAGCTACATCAGAAGCCTCTGCTCTAGTTGGTCTTGGATTTCTTATCATGGAATCTAACATTTGAGTTGCTGTGATAACTGGCTTACCTACATAATTACACTTTTCAATGATCATCTTTTGTACCAATGGTACTTGTTCAATAGGAATTTCTACTCCTAGGTCTCCCCTAGCAACCATTATACCATCTGAGAACTTAAGAATCTCATCTAAGTTATTTACACCTTCTTGATTTTCAATTTTGGAGAATATAAGTACATGTTCTCCTCCGTTTTCATTTAATACCTTTCTTATTTGTAAAACATCAGAAGCTTTTCTTACAAAAGAAGCTGCAACTATATTAACACCAATCTCTATACCAAACTTAAGATCTTCTATATCTTTTTCAGTTATAGCTGGTAAATTAATAGATACTCCTGGTACATTAACACCTTTTTTACTTCCTACCATACCAGAGTTTCTTACTATACAATATATGTCCTTTCCTTCTACCTTCTGAACCTCAAGGCCTACCAAACCATCATCAATTAAGATCATGTTTCCAGGAACTACATCCTGATAAAGATCCTTATAAGAAACAGAACATTGAGTTCTATCTCCTATAACATCTTCACCACATTTAATTACAAAGCTGTCTCCTTCTTTTAACTCAACTTTACCTTCAGCAAAATCACCTGTTCTTATCTCAGGACCCTTTGTATCTAATATAATAGATACAGGCTTATTTAACTCTTTACTTAACTGCTTAACTAATCTTATTCTACCACCGTGTTCTTCATGATCTCCATGAGAAAAGTTATGTCTTGAAGCGTTCATACCTGCGTGGAATAATTGGGTTAAAGTTTCTCTATTTTCGCTGGCTGGTCCAATCGTGCAAATTATCTTTGTTTTTCTCATACTTAACTCTCCTTAGCAAATAAAATTGAAAGTTTTTCTTTGCAAGTAAATCTATTTAACAAAACTCACTTTAGCTATTACTTTTATTTAGATAGTGCCATTGCTATATCATAAAGATTTTTATCGAACTTTCTTGGCATAGCCAATGCTTCATCTATATCATCATCGATAATTTGACCATTTCTAATTCCTACTACTCTTGAAGACTTTCCTTCTATTAGTAGCTCCACTGCTCTTGCTCCTAATCTTGAAGCTAACACTCTATCTGAAGCAGTTGGGCTTCCTCCTCTTTGAATATGTCCTAAGATAGTAGCTCTTGTCTCAATTCCTGTAACTTCTTCCACATATTTAGCCATTTCCTCTGCTCCGCCTACACCTTCAGCAAGTAGGATAAGATTATGAAGCTTACCACTTCTTCTACCCTCTAATATAGATTTACATATTTCATCAACATTCATACCTATTTCAGGAACTATTATGCTTTCAGCTCCTCCTGCAATACCTGCGTAAAGAGCAATATCACCGCAATTTCTACCCATAACTTCTACTATACTTACTCTTTCATGAGAAGTAGAAGTATCTCTTAACTTATTGATTGCATCAAGTACTGTATTAAGTGCAGTATCAAAACCTATTGTTTGATCTGTATAAGATAAATCATTATCAATTGTTCCTGGTATTCCAACTGTTAGAACTCCTAACTTAGAAAGCAATTTAGCTCCTGTAAAGGAACCGTCTCCTCCAATAACAACTAATCCATCAATACCATATGCCTTTAATATCTTAACTGCCTTTTCTCTTCCAGCCTCTGTCTTAAACTCTTCACATCTTGCGGTTCTAAGAATAGTACCACCTTTCTGAATTATATCAGATACAGAGTTTCGATTCATTTCCTTAATTTCGCCATTAATTAATCCGTTATATCCTCTTTCAACTCCCATTACTCTAAGGCCCTTTTCAAGCCCCATTCTAACAACTGCTCTTATGGCAGCATTCATTCCTGGTGCGTCTCCACCACTAGTTAATACAGCTATTGTCTTCATATTTACTCCTCCTGTTCCCCACGGGTCTTTTTTTGTCCCACCTTGGTCCTTTTTAGTATACTATGTTGAAAAATGCTATAAAAAAATAAATTTTGATTTAAATTTATATTAAGAACACTATTGATCCAACATAAATATTACTACAAAATATGCATTCCTGCAACTAGGGGACGGTTAACATGATTTATTATTTTTTTAAAATTAATAACTCATGTTAACCGTCCCTTTATTTTATTTAATTTTACTTAATTTAAAAAATCAGCAAAGATAAACTTCTTCATCTTTGCTGATTTTTGCTGTTCTTTGTCTAATATTTTCAATCAATATTTTTTATTAATTTACTATTACATTATTTTCACGTTGTCTTCACCAAATTCACCCCTTAAGAATTCTAGAACACCAGAATCTGTATCCACCCAATATTCTCTGGCTAATCGATATTTGTTTCTTTCTTTTAAAGTACAGAGGTAAACCGGCGTATTTCCTTTGAATTTCAATAGAGCTAATTTCAAATTGTTATATATTCCCTTAGCAATCTTATCATTTTCTACAGCTATATATAGTTTTGTAGTGCTAGGGTTTACCAAAGGCTCTATATCTTCACATAAAATTTTAGGATCTTCATCCTCTCTTATGCTTATTCTACCCTTTACAATTATAAGAGCATCTTCTTGGATTAAGTTAGATACCTTCTCCATAACCTTTGGAAAGACTATAACTTCTATATTACCGTAAAGGTCTTCTAGGTTGAGAAAAGCCATTCTTTTGTTGTTTCTTGTAAACTTTTTGCTTACTGATGTAACTATTCCTCCAAGTACTACCCTCTTACCATCAGTAAATCTTCCGTTGTTCTTAAAGCTATATTCTATCTCTTTGGTAAATTGATCAATATTATCTTCTAAGGTAGTTTTAGTAGCAGCCTCTTCTAAAATATCAATTGTTTTTGCAGTAGTATAAAGATTTAAAGCTTCTGTAAATTCTTCAAGTGGGTGCCCTGTTATATATAACCCTGTCATCTCCTTTTCCATAGCTAACAGATGCCTTTTTTCAAATTCTTTTATCGTAGGGTATTTTATTTCTGTATCTAAATTTAAACTTGATCCAACGGAACTATCTAAATCACCAAAAAGACTTACCTGTCCATCAATGTTTCTCTTTTTCTCACTACTTAGTCCATCCAATATCTTCTCATAAACCGCCAGCATCTGAGAACGATGAGCATTGAATTCATCACAAGCTCCCGCCTTTATCAAACTTTCAATTACCCTTTTGTTTACCACTGCTAAATCTATTTTATTACAAAAGTCATACAAGGATTTAAATTTTCCTTTACGTTCTCTACTTTCTACAATACTTTCAACAACGTGATAACCTGCATTTTTAATAGCAGCAAGCCCAAACAATATGGTTTTATCATCCTTAACGGTAAACTTAGCAAAGCTTTGATTTATATTAGGAGGCATAACTCGAATTCCTAGACTTTCAGCAAATCTTATATAAAAGACTACCTTTTCACTAACCCCCATTACACTGTTAAGCATTGCTGCAATATACTCGGCAGGATAATAGCGCATTAAATAAGCAGTTTGATAAGCAACTACCGCATAAGCTGCAGCATGAGATTTATTGAAGGCATAGGATGCAAAATCCATCATTTGGTCAAAGATCTTATTGGCAATTTCTTCACTAATACCATTTCTTATACAGCCAGGCACCTCTATATTTTCATTTTCATCCATAATTCCATAAATAAAGTTCTTTCTTTCTTCTTGCATTACCTTGTGTTTTTTCTTAGACATAGCACGTCTAACAAGGTCACTTCGTCCCATAGAATAGCCCGCTAGCTTACGTACAATCTCCATAACCTGTTCCTGATAAACCATTACTCCATATGTAACACTTAGAATACTTTCCAATTCAGGTGTCAAATATTCAATTTTTTCAGGATTCTTTTTATTCTCTATATACCTTGGAATTTCCGCCATAGGACCTGGTCTATACAAACTAATTCCCGCGATTATATCTTCCAAGGAATCGGGTTTTAATTCCTTCATAAAGTTAGTCATTCCAGCGGATTCTAACTGAAACACTCCAACGGTTTTGCCCTCTCCAATCATTTTGTAAACTTCTTTATCATCAAAACCTATCTTGTCCAAATCAACTTCTATACCAGAGTTTTCTTTAATCATCCTTATGGCGTCCCTCATAACCGTAAGAGTTCTAAGACCTAAAAAGTCCATTTTTAATAGTCCAAGTTCCTCTAAGGTACCCATAGGGAATTGAGTTACTATCATATCTTCATTTCTTTGTAGTGGCACATAGCTTACTAAAGGTTGAGATGCTATAACCACACCAGCAGCATGGGTAGATGAATGTCTGGGCAGTCCTTCTAAAGACTTACTAATATCAATTAACTGCTTAACCCTTTCATCTTTATCATAAACTTCCTTTAACTCAGGATTTAAAAACAAGGCCTTATCAATGGTTATACCAGGCATTGTAGGAATCATCTTAGCTATTTTATCAACCTCTGCATAAGTGTAATTCATAGCCCTGCCCACATCACGAATGCAAGCTCTAGCAGCCATGGTTCCAAAGGTAATTATCTGGGAAACATTATCCTTACCATACTTATCTACAACATAATCAATTACCCTCTGTCTACCTTCATAACAAAAGTCAGAATCTATATCCGGCATACTTACTCTCTCTGGATTCAAAAATCTTTCAAAAAGCAAACTATATCTTATAGGATCTATCTTTGTAATTCCTAAAGTATAAGCAACTATAGAACCAGCAGCACTACCTCTTCCGGGGCCAGTAGGAACACCATTTTCATTTGCGTACCTAATAAAATCCCAAACTATTAAGAAGTAGTCTACATACCCCATCTGCTTAATTATTGATAGCTCATATTCCAGCCTATCCGTAAGCTTCTTAGCCTTTTCATTAATTTCTGAAAACTTTATTACCTCTGAATATATTTTATTTAATTCTACCCCACGCAAAACTTGAAATACATCATACCGATCAACTAATCCCTTAAAACAATTATCTCTAAGATAATCATAAGGCTCTAACCCTTCAGGCAAAGGAAACTTAGGTAATTTAGAGTTATGAAATTCATAATCAAAATTGCACTTTTCCGCAATGCGAACAGTGTTCTCCAAGGCCTCAGGCACATGAGAAAACATGCTATACATTTCCTCTGGAGACTTTAAGTAAAATTGATCTGAAGGATACCTCATCCTATTTTCTTCATCAACGGTCTTTCCAGTTTGTATACATAATAAAACATCATGAGCTGTATAATCCTCAGCCCTAATATAATGAACATCATTGGTAACTACTAAAGGCGCATTTATTTCCTTTGAAAGCTTAATGATATCATTATTAACCTTCAACTGTTCAGACATTCCATGGTATTGAAGCTCCAAATAAAAGTCCTCTCCAAAAACCGACTGATAAAAGAGAGCTGCTTCCTTAGCCTTTTCATAATTACCCTTTAGCATATGGGCTTGAACCTCGCCCCCTAAGCATGCACTTAAAGCTATTAGCCCCTCACTATGTTCTTTCAAATAATTATGATCAATTCTTGGCTTATAATAAAATCCCTCTATAGAAGCTGTAGAAACTATCTTCATCAAATTGCTATATCCCACTTCATTTTTAACCAGCAAAACTAGATGATAAGTCTCATTTTCTTTATCCCCATACTTTATATGCATAGATTTTGGAACAATATATATCTCACTACCTATTATAGGCTTTATCCCTTGCTCTACTGCAGCCTTATAAAAATCCACACAACCATACATAACTCCATGGTCAGTAATAGCTAAGCTCTTCATTCCAAGCTCCTTAGCCCTTTTCACCATTTCAGGAATCTTACCAGAGCCATCCAAAAGACTATACTCTGTATGTACATGCAGATGCACAAAATCCTTAACCTCGGTTTTATCTATATAATCCTTAAAATCCTTTTCTTCATCACTTTTATTTATAGTATTATCTTGCATATTATTATCTTCATAATTACTATTGCTATGTTCTACACTATCACTATCTAGGCTAAACTCGTTGTCATAATTACTATTAAGCCTATCTTCAGCCATTGTCATACTTGATTCTTCTAATTTTTTATCCTCATCTGAAATATCCGCCTTTTTCTCTTCTTCTCCACACCAAACTTCACCTAGATTCTCTGAAAAGTCGGATATATTCATCAATTCATCAAAGTTCTCCAAATTATCACCTCTTTTGTCTATACCTTTTACCTTTGATTATTGACAAATCTACTGATAAATATCTAATAGCTTTATATTTTTGCTTTATATTTTTGATTTATATTTTTGATTTATTTTATACATATAATATTATGTTTTTAAACTTAACATTTGAATTACTTCAGTTATTTGAATTAATTAGGTTAAATATTTTTATTAATAATTTTAATTATATACCATTTAAAATTAGGAAGAAAGAAAAATCCGCATCAAAAATTAGGGACGGTTAACATCAGTTATATTAAAAATTTTATATAATTGATGTTAACCGTCCCTATAATTATTTTAATTAACCTGAATTAAAACCTGAAACTAAGTCAATAATCAAAATAATATTCAAATATCAATCAAAATAAATAATAAATTTTATGAGGTGAGTAATATGCCAAGAGTTGCCCGTATAAAGCATCCTGGTGCCATTCTACATGTTATGATTAGAAGTATTAGCGAAGTTCCTTTGTTTAAAGACAATAAAGACAGAAATAAATATCTAGAATTATTAAAAAAATATATGAATTTATATAGATTCCGTCTTTATGCCTATTGCCTCATGACAACTCATGCCCATTTCATTATTGACTGTTCCGGCGCAGACATTAGTAAAATAATGAAATCAATTAATCAAAGTTATGCTATGTATTATAATAAGCGACATAATCGTCATGGACATTTATTTCAAGATAGATTTAAAAGCAAAATAGTTAATAGCGATAGATATCTTGTAACTTTATCTGCTTACATCCACAATAATCCAAAAGATATGAAAGCTTATAAAAACAATGTTTCTAAGTACCCTTACTCAAGCCTTTCTATTTACTTAGGAAAGAAAAATGATAATTTAAATATTTTAGATTCTAATTATATTCTTCAGATATTGGGAGAAGATATAACAAAAGCAAGAAAAAAATATCTTGAATTACTAAAAAATATATATCAAATGCCAGATTCCGTAGAATTAGAAAAATCAACAGAATTCATACCAGAAAAAAATGAATATAGAAGCGAAAAAACATTAATTTATCGAGATTTTTCATTAGAAACTATTAAAAACTTTATAACTTCATATCTAGGCCATGATTTTAGTTTGCATCTAAAATATAATCATAAAAACAATGAAGTAAAGGCCTTATTTATTGTTCTTGCACGCAGTTTAAATAATTTCTCTCTTAAAAATATATGTATAGAGCTAAAAAATATAACTCTTTCAAGCGTTTGGCGATTATCACAAAAAGGATCTAATTTAATATTATCAGATCCTAAATATAAAAATATTATAGAAGATTTTTTGAGAGAGAATGCTACTATTATATAAAATTAGCTATTCAAAACATTGTTAAGTACTTCATCCAAAAGATTTTCATCATTAAATGAAGGCATTGCTATATTATCATGCAACTCCCATACCTCTTCATGTATTATCTTCTCATCAAAATTAATAGTGGTAGTGGGAGAAAGTGTTTCCATCTCAACATAAGCATTATTGATAAAGGTTTCATAGGAAGATCCATAATCTGTATAGTTATTACTGTTATTATGATAATACCTTTTTATGTATAAATTATTATTATTAAAATAAGCCGCCCAACCTTTTTCATTATTTATACCAAACTTGAAGGGATTCGCGAACTTATTTTCTGTTGGAATATGCTTTATAGTTATGTATTTTTCTCCCCAGTACACCCTTTTGTCATTCATCTTTGAATAAGGCCATAAAGCTATACTTCTATTTGCTAAAAAACCTGTTTCTCTATTAGGCTGAGGTATAACCTCTAAACCACCGGCTGACATAACAGAAATTGGCCAAGCTGCCAACTGTACTGGCCATGCATTTCTATTTGTAATTATATGAGTAACTTTAACTTTATTATCTTCTAAAATAATTATCTCCATTTCCTTAATAATTTGAGTCCATTTTTCTTCATCTTGTATCACTTTTATACCATTCTCTATTTCATTCCATTTTACAGGATAATTATCTGGAATATAAGTTCTTGGAGAGCTCTCAGGACTATGCCACAGTCTATGTCCTCCTAACAAAGCCCATCCATCACTACCATTCTCAACACTCTGATCTTCTTCCACCGGCCAAGTATCAAAGAAAATATTTTCCCCTTTTTCAAAAGAAAATCTTATAATTCTTGGCCCCTTTTCTATAGTTACAATTATCTCTATACTACCATTACTTATCCTGACGCAATTTCCAAAATTTTTATACTTAATTTCTTCAACAATGACTTTAGTCACTATAATATTCCTCCAACTAAATAAGCATTATAATCATAAAATATCAACATATAATAAAGCAATTCTATAAACTCTAACTATGATATGTTAATCTCTCTTATAATAGTATTATTCTCAAACTGTAATTATATTATGTTAACCGTTCTCATAATAGTTTTCATAAAACTAATTTTAATTAAATCTTGTTAACCGTCCCTACTTTTTTATTACCCTTGCGGAGAGCATGGATTTGGCGATTTGGTCTTTGTTGTCATTGTACATATCTACTTCTACCTTGCAGAAGTTTCTGCCTACGTCAATGACATTGACGTATATATGAATATTACTGTCTACTTGTACTGGTTTCATAAAATAGGTCATTATGCTGTCCATGGATATATTTATATTGTTTTTTAGTCTTAGTCCTGCAAGTCCTATTGTAGATATTAACATATTTAAAGAGCTCCAAGAAGCAGTTCCTATATTGTCCAGCATCTGAGGTGTTATGTTTCCTGTATAGTGGACCTTTCCATCTTCTATCTCATAGCTAAAGCTCTTTAGGATCATATCTTCTAGTGTATCGCTAACTTGTGGCTGTCTAGATGCATATTGAAGAGCTTTGATTACGTCTCTTCTTGTTACAATTCCAACCAGCTTTTTGCCATAAACTACCGGTGCTAATTCAATGCCTTCCCAGGACATTATGTGTGCAGTGTAAGCTACAGTAGTTTTTGGTGTTACAGTGATTGGAGTTTTGCTCATAATTTTACCTATGGTATCATTTGGAGAAGCATCTATAGGTAGATCCTTCAAAGTAACTACGCCTACCACCTTGTTTTCATCATCTACCACTGGATATCTGGCATGCTTTTTATCTATAATGATTTTTTTCCACTGGCCAATGGTCGTATCCACTCTAAGGCTTACAGGATTTTGAATCATTATATCCTCTACTAATATTATATCTTTCTTAATTAAGCTCTCAGATATGGCCTTATTTATCATAGTTGCTATAGTAAAAGTATCGTAGCTAGATGATATTATTGGTAGGCACTTTTCGTTTGCCAGCTTTTTTATTCTGTCGCTACAGGTGAAACCTCCGCTTATTAAAACAGCAGATTCATTGTTAAGGGCTAGCTCTTGGGCTTCTTCACGGTTTCCTACAATTAACAGACAACCAGGAGATATATATCTTTCCATAGCGTCTATAGTCATTGCTCCTATAACAAATTTATTTAAAGTTTTGTGAATGCCTTCTTTTCCCCCTAGAATTGTCCCTTCCACTATGTTGACTACTGCGGCATAAGTTAAAGTATCAATACTTTTCTTTTCTACCTTTTCTATTCTTACTGTTCCAACTCTAGGAATGGTAGAAACTATACCTAAAGTTTCACAGTCCTTTATTGCTCTATAAGCAGTACCATCACTTACACCTAAATCCGCCGCAATTCCACGTACAGAAATTTTATGTCCAACTTCTAGGGATAAAATATAATTGATTATATCTTCATGCTTTGACATACCTTATCCCTTACCTTTCTTCTTTTCTTAGCTCATCTGCTATTTTTTCGATTCTTCTAAGCCTATGATTTACCCCAGACTTTCCTATTGGTGGATTTAGCATTTCACCTAATTCTTTTAAGGATTCATCGGGGTGATTCAATCTTAATTCTGCTATCTCCCTTAAATTTGGAGGTAATCTATTTAAACCTATTTCTCTCTGTATCAATTTTATGCTTTCAACTTGTCTTACTGCAGCATTAACCGTTTTACTTAAATTTGCGGTTTCGCAATTCACAAGTCTATTAACATTATTTCTCATTTCCTTCATTATTCGAATATTTTCAAGCTCTAAAAGTGAATTATGAGCACCTATTATATTTAGGAGATCAACGATTTGCTCTCCTTCCTTAAGATAAATTATATAGCTGCTCTTTCTTTGTATAACCTTTGAAGTTAATCCAAAGCTATTAATAAGAGCGCTAAGCTCCTGAGCATAATCTAAATCATGGGTTACAAATTCAAGGTGGTAAGTCTTTTCTGGATTACTTATACTACCACCTCCTAAAAACGCTCCTCTTATATATGCTTTTTTAGTTTCCTCAGTATCAACTAAGGACTCTCTTATCCCAAAGTCGAAACTTATCATTTCTTCTTTATCTGATAAGATACCAGCTTTTTTTAAGATATCTCTAACCCCCATTTCCTCGGTAATAACCACCATATAAATATTATTTTTCTTTAAGGAGCTACTCTTTTTCACCATTAGTCTTGTGTGAATATTAAAATACTTTTTTAGCAATTTAAAGACCAACCTAGCAATAGCTGCATTTTCCGTAGTTATTCTAAAATTAATTTGTTTGTTAGACGCAAAAGAAAGAGTGCCGCTTACTTTCATTATTCCTGAAAGTATAGCTAACGCCTCTTTTTTATCTAAATCAATATTTCTGCAAATCTCTTCTTTAACCTTAGATGAAAACGACATAGTAACTACTCCCTAATCTTCTTATTATGCTTTAATCTTTCTGATAAATAGAAGTATTCAATAATTTTCTTTCTATCATAGAATAACTTCTTTTCCATAATTGTTTCTATAAGAATTGATGCTAGTTTCTCAGCATCATGCCTAATAAATCCTTTTTTAACCTTTACAAAATCACCTTCAATTACACCAACACCAAGTTTTTTTAATTTTTTATAATTTATTTCTACCAATTGAGAACCTTCATACTTATATTTTTCTTCTAGTTGCATATCTATTTTCCCCGCATTAACAATAATATAATCTAAAAAATTTTCATTAACATGCTTATATATAGCATTAACATGGTCTCCAGCATCATATCCATCTGTTTCTCCAGGCTGGGTCATAATATTTGATACATAAAGCTTTAAGGCACTAGATTTTCTAACCGCCTTAGCAATATCCTTAACTAATAAGTTTGGAATGACGCTTGTATACAAACTACCTGGTCCTAAAATAATAGCATCCGCCTCTTCTATTGCCTTAAGAGCATCCTCTAGAGGCTTGGCATCCTCAGGTTCTATAAAAATACGCTCAATAGAGGTATTTTGCTCTAAAGCCTTTACTGGTATAGCAGATTCTCCTTCAACAATATTACCATTTTTGAATTTAGCCTTTAGTACCATATTATCTAAGGTAACAGGCATAACTCTTCCTGTTACTGCTAATACGGAACTCATTTTTTGAACTGCTTCTTCAAAATTATTAGAAATTCCATCCATAGCTGCTAAAAACAAATTACCAAAACTTTGATTTTTCAATCTGCCATCCGTGAATCTATATTGCAGCAATTCCTCCATAATAGGCTCTGTGTCCGCCAAAGCCAATATACAATTTCTTATATCTCCTGGCGGTAAAATTCCTAAATCTTCTCGTAGATCTCCAGAACCACCACCATCATCTGCTACCGTTACAATAGCCGTTATATTAGAGGTATAATATTTCAACCCTCTAAGCATAGTAGATAATCCTGTTCCCCCACCAATAACCACAAGTTTAGGACCTTTAACCAATAGCCTTTT
>NZ_FMJL01000055.1 GCF_900095445.1 Clostridium sp. N3C
GCCAGGTTGTACAAAAACATCAAGTTTTATCTTGATGTTTTTTTTGTTTAATAGGATAATTTCCTTTTTTAATTAAGTTATTAATTAATTTCCGTATTGTAAAGAAGGAGGATATAGGAGTGTTTTTTCAGACGAAAAAGATTTGTAGCACTTATGAGTATATTTATATCTCTTACCTTTGCAGGATGTGCTTCAAATAATATCGCAAAGGATATATCTGAAGAGTATAAAGCCTTGCAATTACAAAACTTTGAAAATAATTATAATGAAGAAAAGGTAAATTACTATAAACATTCAGAAAAGATAGTAATAGGACTATCAATGCATTCTTTAAATAGTGAACGATGGCAGAAGGATAAAGATGCCTTTATTAAAAAAGCTAAGAAAGAAGGAGCCTCTGTAAGAGTTAAAGAAGCAAATGGAGATGAAAATGCGCAAATATCTCAGGTAGAAGAATTAATAGCAGAAGGTGTTAATGTATTAGTAGTAGTGCCAGTTAATGGAGAAGTTGCTTCTGATATAGTAGCTAAAGCCCATGAGGCTGATATTAAGGTTATATCCTATGATAGACTTATTAAAAATAGTGACCTTGACTATTACATTTCTTTTGATAACGTTAAGGTTGGTCAACTTCAAGCAGAAGCAATGCTTAAAGTTGTATCTAATGGTAAAATTGCTTATGTTGGAGGATCTTCTAAAGACAATAACGCATTACTTTACAGAGAAGGTGCAATGAAGGTCTTAAAAGAAAAAATTGATAGCAAATCCATTACTCTTTTAATGGACAAATATTCTACAAACTGGAGTCAAGAGGAAGCATATAAGAACGTAAAAGAAATGTTACTTACACATAAGGATGTAGTTGACGGAATTATTTGTGCAAATGACAGTGTTGCTTCTGGAGCTTTATTAGCACTAAAAGAATTAGGACTTGATGGCAAAGTACCTGTTACAGGACAAGATGCAGATTTAATAGCCATCCAAAGAATAGTTGAAGGAAAACAGCTTATGACAGTGTACAAGCCAGTAGAGGCTATTGCTGAAAGAGCGGTGGAAATAGCTATTCAGGTTGCTAGTAGCAATACTGCAGAAACAAATAGTACCATAGATAATGGATATAAGAAAGTTCCTTCTTATTTATTAGATCCTGTAGAAGTTAACAAGGATAATGTAATGGATACAGTGATAAAAGATGGGTGGTACACCTATGAAGAGGTATATAAAAATACACCTAAAGAATAAAGATCTAATGAGTAATAGGGAGGAATATATAAATGAGATTTATACTGAGGATGAATTCAAATAGAACGATAAAATCTAAAATGTTAAGTGCTTTTTTATTAATATTACTTCCTTTGGGGTTGGTGTCTTCTATTTTTCTGTGGAAGGCTTGGAATTTTAATATTCAATATCAAAACATGGCTGAGAATATGGCTAATGAAGGTAAAATAAAAGAGCTTACAAATAAGCTTGTATATGACACAAATCAACTTATAAGAAACTATAATCAGAAATCATTAGAAGACTATAATAATACTTGGTATGAATTAGGTATTATTATGACTGGACTTGACAACACTATAGTTGATAGCGATAGTAAAGAAATATATGAAAGTGTCAAAAACATGGTAAAGAACTTAATGATAGATACTAATATCGCTATAATTGAAATGAAAAATTCTCAAAATTCAGTGAAAGCAAGTGAGTATTATGGTTATGCCTTGAGAAAAAATACCTTTATTAGTAATCTTACCGGTGAGTTAGTAAATCAGGAGTTAATATATTTAAACACTTTAAAAGAGGAAATTAATCGTTCATTTATATTTAATGCAACCATTCTTGTATTAATCTTTTTAATATTGATATTTGGTGCATTAGGATTTGCTATACTATTTTCCAATAGTATATCTAGGAAAGTTAGAAGAATTAGTGATTTGTCTAAGAAGATAGCAGAAGGAGATTTAAGATTAGAGGATAATGTAAAAAATGTTGTATCTAAAGACGAATTTATGATTTTAGAGAACAATTTCAATAATATGAAGGGTGCTTTAAATAAAGTTATAAAAAGTGTTGTAAATAGTAGTTTAAATCTTTTAAACTCTTCTGTGAACTTAGCTTCAAATATGGAACAAAGTAATGCTGCCAATGATACTATGATTAATGCAGTAATTGGTGTACAAGATATTTCAACAGAGCAATCTAAATTTATAGAAAATGTATTGCATAGATTTGATCAAGTAAATTCTAAACTTTCAAACACAGTAGCAAATTCAAATGAATTAGGTTTAAGTATGGAAACTTCATCAAAAGCAGTTATAGAGGGAAAAGAAACTATAGATACAATGTTAAATCAAATTGAAAACATAAATAGTGTAATTACAAGGTTTAAGGAAAGAGCAGATCTTTTAAAAGAACATTCTAATAATATAGATGAAATTATAGAGCTTATACAAGGCATATCTGAGCAGACTAATCTTCTATCCTTAAATGCAAGTATTGAGGCTGCCAGAGCAGGAGATTCAGGTAAGGGCTTTAGTGTAGTTGCTTTGGAGATTAAAAAACTTGCTGAGAAAACAAAAAAAGCTATACAGCGAGTTAAGGAAATAACAGATAATATTAAGTCAAATGCTATAGAAATTGAAAAGGAAGCAAGCATAGGACTTAATCAAGTTCATGAGAATACGGAAATGGCTCAAAATACTAGTACAGTATTTGTGCATATTCAGAAGTCTTACGGTAGTGTGCTAGATCTTATTAAAGCAATAACTTTAAATATTAATGAAGTAAGCAATGAAATGAGTCAAATTTCTGCTAATATGACCACATTAAATAATAACTCAATTATTTTGAATGAGAGTAGTGAAAATACTTCTGCTATTACAGAAGAGCAAGCTGCTGTAATTCAAGAGGTTACTGAACAGGCAATTGAATTGCAAAATATGGCAAACACATTACAAGAGATTGTTAGAAATTTTACTGTATAAGATTTAAGGGTGTAGAATATACTACTCCCTTTTATTTTTATTATGTATTTTTATTTTAAAATAACTTCCTCAGTTAATAATTTATATTTTATGTTATAATAATACTGCTTAAAAAGCTACTAAAATATTTGAAATATGAGGTTTGCTTAATATGAGAGAACATAATTATAGAATAAATAATTATAAAGTACTAGCTAGTCAGTTTAGAAAATCAAATCCTTATAAAGCAATTCTTTTTTATGAAAGAGCTTATAGCTGCTCTGGAGAAAATAAGGAGATTGAATTACTATTTGAAATGGCTTTATTATATGATGAGCTAGATGAAGATGAGAAGGCAGAAGAAAAATATTATGAGATTCTTAATATAATTCCAACGGAGGAAAGGGCATATTATGGACTAGCTATTTTATATGACAAGAAAGAGGAATACAATAAAGCCATTGAGTTTTTTCAAGAGGCAATAAAATTGAACCCTCAATATCACAAAGCTTTTTTCTTTATGGCTAATACATATGATCAAATGGGAAATAAGGATAAGGCTATAGAATATTATAAAAAGGCATTAGAGATTAAAGAAAATGATTTTTGGACCTATATAAATTTGGGAGCAATATATGAAGAAATTAATGAAAATCAGAAGGCTTTAAAGATGATAGAAAAAGCAATGGAATTGGACCCAGAACATTATATAGTTCATTTTAATATGGGGGTTGTTTATGGAAAATTAGGTAGATTAGAAGAAGCAGAGCTTCATTATAAGAATTCTTTAGTAATTAATCCTAAGTACCCATATAGCTATCTTAATTTGGCTGTTTTACATAAAGAGCAAAAAGACTATGCTAAGGCTAGGGAAGTAATTAGTGAGGGAATTAACAATGTGCCAGATGCATCTTTTTTATACTATAATCGAGCATGTATACTTGTACATTTACAAGAGTTAGATGACGCTTTGGTGGATTTGCTTCAAGCTACAAAGCTAAGTCCTGGTTTAATTGAATATATGGAAAAAGATGAGGAGTTAGATGAGATAAAGAAGCTAAGAGGATACAGATTAGCATTTGGCAAAAGAAATGAAATTACAAGGGCAGATTGAACATAAAACACCTAGAGAGTTAATTGGTTTATAATCTACTCTATAGGTGTTTTATTTTTTAGGTGTAAGGAAATAATAAAATTAAAAATACTTAGTAGAGGGAGAGAATAAATATGATATATGATTATAAGGTAAAAGATATAAATGGTAATGAAATATCCATGAGTGAGTATAAGGGAAAAGTATTATTAATTGTTAATACTGCTACCGGTTGTGGATTTACTCCACAATATGAAGGACTGCAAAAACTTTATGATAAATATAAAGATCAAGGTTTTGAAATTCTAGATTTCCCTTGCAATCAATTCTTTGAACAGGCACCAGGCAGTAATGAAGAGCTAGCAAAATTCTGCCAAGTGAACTTTGGAACAACCTTCAAGACCTTTGCGAAGGTTGATGTGAATGGGGAAAATGCTTCAGATTTATTTAAGTTTTTAAAGGCGCAGGCACCAAAAGCTGAGGAGGATGAAGCATCAGAAGCGTTTTATAAAAAGCTGGAAGGTTTAGGCTTTACTACAGAAGGTGATGATATTAAATGGAACTTTACTAAGTTTTTAGTAGATAGAAATGGTAAAGTGGTTGGCAGATATGCACCGACCTATGAACCGGAAAAGCTTGAAAGAATTATTGAGAATTTGCTTAATAAATAACAAATATAAAATACACATCAATGAAAGTTATTGATGTGTATTTTAATCTAATATATCAATAAAGTTTTAACCTTAGTCCATAAGAACGATAGGCTTGATTAAATCCTTTGGTTTATTAGCCATGATGTAGAATGCATCTTCTATATGTTCTAAGCCTTTAAATCTATGGGTAATAAGCTTAGAAGGATCTACACGTTCATATTTAATTAGAGAAAGTAATCTTTCCATTCTCTTTCTTCCACCAGGGCATAAACCACCTTTAATAGTTTTGTGAGCTAAGAATCCAGCAATTGCTGCGTTAGGTATGTTTATGTTTTCAATTTCTGTTAATACATTTAACATAGCAATTTGTCCACCACCAGCCTTAGCTACATCAATAGCAGTATAAAGAGTCTCTAAATCCCCACCAGCCACGATAGATGCATCAACACCTTTGCCACCAGTTAAAGCTTTTATTTGATCGCCAACATTACCTTCCTTATAACTAATGATATCTGTAGCTCCATATTCTCTTGCTAATTTTACACAATCAGGTCTCGTACCAACGGCGATAATTCGGCCAGCACCTCGAAGCTTAGAAGCAGCTACTGCCATTAATCCAACTGGACCTATTCCAAAAACAACAACGGTGTCACCAAATTTAACTTCTGCCAGTTCTGGACCATAGAATCCTGTGGTCATCATATCAACTGTCATACATGCAGCTTCTAAAGATACACCTTCAGGTAATAGGGCCAAATTCATGTCTGCAGATCTAATTTTAATTTTTTCTGCAAAAGTTCCGTCTTCATAGTTGGAAAAGTTAATTGCGTTAAATAATCCACCAGCATCTTGATGGGTACCATCTTGAATATCTGGATGCTTCCAAGTAGGAGTTGTACAAGGTATTACAACTATGTCACCGACCTTGAAATCCTTTACATTTGAGCCCACTTCAATTAGTTGTCCTACAGCTTCATGTCCAAGAATTCTGTTTTTTAAATGTGGTCCTTCCATTTCATAAGCTGAGTGTACGTCTGATGAACAAGGAGCAAGTGCTAAAGGACGTGCTATAGCATCATCGGGACCACAAACATATTCTGGTTTATCCATCCAACCAACTTTTCCTTTTTCTATTACTCCAAAACCTTTCATGTGTAAAACCTCCCTCTTTATTTAAATTATAATTTAATTATAATAGTTCACATATTAACATTCAATAGTTATAATAGATATTAATTACATAGTTAAATAAAATTAACATATAATGTTTCATAGAAAAAGTGTATTCTATGAAACATTATAAGAAAAGAAATAAAGTGAATATAAAAATGAAATATAGCAATAATTATATATTGAAGTGGATTAGTAAACGATAGAAGAAAGGAAGGTGAAAATGAAAAATACAACCATTAACGAAGAAGCTAAATTTACGCAGGCTTATCTTATTTTGAATGAAGTTTTTAATGCGATTACCCATGGCATTGGATTTAGCTTAAGTATTGCTGGATTAGTAATTTTACTTTTTAAAGGGCTAAGGAATAATTCGGCACTGGAAGTGGTATGTTATTCTATTTACGGTTCTACCTTAATAATCCTTTACTTATGTTCCACTTTATATCATAGTCTAATTTTTACTAGAGTACGCAAGATCTTTAGAGTATTTGACCATAGTAGCATATTTCTTTTAATAGCCGGTACATACACCCCTTATTGCTTAATTATTATAGGGGGAACTCTAGGGTGGACTATTTTTTTCATTATTTGGACCATAGCTATTTTAGGTATAATATACAAAGTGTTTTGGATTGATAAATATAATAAGTTTTCTACTTTATTATATATAGCATCAGGATGGCTTTGTATAATAGCTGCTAAACCAATGATTCAAGGGTTAGGTATTAAAGGAGCTCTACTATTGTTAATAGGTGGTTTATCTTTTACTGTTGGTTCTATATTTTACGAAATGAAAAATGTCAGATTTATGCATGTACTGTGGCATATTTTTGTATTTATTGGTACATTACTTATGTATTTTTCTATATTGTTTTATGTTTAATAGCTTAGAAAAGTTAGGGATGGTTAAGATGAATATATTTAGTTATGTTAACTGTCCCTAAAAACGTATATTTATAATTTTATATTAATATAAATTGAATTTGATTCCTTAAGAGCATTGATATTACCATAAATTTATTGTATAATTATGCAATAGTCTTTGTTAAAAAAGGGGAAATTAAATAATGGGGGATAAATTGCAAGTTTTTGTAGCTATGTGTCTTTATATGGCTACAGTCATTGGGATTGGTTTATATTATGCTAAACGAGCCAATGAAAGCAGCGAAAATTATTTTATAGGAGGAAGATCCTTGGGGCCTTGGGTTACTGCTATGAGTGCTGAGGCTTCAGATATGAGTGGATGGCTTTTGATGGGTCTTCCTGGTGTAGCTTATTGGTGTGGTTTAAGCGATGCAATTTGGACAGCAATTGGCTTAGCCTTAGGAACCTATATAAATTGGTTGTTTGTGGCTAAGAGATTACGTAGATATTCAAGTTTAGCAGGGGATTCTATAACTGTTCCTGATTTTTTAAGCAATAGATTTAAGGAAGATAAAAAAGTATTAATGACTATTTCAGCCTTGTTTATATTAATCTTTTTTACCGTATATGCAGCTAGTTGTTTTGTTACAGTAGGAAAACTCTTTAATAATTTGTTTGGTATTAAGTATCAATACATGATGATAGCTGGAGCATTATTTGTTATTTTTTACACTATAATTGGAGGGTTCTTAGCAGAAAGTGCTTCAGATTTTATGCAATCTATAGTTATGATCTTTGCCTTAGTTACTATATTAACTGTTGGCGTTGTAAGTGCAGGTGGAGTTTCTGCAGTTATTGATAATATAAAAGAGATTCCTGGATTTTTTGATTTCTTTGGAATAGCAAGTCCTGATCTAGTGGATGGAGCACAACAGCTTGATAGCACTGGAAAGCCATTGTTTGGAGAGGCAGCAAATTACAGCTGGTTAAGTATTATTTCTACTTTGTCTTGGGGTTTAGGTTACTTTGGAATACCTCAAGTTTTAATTAGATTTATGGCTATTAGAAAGACGGAGGAACTTACAAAGTCTAGAAGGATCGCAACTATTTGGTGTCTTATTTCACTTTTAGCTGCAGTATCCATAGGACTTATTGGAAGAACCTTGTATCCTGCAGAATTGCTTACAAAAAGTGAGTCAGAAAGTATTTTCATTTTGATGAGTACTAATTTATTACCATCTTTAATTGCTGGAATTGTTATGGCCGGAATACTTGCAGCTACTATAAGTTCATCGGATTCATACCTACTTATTGCAGCTTCAGCCTTTTCAAAAAATATCTATCAAGGTGTTTTGAAGAAGGACGCTACAGATAAACAGGTGATGGTAGTATCTAGAGTAGTATTGCTGCTTATATCTTTATTTGGCATATTAATTGCTCTAGACGAAAATAGCATTATCTTTAACGTTGTTTCTTTCGCTTGGGCAGGCTTTGGAGCTACCTTTGGACCGATAATTTTACTTTCATTGTTTTGGAAAAGAACAACAAGAGCAGGAGCTATAGCGGGAATGTTAACTGGTGGAAGCATGGTATTTTTATGGAAGCTAGTTTTAAAGCCTATAGGAGGAGTATTTGCTATATATGAATTATTACCAGCATTTATATTCTCATCTTTAGCTATTATTATTGTTTCTTTTTTATCCAAGGAGCCTTCTAAAGAAATATTGGAGGAATTTCAGAAAGCAAAGGCAGCTCAAGATTAAGAGTATTCATGTTTGAAACTGATAATAGTAAAATATTAAGATGGAGAAGTTTAATTTAGTGGTACACATAATTACCATTAAAGTTGGCTTCTCCTTTAATTAATTTATAGGATAAGATGAGGTGTAATAGACAAGTAAATGATAATTTGCTACTATATTTTATAGAAAATATACTTAAATACCTTTTGTTTTATATAATATATAAAGGAATACAGATATGGTGGAGGTAAATTTTTATGGAATATAGTGAAGAAAGTTTTTCTTTGAGATTTAAAAATTTGTCGATAAAGAAAAGCACCTTATTGCAAATTATTTTAAGCATTTATTTTTTTGTAGTTATATTGATGAAGTCCTTATATTTTGCTGAAAATCTTTCTAACAGATCATCTGAAATTTATTTAAATATATTTAGTATTATTCTAATAATTTCTATAACGGTATTACTTAGGCCTAAAAAATCTTTTATAATGCTAACGGTGATAGATTTATTAATTTCTATCTTATTATTAGCTAATAATTTGTATTTCAGGTATTACTATAATTTGTTATCTCTCTATTTAGTTAAGCAAATTGGAGTAGTAGGTAAAATAGAAGGGTCAATTAAAGCTTTAGTTACAGCTTCTGATTTATTGTATTTTGCAGATTTTCTCTTCACAATACCTATTTATTATTTTTGCTTTATTAAGCATAAGATTTTAGAAGAAAAGAAAAAGGATTTTAAGGCAAGAGCTATTACTTGTATTATTATGATAATAATAAGTATAGTAGGTCTTAGTCAAAAACTGCTGGTGATTAAAAAGAATACTCCTGAATTGTTTACTAGCATTTATGATAATAATTATATTAAAGAAAGAACAGGTATATTCGTCTATGAAGCCTTTGATGTTTATCGTTACGCTAGAGATGTTTTTGAGGATAAACAAGCTAAGACAAAGGATACCATACAGCAATTTCAAGATTATTTTGCCAATAAGCCTAAGGGTGAAAGTGCTTACTTTGGTCAATACAAGGGTAAAAATTTAATTATGGTGCAAATGGAGGCACTTCAAGGTTTTGTTATTAATTCAAAGATCAATGGTGAAGAGATAACTCCTAATCTTAATCAATTAGCTAAAGACAGTTTGTATTTTGATAATGTTTATGTTCAAACTGGTGCTGGGAATACTTCCGATGCAGAAGTTTTAGCTAATACTTCCTTGTATCCTGTAAGTCAAGGAGCTACAACAGAGCAGTATGGAAACAATACTTATCAGTCTATTGGAACATTATTAAAAAAAGAAGGTTATAGCACCTTTTCTGCCCATGGTTTTCATCCTGAATTTTGGAATAGGATTAATATGCATAAGGCTATGGGATTTGATAAATTCTACAGTAGCAATGAGCTTTCAATGGACGAAACCTTGGGATGGGGATTAAAGGACAACTCCTTCTTTAGGCAATGTGTTGAAATTATGAGTAAGGAGAGGAAACCCTTTTATAGTTTTTTAATTACTTTATCAAATCATCACCCTTATGAAGCTTATGCCGCAATTTCAGATTTTGATGTAAGCGGTGTAGAGGGGGAATTGATGCAGAATTATTTGAAATCTGTTCATGAGGCAGATAAGGCTATTGGTGAATTTATTCAAGAGCTAAAGGATGCAGGACTTTATGATAATAGTATTATAGTGTTTTACGGTGATCATGAAGGCATTACTGGTAACGATATAGAGAATTTAAATAGTTTTATTGGAATAGATGAGGATGATGAATTTCAGCATAGAGAATATGAAAAAGTTCCTCTTATTATTCATCTTCCTGATGAAAAGCTTAAGGGTACCATTAGTAAAACCGCTGGCCAGATTGATATAATGCCAACAGTATTAAATTTAATGGGTATTAAACCAGAATATGAATTTGGCAGTGATATTTTAAATGTAGAGAACAATTTAGTGGTATTAAGAGATGGAAGCTATATGGATGATAATTATATGTATTTTAGAGATACAGACCATTACTATGATAAGAAAACAGGTAAAATTTTAACTAATGCTCCTAGTAGAAAGGAAGAAGCTCTCAGTCAATTACAGTTATCTGACTTGATTTTTGAACTGAATTTATTAAAAGAAATAGAATAAAATTTATGAGTGTTTATGGCAGAGTAGCATTTAAGCTAATTCTGCCAAATTTTTTTTGTGAACCTAAAAAATTTTTAAAAAATATATTAAAAGTGATTGCAAAATTGTAAACGATATGTTACTATAATTATAGAAACTGAAAACGGTACCGATAACGGTTCCGCTACAGTATCAGAATCGACTAATGCTCAATACTAGCGTTAGTTGGAAAAAATATTTAGAAGGGAGATGGGATATATGAAAAAAAAGGTACTAAGTTTAGTGCTAAGTGCCGCAATGCTAACTACATTCGCTGCAGGATGTAAAAAAAGCGACAGTGCTAGCGAAGGCAAAAAAGAAATTTATTTTCTAAATTTTAAACCAGAAATTGAAAGCGTCTACAAGGAGATTGCAGAAACTTATGAAAAAGAAACTGGTGTAAAAGTAAAAGTTGTTACTGCTGCAAGTGGTACTTATGAAACAACATTAAAATCTGAAATGAATAAGTCAGAAGCACCAACAATTTTCCAAATCAATGGACCTGTTGGATATCAGTCTTGGAAGGAATACACTGCTGACTTAAAAGACTCTGAACTTTATAAATCACTAATTGATAAAGATATGGCAGTAACTGATGGTGATGGAGTTTATGGTATTCCATACGTTGTTGAAGGTTACGGAATAATTTACAATAACGCTATAATGGAAAAATACTTTGCTTTATCAGACAAAGCTGTTTCAATCAGTTCAGCAGAGGAAATTAAGAACTTCGATACTTTGAAAAAAGTTGTTGAAGACATGTCAAAACATAAGGACGATTTAGGAATTAAGGGTGTATTTGCATCTACTTCTTTAGGAGCAGGTGAACAGTGGAGATGGCAGACTCATCTAGCTAACTTACCTTTATACTATGAATTCAAAGATAAGGCTGGAAAAGAGGGCGATCTAGTATTAGCTGGATTAGATTCTAAAGAAATAGAATTCAAGTATGGAGAGAATTACAAGAACATATTCGATTTATACATCAACAATTCTGTAACAGATAGCAAGCTTTTAGGAAGTAAGACTGTAGCTGATTCTATGGCTGAATTTGCTCTTGGAGAAGTTGCTATGGTTCAGAATGGTAACTGGGCATGGTCACAAATTAGCGGGGTTGATGGCAACGTTGTAAAAGAATCAGATATTAAGTTCTTACCAATATACACAGGTGTTAGCGGTGAAGAAAACCAAGGTATAAGCATTGGTACAGAAAACTTCTTTGCAATTAACAAGAAAGTTTCAGAAGAAAAGCAAAAAGAATCTATCAAGTTCTTAGAATGGTTGTATAGTAGCGAAAAAGGTAAGGAATATGTAACAAAGAAATTAGGCTTTATAGCACCATTCAATACTTTCAAAGATAATGAGAAGCCTACAGATCCACTTGCTAAAGAGGTTCTAAGATATATGGAAAATGATAAGCTTGAAAATGTAACTTGGACATTTACAGCATTCCCAAGCGAAGACTTCAAGAACTACTTTGGTGATGCATTATTACAGTATGCTCAAGGCAAAAAAACTTGGGATGATGTTAAGAAAGTAGTTACAGAACAATGGGCTTCAGAAAAGGCAAAATAGTTGATATTTAACTATAAGATGAATGGTGGGTCTACAGGGTGTTTAGGGCCCACCATTTGAAATTATTATATAGAAATAAGAAATAGGAGAAGATCGTATGCAAAGAAAGTTGAAATATTATTTCCCTGTTTTTGCTCTGCCGACAGTGTTGGCCTTTACTATTGCTTTCTTTATCCCATTCATACTAGGTGTGTTTTTATCTTTTACAAAATTCACAACAGTTTCTGATGCTAAATGGGTAGGATTTGCAAATTATGTTCAAGCATTTAAAAATAGAGAGTTTGTTAATGCACTTTGGTTTACAGTTAAATTTGCTGTAGTATCAGTTATAAGTATAAATGTTCTTTCTTTTGCTCTAGCTTTTATATTAACTAGAGGAAAAAAGGGAACAAATATTTTTAGAACTATATTCTTCATGCCAAACCTAATTGGTGGTATAGTATTAGGTTACATATGGCAGTTAATTCTTAATGGTTTTCTATTAAAATACGGTGTGGATTTAACCTATGATCCTAAATATGGATTCTGGGGACTTATTATTTTAATGAATTGGCAATTAATAGGGTATATGATGATAATTTATGTAGCAGGTATACAAAACGTTCCTACAGATTTAATTGAAGCGGCAAAAATAGATGGTGCTGGACCATTATCAATATTAAAGAATGTAATAATCCCAATGGTTATGCCATCAATAACTATATGTTTATTCTTAACAATAACAAATGGATTTAAGCTATTTGACCAAAACTTAGCATTGACTGCTGGTTTACCAGCTAAGAAGAGTGAAATGTTGGCCTTAAACATATATAATACCTTCTATGGAAAAGTAGGTTCAGAAGGAGTAGGTCAAGCTAAAGCAGTAGTATTTTTCCTTATAGTTGCTGTTATATCTTTCACTCAGCTTGTTATAACTAGAAAGAGGGAGGTAGAGAACTAATGAAAGACAAGAAAGTTTCAAATGGATTATTTTATACATTTCTAACAATATTGAGTTTAGCTTTTTTATCACCAATTTTTATAGTTCTCATGAACTCCTTTAAAGGTAAATTTTTTATCACTAAAACACCTTTTAAGTTTCCAACTAGTGAAACCTTTGTTAAGTTAGAAAACTATATAGCTGGTATAGAAAAGACAGAATTTTTCTCAGCATTTAAATATTCATTATTTATAACTGTTGCTTCTGTTGCAGCTATAATATTCTTTACTTCTATGACCGCATGGTATATTACAAGAGTTAAATCTAAATTTACTAAAGCATTATATTACTTATTTGCTTTCTCAATGATAGTTCCTTTCCAGATGGTTATGTTTACTATGAGTATGGTAGCTAACAGAACAGGATTAGATAATCCAATTGGAATTATCGTTATTTATCTTGGATTTGGATCAGGTTTATCCGTATTTATGTTTTCGGGATTTGTTAAGTCTATACCTCTTGAAATAGAAGAGGCGGCAGAAATAGACGGATGCAGCCCTATACAAACCTATTTTAAGGTTGTATTCCCAGTATTAAAACCAACGGCAATAACTGTTGCAATATTAAATGCTATGTGGATTTGGAACGACTACTTACTTCCTTATCTAACTATAGGACATGATTATAAGACAATTCCTATTGCAGTACAATCCCTTAAAGGATCCTATGGTTCTATAGATATGGGTGCTATGATGGCAGCGCTTGTACTAGCGATGGTACCAATAATAATATTCTATTTTATCTGCCAGAAACACATAATAAAAGGTGTTGTAGCAGGTGCAGTAAAAGGCTAATATTTTATTAATTTAAATCTTAATTTGAATTAAGACAACAATATGAAGAGGATGAAATATTATGCATTCCATAACCATTAGAGATATTGCAAAAATGTGCGGTGTTGGTGTAAGTACTGTTTCGAGAGCTATAAATAATCATCCTGATATAAATGAAGAAACTAAGGCAATGATAATGCAAGTAATAAAGGAACATAATTATATTCCAAATAATAGCGCGAGAAATTTAAAAAAATCAGATTCTAATACTATTGCAGTGCTAATTAAAGGAATAGGGAATCCTTTCTTTAACAGTATGATTAAGATCTTTGAAAGAGAGACTAAGAAAAAGAAGTATTCCTTTATTTTGCAAAGGGTAGATAACGAAGAAGATGAAGTTGATGTTGCCATTGAATTAGTAAAGGAAAAAAAGTTAAAAGGAATAGTTTTTCTAGGAGGATATCTTAGCCATCCAGTGGAAAAAACAAAGCAGCTAAAGGTCCCTTTTGTATTAAGTACCATAGGATTAAGTGAAATGACTGATAAACCTTCATATTCATCAATTTCTGTGGATGACTTTAAAGAGAGTTATAAAATAGTTGATTATTTATGCAAGCAAGGACATAAGAAAATCGCAATACTTACTGCACCTTTGCGGGACGTAAGTATCGGAAAGCTAAGATATGAAGGCTATAAGAAAGCTCTAGAAGATAACAATATTTCTGTTAATAGCAATCTTGTTAGATTTATGAAGGAAGATATAGAGAGTTATACCATGGAAAATGGTTATATGGTTACAAAGGAATTGTTAGAATCTGGAGAAGATTTCACTGCTATCTTTGCAGTCTGCGATACTATGGCTATAGGGGCCTGTAAGGCTATATTTGATGCTGGAAAGTCAGTGCCTAATGATTATTCTGTAGTTGGTTTTGATGGTTTGGATATAGCTAAATTTTATAATCCATCTATTACTACTATTAGACAGCCGGTAGAGGACATAGCTAGGGAAACAATAAAAGTCCTCTTTGATGAAATAAACAATATACACAATCCTAAGCGAATAACTTTTCCTGGAGAATTAATTATTGGTCAATCAACAAGTCAAATCTAGTTTCTATAAAGCAATAAGCTGATTTTTTTCAGAATAAATGTTTGTGTGTAGCTTAGTATTAGCGTTAAGAAGACGTTAATACTAAGTTTTTTATTTTTAGCATATTTATAAATAATAGGCTTAATTTGTAAGAATAAATGTGCTATACTGAAGAAGGGTGATATTATGTTTTCTGAAAAGGTAGTAGAAAATTTAAAAAAGTCCTCTTGGATAAGAGTTATGTTTGAAGAGGGCAACAGACTTGCAAAAATTTATGGTGCAGACAAGGTTTATGATTATAGCTTGGGAAATCCTTTTGGTGAACCACCGGTAGAAGTTAACGAATCTCTAAAAAAGCATATTTTATCTGGAGAAGAAGGTCTTCACAAATATATGAGTAATGCTGGATATCCAGAGGTAAGAAGAAAAATAGCAAAAAGTCTTCAACAGGAAAGTGGAATAAGCTTAAATGAGGAAAATATAGTTATGACTGTAGGAGCTGCTGGTGGATTAAATGTTGTTCTCAAAGCTTTATTGAATGAAGGAGAAGAAGTAATAGTATTTGCACCTTATTTTGTGGAGTATAACTGTTACATAGATAATAATGGTGGTAAAACAATTGTTGTACCAGCAGATACTAAAAGTTTTCAGCCAAACTTAAATGAATTTAAAAAACTTATAAGTCCTAAAACAAAGGCTGTAATAATAAACTCTCCTAACAATCCAACTGGAGTTGTATATAGTGAAGAGAGTTTGAAAAGTATGTCTTTAATAATAGAAGAAAAGGAAAAGGAATATGGAACTACAATTTTTCTAATTTCTGATGAACCATATAATAAGATTGTTTATGATGGTTTAAAGCTTACACCTATTATGAGCGTTTTCAAAAATGCAATTATAGTAAATTCCTTTAGTAAATCTTTGGGATTGGCTGGTGAAAGAATAGGTTATATTGCAATTAGCAGCTGCATCGATAATGCAGATCTACTTGCAAATGCTTTAATCTATTGCAATCGTACTTTAGGTTTTGTTAATGCACCGGCTTTGTTTCAAAAGGTTGCAGCAGATGCTTTAGATGCAAAGATTGATATAGAAGATTACCAAGAAAAAAGAGACTTTTTGTATAGCAATTTAACCAGGTTAGGCTTTGAATGTATTAAGCCGCAAGGAGCATTTTATTTATTCCCTAAAGCGTTGATAGAAGATGAGGTAGAGTTTGTAAATAGAGCTCTTAAATATAATCTACTATTAGTGCCAGGATCTGGATTTGGATGTCCTGGATATTTTAGAATGTCTTACTGTGTTAAATTTGATATGATTAAAAATTCCATATCAGCCTTTGAAGAATTAGTTAAGGAATTTAAATAAGATATAAGGTATATTCTATCAGTTACTACCTTATTATTTCATATATAATTGTCTCCTTTTATTATAATACTAATATTGAATATTAAGAAAAGGAGGTAGTTATAAAGTGAAGAAAAGAAGTCATGTTGATGCAGAGAAACTTGAAAAAGTTCCATCTGGCAAGCCTTTTGAATATAAGGATGTGGTAGAAGATAATTTTAAAGATGAAGATCATACAGAAGATGGAAAACGCTTTAAGGCTGAAGTGTTAAATGGTGTTTATTCTGGCGTAAAGTTAGAAAAGGATAATGATAGTCGATTGGTATATAGAAAGCTATAAAAAGTTAGGTGCAGTATGTTAACTGCACCTTATTTATGTTTATTTGTAATGAATAAAGCTTAAAATGAAAGCATATTGCTTAATATAAGTTATTACTTTTATTATAATTTTCATATAAGTAGATTTATCAAGTAAAATTGTAGTATAATATATAAATTAGTAGAATAGTGTAATCTTTAATAACTTTTCTTACATATAGAAGAGGTGTTTTATGGAAAATAAAAAAAAGGTAGTACTAATCACTGGAGCTTCTTCTGGCATTGGAAAAGCTACAGCAATATATTTAGCTTCTAAGGGACTTGTGGTGTACGGAACAAGTAGAAAAGTAGTAGATGATGAGGAATTAAAAAAATATAATATAAATATGTTGAAAATGGATGTAGGAGATGAAGAATCTGTTAAACAAGCTATAAATGAACTTATTTTACGAGAAGGTAGAATTGATTCAGTATTCAACAATGCAGGAAGTGGTATTTCAGGTCCACTAGAAGAAACTAGCATAGAAGAATACAAAGAACTTTTTGAGAGCAATTTTTTTGGTATGATACGGGTTGTGAAAGAAGTGTTACCGCATATGAGAAAGGCTGGTAAGGGCTTAATTATTAATAGTTCATCTATAGGTGGTGTGATTGGATTACCCTATCAGGGTGTTTACAGCAGCACTAAGTTTGCAGTTGAAGGCTTTAGTGAAGCTTTAAGTAAAGAACTTAAACCTTTTGGAATTAAGGTAGTAATTTTGGAACCGGGGGATTTTAAAACAGATTTTACTAAAAACAGAAGATTTTCTTCCTTAATGAGTAAAAATTCAGCTTATTATGATGATTTTATTAAAACCGTGTCTGTTTTTGAATACGATGAAATAAAGGGCTGTAATCCAGAAATGATAGGTAAGCTACTATATAAAATCATTAATAGCAACAACCCTAAACTTAGATATCCAATAGGATACTTTAATCAGAAGTTATCATTGTTATTGAAAAAATTCTTGCCTGAAAGAATTTTTGAAAAAATAATTATTAACTATTATATGGGAAAAGGTATAAAAAGCAATAAGGAATTGGAGAGAATTGATAAAAGGATAAAATTATAGAAGTAATTTTATTTGGAGGCGAAAAGATGAGTATTTCATATAACAATCTTCAAAAACTTAAAGAGTCAGATAGAGATTTTAAAAGCATCTTTGATATTATGATCAATAATCAAGGATATGCCTGTGAGTTTACAGAGCAAGGTGAAATTGTAAAATGGACTTATAATGATTATAAAAATAACATAATAAAGGCTGCATCAAAGTTAGCTTCTATTACCTCTGAAATTGAAAAGGGTTCTTACATAGCTTTAAAAATGCCTAACTCTCCTTGGTGGCCTATAATGTTTTGGGCTATATTAATGAATGGGTACAAGCCTCTCTTAGTGGATGCTAGTTTAGGAGAAGAGAAAACTTCATATTTAATTGAACAGTCTGGGGCTAAAATGACAATAACGAAGGCAGTAGATATATCAGGAGATTTAGAACATACTTTTGCACCTAACTGGGAAAATGAATTTGCTCTTTGTACTTCTGGGACTACAGCTTCTAGTAAAATATATTATTACACTGGTGAAGCGGTATCATACCAGATTTTAAATACGGAGCAATTAATAGATGAAAGTAAATATATTGCTCCTAAGCCTGGAGACAAGGTTCTTGCATTTTTGCCCTTGCATCATATTTTTGGATTCTTAGCTTCTTACTTATGGTACGGGTTTCATGGAGCTACTCTCGTATACTTAAAAGACAGAGCTCCAGAAACTATTATGAAGACTTGCAAAGTTCATAAGGTAACCCATATAAATACAGTGCCTATATTAATTAACAATATAACAAAGTCTGTGTTAAGAAATGTAGAACAAAGCAGTAAAGCTAATCAAATGGCTTTTTATCTTATGTTAAATACTAGCCTGATTTTACAGAAAATCAATACAGGCTTTGGCCTAAAGGTCGCGCAAAAAATTTTTAAAAAGGTTATAGATAATCTTGCTGGTCCACAAATTAAGTGTATTATTGTTGGTGGTAGTCAAGTTCCTTATGAAAGTTTAAAGATTATTAATGGATTAGGCTATTTTACAACCTGTGGTTTTGGAATGACGGAAGTGGGTATAAGCTCCTGTGAAAGTAGCGATAAGCTTAGTATAAGACTTTCAGGTTCTTTAGGTAAACCATTAAAATACAATGAGTATAAAATTGCTAGTGATGAAGAAGTTGGTGAGTTATTAGTAAGAGGAAAGTCTATACATCAAGGAAGACTAGTGGATGGAAAACAGGTAGATACAGAGCTAGATAAAGAAGGTTGGTTTGCTACCGGTGATGTAGGAAGATTAAAGAATGGAAGATTGATATTAGAAGGAAGGGTTAAGGATATAATCATTAATGAATCTGGAGAAAATGTTTATCCTGATGAAATTGAAGATTATTTTTCAAAATTGCCTTTATTCAATCAGCTTTGTGTTTTAGGTACTAAGAAGGATGATAATTATCAATATATAACTCTTGTACTCAGTTTACCAAAATCTGAACTTAATGAAGAGAATTATATGAAATTAAGAGATATTATTAATAAAATAAATTCTACTCTACCAATAATGAAGAGAGTAAATAAAGCTTACTTAACTGGTGAGTCACTGCCGGTGGTTAATGGAATAAAGGTAAGAAGAGTTGAGCTTAAGAGTCTTATAGAAAATAAGGAAATAGACTTGGTGGAGCTTGATTTAAAAGGTAATAGCTTTGAATTTAAAGAAGCTGTAAAGAAAGATACAAGAATTGAAGAAGTATATGAAAAGGAATTTGAGGAAATTAAAAAGGAAGTTAGGAAAGCCTTTAGTGAGGTTTTACACTTGCCTGAGGAGAGCATAGAGGATGATGCTCACTTTATAGAAGATTTAGACGGAGATAGTTTATCAAGTATTAGTCTTTTAGTTAAGGTTGAAGAAAAGTATAATATTGTTATTCCAGATTCAGAATATTATAATTGCACAAATGTCAATAATTTATCTTTATTAATATTAAAAAAGATAAAGGGCATAACCGATTATAAAGATCAAGCTAATAGAAGTGATGATAAAGTAATACCAGTTACACGGTTTGAAGATAGTAGAGAATATAAAGAATTTCTTGAGAGACAAAGGGCTACAGAGGATATTGGTGATCCTTATTTTGTTTGTCATGATTCTATAATAAAAGATGTTTCTATATTAGATGGAGAAAGGGAAATATTAAATTTTGGCTCCTATAATTATATAGGTATGTCTGGACATCCAGAGACCGTTAAGGCTGCTCAAGAAGCTGCGGAAAAATACGGAACCTCTGCCAGTGGCAGCAGGGTATTAGCTGGAGAAAAGCACTTATATCAAGAATTAGAAGCAAAAATTGCAAAGTGGAAGCATGCAGAAGATGCTATTGTACTAGTAGGTGGACATTCCACCAATGTTACCTTTGTAGGAAACTTCTGCAATGAAAGGGATATTATCTTGTATGATGCTCTTTCCCATAATTCTATAACTCAGGGTTGTCAATTATCTAGAAGTGCATCAAAGGCATTTCCTCATAATGATTTTAAAGCTTTAGAAAGTATTTTGAAAAATGTACGGGACAAATATGAAAAAATATTAGTAGTGGTAGAAGGAGTATATTCTATGGATGGAGATATAGCTCCTATACCTGAATTTGTAAAGCTTAAAAAGAAATATGGTTTCTTCCTTATGGTAGATGAGGCCCATTCTGCTTGTGTTATAGGTGAAAATGGTGGTGGAGTAGATGAATACTATAATCTGGATCCTGAGGATATCGATATAAAGATGGGTACCTTATCTAAAGGCTTAGGTACCTGCGGCGGATATTTGGCAGGGAAGAAAAGTTTAATACAATATCTGAAATATAATGTGCCAGGATTTGTGTTTTCTGTGGGGATAAATCCTCCTTCTGCTGCGGCTACATTAAAGGCCTTGGAAATATTAGAAAGAGATAAGTCAATAGTTAAGAGATTGCATGTTAATATAGATACTTTTCTTGAAGAGGCTCATAAAAGGGGACTTAATACTTGTCTGGCAGGAAATACCGCAATAATACCTGTTTTAATTGGTGATGATAAAGATGCCTTTCTTTTAAGTAACTTAATGTTAGAAAGGGGAGTTTTTGTACCACCAGCAGTATATCCTGCAGTACCAAGAGGTCAAGCAAGGTTGAGATTTTGTGTAACTAGTGAGCATAAAAAAGAACAGATTATTAAAGCTCTAGATATATTAATGGAATGTATAAAAGAAAATAAAATAGAATTAATAAAGGAAGAAGAAGAAACAGCGGTTTAAGATTTCACAATTGAAATTGAAGGCAAAGATGTTTAGAATGAATGTTTGATGGCATTTTTGGATTCTGCATTTTGCAGAATCCTTTTTATTTAATAATTATGTCAATTGGTGTTGAAATTTGTTTTTATATTGCGAAAAAATAATATATAATAATATTAACATTATAAGCAATATTCTAACAAGCATCATGGAAATGAGGTGTTACTATAGTAAAGTTTAATATATGGAAACGCTTTATAAACGCTCTATCTAAACATAAGATTCTAATATTTAATATATATTTCTTTATTGTCGTTTTATTTCCTATAATCATGATTAAATCTAGTATTATTAATATAGATGTACAAGGACACAAAGGAAACTTCGATTTAATAGATTGGAATTTTGATCAGCAGGGTATTGTTAAACTTAATGGAGAATGGGAGTTTTATTGGAAACAGTTGCTTAAACCTTCTGATTTCTCAAGTGGTAATATAACCCAACCTAATTATATAAAACTTCCTTATCCTTGGAATAAAGTTAAAGTAGGTAATGAAACTTTAGGAGCAGAAGGCTATGCTACCTATAGAGCAGTTATAGAAACCTCTTATATTGATGGAATAATGGGTTTAGAAGTTGAAAATATACCTAGTGCATATATTATTTGGGTTAATGGTGAAGAAATTGCAAAAGGTGGACAAGTAGGTGTTGACAAAAGCAGCAATGTTCCAGAGTTTACACCGGATGTATATTTGTTTTATCAAAAAGGGTCTACTATAGAAATAGTCATGCAAATATCCAATTATTATTATAATAAAGGTGGAACTTGGGACTCTATAAAATTGGGTACAGAAAAACAGCTTAAAACTAGTAGAGAAGTTACTATTTTTAAAGATATGATTACTTTCGGTGCATTGCTTATTATAGGAATTTATTATTTATCCTACTTTATAGTTCGAAGTAAAGATAAAAGTGTTTTGTATTTTGGTTTAGGATGTACAATTTTAGCCATAAGAGTTCTTGTAATTGGCGAAAATTATCTTACTCATTTTTATCATGGTATAAGTTGGTTTTTTGTTCGTAAGCTAGAGTATATTACTCTTTATGCTGCTTCTATGTATGTAACTAAGTTTTTTTATCACTTATATCCAAAGGAAATTCCAAAAAAGATTGTAAGATTTGCTGAAATAGTATCATGGAGCTTTATTATTCAGGTAATTGTACTACCTATAAGAGTGTACTCATATAC
>NZ_FMJL01000060.1 GCF_900095445.1 Clostridium sp. N3C
GCCAGGTCAGGCATCAAGTTATTACTTGATGCTTTTATTATGAGGTTCACTAGCTCAGTCGGTAGAGCACATGACTTTTAATCATGGTGTCCGGGGTTCGATTCCCCGGTGAGCCACTAAGAATAAAATATTATAGTAATTTATGATAAGAGCCTAATAGGCTCTATTTTTGTATTTGCTAAAATGCAAGTTTTTATTGGGGGTACTTAAAATTTAATAATGTGGTAAAAGAAAAACCTATGCTTTAGTATGTTTAGCATAGTTTTTTTATATAACTCAGCTATTTCTAGGAAAATATAAATGGCATAATACTTCATATTTTGCATTTTAATGGTATTATTAAAAATAGATAAATTAAATTGTGACAATTAAACAAATATCTTTATAGTATAAGCTAAAAATGTTATGCTTATATTAAAAAAATAATTGATGAAAAATAAATAAAAGGGTTTGATGAAAGAGAGGTTTGTTGATAATGAACGACATAATAGAAACTGTGTTAAAAAATTTGTCGCAAATATCACCTTGGATAATTTATCTAGCTTTATTCCTATCTGCTGTTCTTCAAATATTTTTCCCTCCATATCCAGGGGATACTGTATTGTTAGTAGGAGGATGCCTTGTGAGTCTTGGAGCTAGAGCTGGTGATTTATCCATTTTCTTGTCATATGTCATAGGAACTATATTATCAAGTTATGTTTTATATCTGTTAGGGTACCGATATGGTGAAGGGGTATTAAATTTTAAGTATGTGAAAAAGTATTTTTCTCAAAAGATGCAGAATAAAGTAAAGAGACTTATGTGGAAGTATAGTATTTTTATATTCTTTATGTGTAAATTTATACCAGGAATCGGTTCTATTACAATTCTTTTTGGAGGAATATTCAGATATAAGGCTGTACCAATTTTATTTATGGTTGGACTTTCATCCCTAATACATAATTTTATATTTTTTATTATTGGAAAAAGTATAGGATATAACCTAGAAAGGATTAATGAATTTTTATCTACATATAATGTTATAGCTATTGGAATATTTGCTTTATTGGCAGCAATGGCTTCAATTTTCTTATATAGAAAGCGATGCAAAAAAAGATCTGCTTTATAAAGTTTTAAATTATTTTTAAAAATAAACATAAATACATATTGATTTTCATAATGTAAAAGGTATATATTAGAAAAAGAGTTAAAAAATACAAAAAGAATAAAAGCAAAAAGTTCTGGAATAATGTATAATATAATTAAATAAAATTATCAAGATTATTTTGTCCATACTATTAATGTAAGTGGGGGGATCAGAAATGTCCAATAAAGAGATAGTGGCAATGATATTGGCAGGAGGACAAGGTACCAGACTTGGAGTATTAACCAAGAAGGTTGCAAAGCCTGCAGTACCTTTTGGAGGTAAATATCGTATTATTGATTTTGCTCTTAGTAATTGTTCTAATTCTGGAATTGATACAGTAGGAATATTAACCCAATATCAGCCTCAGATATTAAATTCACATATCGGCATAGGTAGTCCTTGGGACTTAGATAGAAGAAATGGAGGAGTAAGTTTACTTGCACCTTTTACCCATGAAGATGGAGGAGATTGGTACAAGGGAACTGCCAATGCAATTTATCAGAACATTAATTACATAGATTATTACAACCCCGAATATGTACTTATACTATCAGGAGATCACATTTATAAGATGGATTATTCTAAAATGTTGGAGTACCATAAGGAAAAAAAGGCTGATGCAACTATAGCAGTGTTGGAAGTTTCTTTAGATGAAGCTAGTAGATTTGGTATTATGAATGCAGATGCAGATAATGTAATTTATGAATTTGAGGAAAAACCGAAAAAACCTAAGAGTAATTTAGCTTCTATGGGAATATACATATTTAACTGGAAAACCCTTAGAAAGTTTCTTATAGAAGATGAAAAGGATGAAAATTCAAGTAATGACTTTGGAAAAAACATAATTCCTAATATGCTTAATAAGGGTAAGAAGCTAGTAGCATATCCTTTTAAGGGTTATTGGAAGGATGTTGGTACTGTTCAAAGCTTGTGGGAAGCACATATGGATTTGTTGAGCGAGGATAATGAATTAAACATACATGATAATAGTTGGAAGATATATACTGTAAATCCTATTAGACCCGCTCAGTACATAGGACCTGATAGTAATATTAGCAATGCTATTGTAGTTGAAGGCTGTGTTGTATTCGGAGATGTTAAAAATTCAGTATTATTCCATGGAGTACATATTGGAAAGAATTCGAAGATTATAGATTCCGTAATCTTCCCTAATACAAGAATAGAGGATAATGTAACAATAGAAAGGGCAATAATCGGTTCCGATGCAGTTATCAGAGAGGGATGTGTTATAGGTAACTCTTCAAAGATAACCTTAATAGGAGAAGGCCGAGATATTAAAAAGGATACAGTAATTGATTAGCTATGGGGGTGAATGAGATGAAAGATTACATGGGAATTTTAAATTTAAATGAAAAGGAAGATAATATTAAGAATCTTACAAGAAACAGAACAGTAGCATCTATTCCAGTAGCAGGTAGATATAGAGTAATAGATTTTGTATTATCTAATATGGTAAATGCAGGCATTCAAAATATTGGTGTTTTCACTAAGAGCAAATCCCGTTCTTTAATGGACCATATAGGTGGAGGAAAGCCATGGGACCTAGATAGAAAGAACGGAGGATTATTTGTTTTTAACTTTGGTTACGGCAATCCTGCTCTAGAGGATGTGGAAATGTTCCGTAACAATATTGACTATTTACAGCTAAGCAAAGAAAACAACGTTATATTATCATCATCCTACATGATTTGCAACATTGACTATGAAGATGCAGTAAGATATCACGAACAATCAGGAAATGACATTACCATTATATATAAGAAAGCAAAGAATTGTGCCATTAGTTTCCTAGATTGTGATGTACTAAATATAGATGAAAATAATAGAGTTACCAGTGTTGGAAAGAATATTGGAGTTCACGATAGAAACAATATTTGCATGGAAATGTTCATTATGAAAAAGAAGATTCTAATAGAATTAATATATAAGTGTGTAACTACAGGTGCATGCAGAAAGATAAAACACGCTATATACAGAACCTTAGATGAATACAAGGTAGGTGCCTATGAATTTAAAGGTTACTTGACCTGCATCAACTCCATACAATCCTATTATAACTTTAATTTAGATTGTCTTGATACAGAGGTAAGTAAGGAACTATTCTTTAACAATGGATTAATTTACACTAAGGTTAAAGATGAGGCTCCAACTAGATACGTAGAGGGATGTAAGATAAGTAATTCTCTTGTAGCTAATGGATGCATTATAGAAGGTGAAGTAGAGAATTCAGTAATATCTAGAAGAGTAAGGATAAAGAAAGGTGCTAAAGTTAAGAATTGCATAATAATGCAGAATTGTGTTATTGGCGCAGAATCGGAGTTAACTAATATTATTATAGATAAAAATGTTACTATAGGTGAACATAAGAAGCTTAAAGGAGATAATGAAATTCCTCTCGTAATTGAAAAAGTAAATGTATTATAAGAGTTTATAGTAAATACAGTGTAGAAGCAAGGTTTTTGTGCTGTGTTATATTTATTAAAGGAGTGATGATATGAAGGTTTTGTTTGCCGCTGCGGAGGCTCATCCGTTTGTTAAGATAGGTGGTTTGGGAGATGTAGCTTATGCTCTACCAAAGGCCTTAAGAAAGATAGGAATAGATGCTAGAGTAATACTTCCTAAGTACTGGACTATACCAGAACATTTGAGAAATTCAATGCATACTATTGCAACCTTTAATGTACCTGTAGGTTGGAGAAATCAGTATGGTGGATTACAGTACATGGAATATGACGGGGTCCCCTTTTATTTTATAGACAATGAGTATTATTTTAGAAGAGATGGAGTTTACGGATATTTCGATGACGGTGAAAGATATGGTTATTTCTGCAGAGCTTTATTAGAAGCTATTAAGCATATGGGAGATTTTAGACCAGATATACTACATTGCAATGATTGGCATACTGGAGCTGCTATTCCTATGCTATATTGGCATTATGGATGGGATAGAATTTATTCTGGAATAAAAACAGTTTTCACTATTCATAATCTTAAGCATCAAGGTATATTCCCTAAGGAAGTTCTAGGAGATATTCTTGGACTTAGCTGGGATCTATTCACTGAGGATAGAATGAAGTATTATGATTGCATATCCTTTATGAAAGGTGCAATCGCTATGGCTCATAAAGTAACAACCGTAAGCCATACCTATGCTGAGGAAATTAAAAATTCCTACTTTGGAGAAGGCTTAGACGGATTATTGAGACAGAGATCTTGGGACTTATGGGGAATTTTAAATGGAATAGATACTGAACTTTATAATCCAGAAACTGATTGGGGAATCCATAATTATAATGGAGGAAATTTAGAAGGAAAGTTTAGAACTAAGGAAGACTTGCAGAGAGATTTGAACTTACCTGTAAATAGAAACATACCTATGGTTGCAATGGTAAGTAGGTTAGATGATCAAAAGGGATTGGATTTAGTTGCCTATGTTATGGAAGAAATCCTTCAAATGGAATTGCAATTTGTTGTACTGGGCACCGGTAATTCAAAATATGAAAATATGTTTAGACATTTTGCTTGGAAATATCCTCATAAAGTATCTGCAAATATTTACTTTGACAATAATCTAGCTAAGAGAATATATGCTGCAAGCGACATGTTCTTAATGCCTTCAAAGTTCGAACCTTGTGGAATAGGACAGTTACTAGCTTTAAGATATGGTAGTTTACCTATAGTAAGAGAAACTGGCGGTCTTGTTGATACTGTACATGCTTATAATCAATATACTGGTGAAGGTAACGGATTTTCCTTTGGCAATTACAATGCTCATGAGTTGTTGTTTACTTTACAAAGAGCGGTACATTACTATTACGACAGGAAAGATGTTTGGTATGAAATGGTTAGAAGAGCTATGTGGGAGGATCACAGCTGGCATTGGTCTGCTCATAAATATGTTGAACTTTACTCAAGTATAAGGTAAAATACTGAGGATGGATAAATTACTTACACCTTTTTAGAAGAAAAAATTTAATATCAAATACAAAAGGGTATTTGAAAAAACAAAGCCTTTGATAAAGCTGTTGGGGGGAGTAAAGTGTATATAGATAAGGAAACAATAAAAAAAGACTTTAAGAGGAAACTTACATCTATGTTTGCAGAAGATGTAGCTGAATCATCACCATTGCATAGATATCAAGCTTTAGGACTATTGATTAAGGAATATGCTTCTAACAACTGGTTAAAAACAAGAAAACAGTATACAGAGAAGAAAGAAAAGCAAGTATATTACTTCTCTATGGAATTCCTAATTGGAAGATTATTGATGAGCAATCTTATCAATCTTGGTATCAAAGATGAATGCGAAAAGGCCTTACAGGAATTGGGCATAGACTTGAAAGAATTAGAGGAAGTTGAAGTAGATGCAGGTTTAGGTAACGGTGGTCTTGGAAGATTAGCAGCCTGTTTCTTAGATTCCATGGCTTCTCTTGGTATACCAGGACATGGTTGTGGTATCAGATACAATTATGGATTATTTGAGCAAAAAATTGTAGACGGTTATCAGGTTGAAATTCCAGATAATTGGTTGAGAGACGGAAATGTATGGGAAACTCGTAAGGAAGATAAGGCGGTAGAAGTAAAATTCGGCGGTTATGTTGAAACTTGCTATGTAAATGGCAGACTTACTTTTATCCATAAGGATTATGAAACTATAATCGCAGTTCCTTATGATATGCCTATAATAGGTTACCATAATAACACTGTAAATACTTTAAGATTATGGAGTGCTGAACCTGTAGGTAGAGAATTTGACTTTAATTCTTTCAGTAAGGGTGAATATAACAAGGCAGTAGAGTATAAGTCTTGGGTAGAATCAATTTCACAGGTACTTTATCCAGACGACTCAAGAGAAGAAGGAAGAATTCTAAGACTTAAGCAGCAATACTTCTTTGTAAGTGCAGGAATTCAAAGTATAATTAGAAGATTTAAGAAATCCGGTATTCCTATTCAGAAGTTCGATGAATATGTAGCAATACATATTAACGACACTCATCCTGCTGTAGGTGTTGCTGAACTTATGAGAATACTAGTGGATGAAGAGCAATTATCCTGGGAGGAAGCTTGGAGAATTACAACTAACACTATGGCCTATACAAATCATACTATAATGGCAGAAGCATTAGAAAAATGGCCAATAGATATGTTTAGAAGCATATTACCAAGAATCTACATGATAGTTGAAGAAATTAACAGAAGATTTGTAGAGGAATTATCTGCAAGATATCCTGGAGATGAGCAAAAAATACGTGATATGGCTATTATCGGCAACGGTAATATTAGAATGGCTCACCTAGCTATAGTAGGAAGCCACTCCGTTAACGGTGTAGCTAAGCTTCATACTGAAATACTTAAAAAGCAAGAATTAGCAAACTTCTATCACTATTATCCAAACAAGTTTAATAACAAGACTAATGGTATAACTCATAGAAGATGGTTAATTCAGGCTAATCCAAGGTTGGCATCTGTTGTAAGCAGTGCTATCGGTAATAAGTGGATATATGTGCCTACAGATCTTAGAAGATTAATGGGCTTCTCTAAGGATCCATCATTCCAGAAGAAGATAGAGGAAGTTAAGACAGCAAACAAGATAGATTTCTCTAACTATGTTAAGGAGAATTATAATATAGATATAGATCCAAATTCTATATTCGATGTCCAGGTTAAGAGATTGCATGCATACAAGAGACAGCTCCTGAATGTATTCCATATTATGGACCTCTATTATAGACTTAAGGAGAATCCTGACTTAGATATTGTTCCTAGAACATTTATCTTTGGTGCAAAGGCGTCTCCAAGTTATTATCTTGCTAAGCAGATAATTAAGCTTATAAATACAGTAGCAGATAAGATTAATAATGACACTTCTATAAAGGGTAAGATAAAGGTTGTATTCCTAGAAAACTACAGAGTATCCTTAGCAGAAAAAATAATTCCTGCGGCAGATGTAAGTGAACAAATTTCTACTACCACTAAGGAAGCTTCTGGAACAGGTAACATGAAGTTTATGATGAATGGTGCTGTAACTATAGCAACCTTAGATGGTGCAAATATCGAAATAAGAGATGAAGTAGGGGACGATAATATCGTAATCTTCGGCTTGAAGGACTATGAAGTTCTAAACTACTACAAAAATGGCGGCTATTCCGCTATGGATCTTTTCAAGAACGACATCAGACTTAACAGAATAGTAAATAGTCTTATAGATGGAACCTTTGATGTATCCTACAATGAATTCAAGTTGATATACGATCACTTGTTATATCAAAATGATGAATTCTTTGTACTTAAGGACTTTGATTCGTATGTAAATGCACAAAACACAATTAACGATTTATATAAGAATAGATCAAGATGGAATGAAATGTGTATTTGCAATATAGCAAATTCTGGTGAATTCTCCAGTGACCATACAATTATGCGTTACAGCAAGGGAATTTGGAATACAAAGCCTTCTATAATTCTATAGTAACTAACAGAAGCTTGGTTTTATCGCCAAGCTTCTATTTTTTCTAAGGCTATTTTGAGCTTTTTCCAATCTTCTTCATAGACTTTTAATAATTCTTCACTCCTATTATAAATCAAGGCTGAGGGATGATACATAGGAAATACATATACACCTAATTTTTCATTAAAGTAAATAATACCGTGACATTCACCGATGCTCTTAAATTCTGTAAATCTTCGTAAAGGAATATTACCTAAAGTTACTATTATAGATGGATTTACTAGCTTTATTTCTTCATCTAGCACTTCACGAAAAAGTTCTATTTCAGAGGATTTAGGAGTCCTATTGCTAATGGTTTCTTTACCATTCTTTCCTTTAGTAATTTTAATAGGTCTAAAAAAGCAAGTATTACTAATTCTAATATTTTCACAGCTTAATCCAATACTATTAAGATACTTGTCTAAAATTTTACCGGCAGCTCCAACAAAAGGTCTTTGCTTTTCTACTTCAGTTTTCCCTGGAGCTTCACCAATAAACATTATTCTGCAAGGAATAGGTCCATGACCGGTTATCCATCCGGCAATGGGCTCCTCTTTATAATTTTCTACTATAGTTTTTATATTTTTTACTATATCTTCATAAATCATAGCCATATACTCTCCAATCGTAAAGTATATATTCTACTGTATCTTGTTCAAAAATATTATTTGCATTTTATTGAAGGGTATAAGCTTTAGAGATTTGTGAATTTTACCATTGCCCATATCTTTCATATATGATTAAATATATGGGGTAAGGATTAATAGACTAGAAGGGATAGAAGAATGAATAAGAAAAAAATTAAGATTTTTATGCTAATGGGATGGATGATTATAATCTTTCTATTCTCCCACCAGCCAGCAGAAATATCAAACCAAAATAATGAGTTTGTTGTGTATCTATTCAATCTATTAGGCATAGACCTAAATAGCCTTTTAGGTGAGATAGTTCATTATATTATTCGAAAGGCAGCTCACTTCACTGAATATTTTATTTTATTCATACTTTTTTATAATGTATTTAAAGAAGATAAGAGTTTTTCAAAGTCCCTAATTTATTCACTAATAGGTGTGTTTTTATATGCTTGTAGTGATGAATTTCATCAGTTGTTTGTAGAAGGAAGATCTGGAAAGTTTACAGATGTACTTATAGATACCGGAGGAGGACTTGCTGCTCTTATGGTAATTTATTGTGGTGTTACTTTTAAAAAGAAGTCAAGTAATTAATGTAGTTTAATATTGGATTTTTGAATTTAGTAGAAAGTTTAAAGCAAATATTATGTTTATAGGCTAAAAACTATAATAAGTTTTTAGCCTAAAATTTAATAATTTTGCTTTTTATATTTTTTATTTTTGTACATATTATTATCTGCATTGTATAATATGGATTGCATTTTTGAAATTGATGTTTCGGAGTATGCTAACCCAATTGATATATCAATAGGTATACTATCAGTGTTTTCATTGAATAAATTAATGGCTTTTTGAAGTTCATTATAAAGCTGTTTTACTTCAAAACAAGACTTGCCCTTTATAATAATAACAAATTCATCTCCGCCTATCCTTGCAATTACATGTTCATTACTAAATACTGATTTTAAAACCTTTGCTGTATTTTTTATAAGGGTATTACCTATTAAGTGGCCATGGGAATCATTTATATATTTTAACCTATCTAAATCACATAGGATAATACCAACTGAAGTATCAATTGTAGTGTTTAAGGAGTTCATTTCTTTTAAGAAATAATTCTGGTTATATAAACCTGTTAGTTTGTCAGTGTATCCTATTTTTTCAAGTCTTTGCTCTAATTCTTTTATATCGGTAACATTTCTGGTGATTGCTTCTACAGCAATAAGTTGTCCATTATCATCATATATAGGAATAATATAGTCCTGCAACCATATGTAATAACCGTCTTTATGTTTAAACCGTACTTCAAACATCTTGGAAAAGTCTGTTTTACTATCTATTTTTGACATTTGTATATGGTAATCATCAGGATGTACTATTTCAAAGGGTAACATGGGATTTTTATAATGTTCTTCTATTGAATATCCAAGTATCTTTTCAGCACAAGGATTTAAGTAGCTAAACTTTATTTCAGGTACAAGTTCCAGTCTGCAAATGATATCTTTAGAATTCTCACACATATTAAAAAACATTTTTTCTCGAGCTTCCAGTTCCTGATATTTGGTAATATTAATAAGTGAAAGGTACAACTTTTCCTGATTATCATCTGTTAGTAATGGAGTGGCATGTACATCAAAATACAGTTTTAATCCATCCTTTGTAATAATCTCAGTGTTAAAGTTTTTAATGGAAGCTATATCACTATAAGTATATTTTAGATATTTTGAAATGTTTGTATTTAACATTTCTTTATCTGTATAACCTAATATATCAAAACAATTAAAACTAATATAGGTTATATTCCCATATTTATCTAACTCTATTTGTAGCTCTCGCGATACAAATCTTTCGCTAGTAGTTATGAATGAATCCATTTAGATCCCCCCCGAACAAAAACAGAAAGTTATTAAAATAAATGGACATTACGTAATACAATAGTTGCTGTAATATAATTATAGTATATAAAGTATTTTTTTGCTATATTATGTAATTATATGCTAAACAAAAAACAGAAAAACAAAAGCTAAAAACTGTAGTAAGTTTTTAGCTTAAGTTTCCTTAATGTATTCGATAATTAAAAGCTATATTTATAAGGGCAATTTTTATATTTATATTGTAGATAGGCAAAAATATAGAAATATAAAGAACCTTTATTAGCTTGAAAAAAGATTAAAAATGCTGATAGATGGTCTTTAATTTTTGTATAGGAAATTATAAAATTTTAAATAGAGTTAATCGAAGGATTAGGCTATTACCATATCCACAAGCTGTTCTAATGAGCAATGAGCTATCATATCTGGGGCAAAATCAATTGACCATTGCAAATTAGATTCTTTAACGGCTTTTTCTGCTGCCGCTCTAGAGTATCCGTATATTTTAATTATTCCTTTTATAGTATCTTCAATGACTTTTTCTTTAAACTTTTCATCGTATATCATAGAAGCTAACCTCCAATAATTAATTTAAATTATAGTAATTATAACTGAAAGTGGGCTTAATATCCACTGTTTTTATATTGACAATAGTGTATATTATATATAGATGTTTTTATGGTAAAATAATATATAAAATTATGAAAGAACTAAATAAAATGGAGGATAATAAAATTTATAAACTTTTAAGCAAATTATATTTAATAAAAATATGAAATATATAATTTCTTTATTGACTAAGTGTTGACATTAACAAAAGTTAATGATATTTTGAATACAAAAATAAATAATTTCAGGAGGTATATTAATGTCATCTAAGATGAAATGGGATGAACTTGTAGATAAAATTAACAATGAAGAAGATAGCCACTTAAAGGATATTGTATTATTGATTGAAAAGGAAAGTGAAGAACCAAGCCAGGAAGGTTATGATGAGATTTTAGCTAAGTTTGAAGAAGTAGAGCCTATAATTAAAGAATTACCAGCTAAAATGTATGTTGAGATAGATAGACTTATCAGAGGTAGAATGTTAAGAATATATGATAAGTTATTAGATAAGCTTGAGAAAACAAAAAATATAAGGAAGAAAACAAAGTGGGAATTATTTGTTGATGAAGCAAGGAAAAAGGATTGGAAGCCAGTTATTGAAGTGATAGACCTAATTGAAAGGATGGAAGAAGGCACAGTTACAAAAGAAGTATTTGAGGAAGTTGAGAAAAAGATTAATGAAATAGAACCATATTTAAATAAGAATTTATCACCTTTTGAATCTGATTGGGCAGAGAGAGAGTTTAATAAAAGGAAGAGAATTCTTGTAAATAAAATAGGAAGGTCAATGAATGAAAGTTTAGGAGATTATATAAAGGCTTTGAGGAAAGCTAAAGGCTATTCCCTAAAGGAGCTTGAAAATATAACTCAGATAAGTGCTTCATATATAAATAGGTTGGAAAATGGGTCCAGAAAAACTCTTACTATTCCTATGGCTGAAAAGCTAGCCAAAGGACTTGATGTACCAGTACAAGAATTTTTAACTAAATTAACAGGAATTAAAGGTAAAAATGAGGAAGACAAGGACGTTGTTTTAGAACTTACAGAGTTATTGGTTTTAAATAGCTATACAATCAAAGGAAAGAAAGCAACTAAAGAGCAGAAGGAAGCTTTAATTAATCTTGTTAACGCTATATTGTCAGCTACTTGGGATAAAGAAAAAATATTTAATGAGCAAATGGAAATAATGAAGTTAGTTGATTGCTTTAAAAAGTCAATAGAAGAATAAAAATCGGCTATGTTAAGCCAATTTTTATTTTTTTATAAAATAATTTGACAAAAGTATTGACGTAAACAAAAGTCAATGATATTATAATTATACACAAAAGGTACATAAAATAATTGAATTCACTAATGGTCAATGAAAAATGAGGAGCAGATATAAAATGAATAAAATAATAAACAAAGAAAATGACATGTTAAAAGAATTGCGCATTGAAAAATCAAAAGGGGAAGATTTTGACTTAATTCTTAAAAAAGAAACAGAATCAATGCCTGAAGGTTTAGGAGATTATATAAGAGTTAACAGAAAGGCTAAAGGGTATTCTTTAAAGGATCTTGAAAAAGTAACAGACATAAGCGCTTCATATATCAATAGATTGGAAAATGGAAACAGAACAAATCTTACAATTTCAATGGCCCATAGATTAGCTAGAGGTCTTGAAGTGCCGGAGAAGGAATTACTAGTAAGGTCAAAAATGGAATTTAAAGAAGATGAAATGAAGAGATATGAAATTATGAGTGAAAAAAGCAATATTAAGAGTTTTGGAGATTTGATAAAAAAACTCAGAGATGAAAGAAATTTAAGCTTACAGGATGTAGCAAATGCTGTTGGAATATCTGCTAGTTATATTTGTAGATTAGAGAAAAATGAAAGACGAAACCCAAGCTTATATATTGTTGATAAGTTGGCTTCCTTTTTTGAAATTCCTAGCAATGTAGTAGAAGGAATCTGTGCAAATTAAATAAAAAAAGCTGTTGTAAAATTATAGAGTAGTTTGCAACAGCTTTTTTACTATATTGTTCTTGTTTTTATACATATAATTATCTTTCTATGTTTTGTTGGTATCTGTTATCAAAAGTTTAAAATTATATTAGTAAGAAAAACATATAAAAATATTTATTTTTTATAGAAATATGATATAATATAAAATTATACACGATATATAAAAGGAATGATGCATATGTTTAATATAGGGCAAAGGCGATATAGCCATAAATTAAAAATTAAATATATAAAAATAAAAAGACCGTTTATTAGCTTAAAAAATGAGTAAAAAGCTGATAAACGGTCTTTATATTTTTTAATAATGTTATGAAGTAAACATTATAAAAAATATTAATAGGAGTGAAGGTGAATGGGTTTGTTTAGTATTTTTAAAACTTTAGTAGAAATCAAGGATGAAATAGTAGAATTAAAAGAAGAGGTAAAGGCTTTGAGAATTGCTGTTGAAGATTTGAAAAAGGAGAATATTTCTGAGGAAGATATTTTTGAGAAAGATAGCTGCCTTTCTGAAAGCAAGTCTACTTTTTCTAAGGAAAATAATACTGATAAGGAGGAAAGGGTTAGAACGGTATTGCCTCCAGGAGTCTTTAAAAGTAAAGCTCAGAAAGATAATGAAAGACTCCTAAAGCTTCTTCAGGAAAGATGGTTCTAATGAAAATTATATATATGGAGGAAGGGTTAACTTGTATAAAAAGTTAATAGAATTATGGAAAGAACTTGGAGGGGACCAATTTTTAGAAAGGTTCTTTCCTCTGTTTGCATATTCATCCAATAAAATAGAAAATGATGAAACTAGTTTTACATATGTAGAAAAAGTTTTTAAAGGAGAAAAGATTACTGATGAAAGGTTGTTTTTCTGATGAATTGTTATCTAAAGGAGAAAAACCTGGAAGCTTCAAAAGAGGAGATTATGTGGTTGGAAGATATGATGTAGGTGTGACTCCTTATGAAGTTGAACAAAACTTAAGTTCCTTAGTAGATGAAGTAAATCAAGTTAAGATTACAGAGGATAATGCCTTAAAAATTGTTGCTTATTTTCATTGCTGGTTTGAAGTTATACATCCCTTTGCAGATGGAAACGGTAGGGTTGGGAGGTTCTTGTTTAATTATCTTCTTGTAGGCAATGATCTACCCCCAATTAACATATTTGAAAAGGATAAAAGCCAATATTACTTAGCTTTGGAATATTTCAATGATAAACAAGAAATAGACAGAATGATAAATTTTTTAGACATGCAAGTTTATAAAAGCTGGATATTTTTAAAAAGTAAAAATAGATATTAAACATTATTTTGCCTAATTGAGATAAAAATTTAAAAAATGTATTGACAATTGTAGTTATATAATATACTATATATAAATATAGTCAATAAAGGACTGTATTATACAATAAACCAAGGAGGGCGATATAATGGTAAAGTTACAAAATAAGAAAAATAATTCTAATAGCAAGTTGGGAGAATTCTTAAATAATAAAAGGATTCTTAAGGGTGTATCATTGAAAGATGTTGAGCATGCAACTGGAATTTCTGCTTCATATATAAATCGCTTAGAAAAAGGTAATCGTATGAATCCGAGTATGGAATATATACTTAGATTGTGCAGGTATTTTGAAATACCTATTTCTACAATTATAAAATTTTTCCCAGAAACATCTGAAGAAAATAATTGTGACAATGTAAATAACTTGTTAATAAATAATCAGATCTTCTTTGCAAATGAAAAGGCATCTGATGATGTGAAGGTGAGCTTGCAAAGAATATTCAAGATATTAGAAGAAAATATAGTAGCAAAACAGCCTAAAAGTATCTTATATGCACAGTTGATAGAAGAGGTTGATAATTTAATAGATGAGGTAAATAAATCTGCATAATTGCAGATTTATTTATTAAGGTGGTGATAAAATGTCCTATGAAAATTCACATAAAGAGTATTTATATTCAATTTATATGAAGATGTATCCAGAGGAACTTGAAAAGGCAATATCTTATAAGTTATCTAATATAGATCTTGAAAGAAGGTATGGGGATAGGAAAGTTGATATGAGTGGTTATTGTAATGATAATAGAAAGTTTATGATAGAAGTTCAGTTAAATACCAGTGATGAAAAACATTTTAAGCAGTTGATAGAGCTAATAAATATGGATATTAAAGAAAAACTCCTAATAGCATGGGTGGCACCTAAATTTACTAAAGAATACTTGCTAAAAATTAAACAGAACATAGTTTCTTTGGACAAAAATATTGAATTTATGGCTTTTAGGTTAAATGAAGATGTTATAAAGAAATTGGAAGAAATAAATTCATTAGAGCTTTTTAATCAGATAGAAGCATTAAAACAGTTAAATGATATAAAAGGACATTTATCATTAATTGAGGGGATTAAGACATACAATGAGGAAAATATAATTGGAAATGAGGAGAAAAATGATAATTATAATTATAAGCAGCAATTCCTTTTGGAACTTTTGAAAGAGTTAAGAGAAGATTGCAACTTTTTCCCCAATGTATACCAATATAAATCCTTAGATTACAATAGGATTATTCTTGGTTCAGGATATCAAGATATTGATTTTGCTATTACTTATAACAGAAAGGGATTAGTTGGAGTAGAAGTAAAACTTAATCACACTAAAGGTGAAAGGGCATATTTTAAGTTGTTAGATAGAAAAAGTATAATTGAAGATCAATTAGACTATTTGATAAGCGTGTGGGATAGCAATTGTTATAAAATAGCTACTTACGTAAATCCTAATAACTATAGGGACAAGGAAAGATTAGCTAAGTACGTTGCTAGAATTGCTAAAAAGTATATATGTATTTTTAGTAAACATATAAAAGAAGTAATTGAATTGAGCAAAGAAGCAGCGTGAGAATATGGCTGTTGAGCTAAAAAAGCATAACAGCCTTTTTATATTTATTAGAATTTTATCATTATCCATTATAACAATTAACTACAACATTGAAACCTAAGGATTTAGCCATATTTACATCAAAATTATCATCTAAATGCATGCAATAAACCTTGTGTCTTAAGTTAGCTGGAATAATTTCAGTTAATTTGTTTAGTGATAGATGAGGAATATCATTGCTATCATAACTGCAAGTGTCTTGATATAAATAATCGATTTGATTTTTGGACAACTGTTCTAATATAGTAGCAGGAATGCTTTTGCCATCACCACTATAAAATATTTTTTTATTATTTAACTGAAGGATATAGGCAAAGCATTTTAAGGAGTTTGTGTGATCTTGGATTATGTATTTTAAATTTATATTTATATCTGGAATGACAGTAGCATTAGTATCGCATATAGGTAGAAAATCGTAATATTCTTCGTTTACTCCCATAGCAGTTAGCAAGGCCTTTAATGAGTTAGAATCAGGATAAATTAAGGTTGTTCTAATTTGTAGAATATGCTGGTTGTAAAGGATCACTTCTCCAAGGGAACCTATATGATCAGGATGCATGTGAGTGATGGCTACATATAAATGTTTTATTCCTTGGAGAAGATTGAGCTTTCCTAAAGATTGAAATACTGAGTCTCCACAATCTATTAGCAATAAAGTGGAGTTTCTTTTTATGTAGGCAGAATTGTTGCCTAACTTGTAATTGAAGGCACTTCCAGTACCTATAAAGTTTAAAGGGCCACTCTTATTTGAAACCATAGTTATTCACTCCTTACAAATTCAATCTTTAATAATATTTTAGTTTGTAACCATATGGATAAATTAAGAATACAAATATATTATGAGCAATTTTGGGGTCTAAATTTATGACGGGAATTATTTTATACAGTCTTGCCATTATATTATTAATTATATCAGCTATAAAAGATAGAAAGAAGACAAAGCTTGCTTTAAAAAAAGCATGGTATTCCTTTGAAGGTATAATGCCTCAATTTTTAGCAGTTATATGTATAATGGGCATTACTCTTTCAATAGTGACACCGGAGACTATGTCCAAAATATGTGGAAGAGAATCGGGACTTTTTGGTGTTATTATATCTACTTTCCTTGGGGCTATAACCTTAATGCCAACTTTTGTTGCTTTTTCAACAGCAAATATTCTTTTGAAAAACGGAGCAGGTTATGCCCAGATAGCAGCTATGGTTTCAACTTTAACTTTAGTTGGCATTGTTACCTTTCCATTAGAATCTAAATATATAGGGAAAAAAGCAGCATTTTTAAGAAACTTTTTAGCTTTTCTCTTTTCTTTCGTAGTGGCATATGTATTTGGAAAGGTGATGGAATAAAAATGGGGAAATTTTTAAAAAGATATACATTATTTATATGTGTATTGTTTGTCATAATAGTTTTGATATTGATTAATAAAGATATAGGATTAAATTCTATAAAGCTAGCAGAGGATAGTTTTATTCAAATGATAGAAGTGGTACCTCCTATAATGATTTTATTAGGTCTTGTGGATGTATGGATATCCAGAGAAAAAATGATGAAGTATATGGGCGAAGATTCTGGCTTAAAGGGAATAATATTATCCATAATTATAGCTTCAATAGGGGCAGGACCTATGTATGCCGCCTTTCCTTTTACAGCTGTACTTATAAAAAAGGGAGTTAAATTTTCCAATGTGATTACTTTTATGAATGCATGGTGTGTTATTAAGATATCTACAGTACTTTTTGAAATTTCATCTTTAGGTTATAATTTTACTTTTCTTAGATTAATTATTGATATTCCTGGCGTAATTATTATGGCATATCTAACAGAAAAGCTCATGGGAAAAGATGAATTGACAAAAATTTATAGAGCTTAGATTTTTATTTTTTCCTAGGTATCCTATTATTCTATTATGTTATTCAGTGAAAAAGTAATAAGTGTTGCTTTTTCATAGTAATGATGAGAATATTCTGCAGAAAGATTCTAATAATTTTATAGGATAGGAACTTTGATTCCATTCTTTAGGATGGATCTTTCTGCTGTCTTTTAAATCATCTAAAAAGTAATTTTCAAGCTCTTGAGTAACTTCGCTGTCATATATAACAGCATTAATTTCGTAATTTAGTTCAAAGCTTCTTCTGTCCATATTGGCGGTACCTACAGTACATATCTTGCCGTCCACCGTAATAATCTTAGAATGAATAAAAGCAGAAGGTCTGTATAAATACACTTCTACGCCACAATTGGATAGTTCTGCTAAATATGTTCTGGAAGCGTAATAAACAAGAAGATGATCATAAGTTCCTGGAAATAGTATTTTTACATCAATTCCGCTTAAAGCAGTTACTTTAAGAACTTCTAAAAGACTTTCTGAAGGTACAAAATATGGAGAGGTTATATAAATATTTTTTTTAGATAAACTTATCATTTTAATTATAGCCTGTTCAATAGAATGATACTTTGAATCTGGACCACTCCTAACTAATTGCATTACCTTTTCTCCATCTACAGAAGGAACTTTAAAATATTCTCTAAAATCTTCCCCATGGAAGGAAAGTTCTTTATGAGCATTTTTTATGGTTATATAATCGTCTATAAACACTGCTTGCAGTCCTAATACAAAATCGCCCCTTACCATGAGATGGGTGTCTCGCCAGTATCCAAGTTTACCTTTACCTAAATATTCATCTCCGATATTGATACCACCAATAAAGCCAACTTCACCGTCTATAACTACAATTTTTCTATGATTTCTAAAGTTGATTTGAGTATTGATTATTTTAACTAGAGGAGCAAGAAAATAAGAATATTGAACTACATCTACTCCAGCTTGACGAAGTTCTCTTATATAATTTCTTGTAACAGATATGGATCCTACTCTATCCATAATTATTCTAACTTTTACACCTTCTTGGGCCTTTTTTATAAGAATATTCTTTATTTCATTTCCAATGGTATCGCTTTTCATTATATAGTATTCCATGTTAATATGATGTTTGGCTTTTATTAACTCCTCCTTTAATAGAGCAAACTTTTCTTCTCCGTTGTTTAGTATTTTTATTTCGTTATGAATATATAAAGGAGAGTTGCTATTGTTTGCTATTAATTCGATAAGAGGTAAATACTCCATATCATTTAAGTGTCCTACTGCGGTATTTATTAGTTCTTGAATAGTAGGAGAAAAGTCTTCTGGTAGTTTGTGGATTTTCCAATTCCGGCCTAGAAAAAGATACAGTATTATACCTACAGGAGGAAGAAGTAGAAAAATTAAAAGCCAAGCGATAGTCTTTTCTGGTTGTTTTCGCTCAAGCATTATAATGGTAAGAGTAAGTATTATATATAATATAAAACATATAGATATAATATAACTCATAAAAAAACCTCGCTGTAAGAAATAAAATTGACAATAATTTGGTATATTACAATTATCACCAGTAACTATAATAAATATTCCAGTATTAGCTTATTATTTTTTAGATAAATATTAAATAGTAGGAATTTTTATCATAGTAATTTTTTAATAATAAAATTACTAAAAAAATTCAAAAAATCTATTGACACATAAACTTAATCTAACTATAATCATTAATGTAGTGATTGATAAATCACAAATATCTGGTGATAATGGCGTGAGTGTTACACCCGTTCCCATCCCGAACACGAAGGTTAAGACTTACAGCGCCGATGGTACTGCTTGGGAGACCGAGTGGAAGAGTAGGACGTTGCCAGGTACAATA
>NZ_FMJL01000061.1 GCF_900095445.1 Clostridium sp. N3C
TTTATAAAAAACAAGAATATCATAAAAGTAGAAAATTAAATTCTATTATTGTATAATATTTTTTGAGATGGTAAAAATTTAACACTATAAAACTTAAGTTCCTTATGTAAGGAACTTTTTAATTAATGTTGACTAATTAATATAATTAGTTTATAATAAGTTCAGAACATGCGTTCGGAAAGGAATGAGAAACGATGGCAAATTTAGATTTGGAAAAAATGAAAGCTATAGAGGCCGCTATGAGCCAAATTGAAAAGCAATTTGGTAAAGGCTCAATAATGAAGCTTGGTGAACATAATATACTAGATATTGAAGCTATTCCTACTGGTTGTTTAGACTTAGATATTGCTCTTGGTATAGGCGGAGTTCCACGGGGAAGAATAGTTGAAATCTTCGGACCTGAATCATCCGGTAAAACAACAGTTGCATTGCATATTGTAGCAGAAGCACAGAAGAAAGGCGGTGTAGCTGCATTTATTGATGCAGAGCATGCTTTAGATCCTAGCTATGCTAAAAAACTAGGAGTTGATATAGATAATCTTATTGTGTCACAGCCAGATACAGGTGAACAGGCATTAGAAATTGCAGAAGCACTAGTTAGATCTAACGCTATTGATGTAATAGTTGTAGACTCTGTTGCAGCATTAGTACCTAGAGCGGAAATAGAAGGAGAGATGGGAGATTCTCACGTAGGATTACAAGCAAGACTTATGTCCCAAGCGCTAAGAAAATTAGCTGGATCTATTAATAAATCAAAGTGTGTAGCAATATTTATAAACCAATTAAGAGAAAAGGTAGGAGTAATGTTTGGCAATCCAGAAACTACACCTGGTGGTAGAGCACTTAAATTTTACGCTTCTGTAAGAATGGATATTAGAAGAGTTGATTCTATTAAACAAGGTGATGATGTTATCGGTAATAGAACAAGAGTAAAAATAATTAAAAATAAGGTTGCGCCACCTTTTAAACAATCAGAATTTGATATTATGTATAATGAAGGTATTTCAAGAGTAGGTACAATTATTGATGTAGGTGTTAAGGAAAATATAGTTCAGAAGAGTGGAGCATGGTTTTCATATAATGATATACGACTTGGTCAAGGAAGAGAGAATTCAAAGCAATATTTAAAAGAAAATCCTGAACTAGCTTTAGAGATAGAAAATTTAATCAGAAAGAAATATAATTTACCACCAATCACAACTCCAATAATAACTGAACAACAAGCAGATGAAGATGTAGCTATTGGAGAGTTGGAAATTGAAAAAGATAAAGAATAGATGTGAGAAAGCAGTATTTTACTGCTTTTTCTTATTGCAAATAATCACTTATCAATCTAATTCCGTCTAATAATTATAATGCTAGTTAACATAATTATTAATATGTATATCTAAATAGACAATTTTCTCTCAAAAGGTTTTCAACTTGACATTAATAAAAAAATAATATAAAATATATACAAATACTGGTTTATCATATTTAATATTTTTTATTGAATAATATGACACCTTTTCTAAGCTTTCATTTTCAATTAAAACTACAATACATTAAAGCAAAGTAGGTGTTCGTATGAGTAAATATCTAATACCATTAGCTGTAGTAATACTCACCGCAGCGGTATTAATAATTGAATTTCTAATAAGAAAAAGATTAGTAGAAGAAAAAATTGTAAAAGCGGAACAGGAAGCTGAGAGAATTTTGGAAGCAGCAAATAAAGAAGCTGATACCAAAAAGAAAGAAGCTATACTGGAAGCAAAAGAAGAAGTTCATAAGTTGAGAAATGACTTAGAACGAGAGTCCAGAGAAAGACGAAATGAACTCCAAAGAATGGAAAGAAGAATGCTTCTGAGGGAAGAGTCTTTGGACAAAAAAAGTGATATGCTTGAAAAAAAGGATGAAAGTATTAATAAGAGACTGCAGGAAGTGCAACAACTAGAGGAAAGTGTTCAGATGCTATATGAAAAGCAGAGAGAAGAATTAGAGCGCATTGCTGGTATGACTTCAGAAGATGCAAAAGCACTTCTATTAGATCAGTTAAACGCAGAATTGAAACATGATTATGCTATTATGATTAAAGAGTTCGAAACTAAAACCAAGGAAGAAAGTGAAAAAAGAGCTAGAGAAATAATTACTACCGCAATCCAAAGATGCGCGGCAGACCATGTTTCTGAGTCCACAGTTCATGTAGTTGCGCTACCTAATGATGAAATGAAGGGTAGAATTATAGGTAGAGAAGGTAGGAATATCAGAACTCTAGAAACTTTAACTGGTGTTGACTTAATAATTGATGATACACCAGAAGCAGTTATACTTTCAAGTTTTGATCCAATTAGGCGTGAAGTTGCTAAAATAGCTTTAGAAAAGTTAATAATCGATGGTAGAATTCATCCAGCTAGAATCGAAGAAATGGTAGAAAGAGCAAAGAAAGAAGTTGAAAACAACATAAAAGAGGAAGGTGAACAAGCAACCTTTGAAACTGGTGTACATGGATTGCATCAAGAATTGATTAAATTGCTTGGAAGATTAAAGTACAGAACTAGTTATGGTCAAAATGTGCTTAAGCATTCTCTAGAGGTTGCATATCTAGCGGGACTTATGGCTAGCGAATTAGGTTTAGATCCAACTATAGCTAAAAGAGCAGGTTTGCTTCATGATATTGGTAAAGCTGTAGATCATGAAGTAGAAGGTCCTCATGCAATAATAGGAGCAGAATTAGCGAAAAAGTATCATGAAACACCTATTGTTGTTAATGCTATAGGAGCACATCATGGAGATATAGAAATGCAGTCTTTAGAAGCTGTCCTTGTTCAGGCAGCAGATGCTATATCCGCTGCTAGACCTGGTGCTAGAAGAGAAACTCTCGAAGCATACATTAAGAGATTGGAAAAGTTAGAGGAAATTGCAAATTCATATGAAGGCGTAGAAAAGTCATTTGCGATTCAAGCAGGTAGAGAAGTAAGAATTATGGTTAAACCAGATCAAATTGATGATGCCGGGATAATTGAAATGTCTAGAAAGTTAGTTAAAAAGATAGAAGAAGAATTAGAGTATCCTGGTCAAATTAAAGTAAATGTGATAAGAGAAACACGTGCTATTGATTATGCAAAATAATTATTATTAGTGTTGAAAGAAAGACTCCTTTAAACTTTGTAAAAAATCAAAGTTTAAAAGGAGTTTTCTATTTGCTTGTAGAAATTAAATAGTATAAAGTATGTTTCTATATGATAAATGTAAGGAGGTATTTTTATGGAACCGCTAAAAGTTTCAGCAAAATCTATTCCAAATTCAGTCGCTGGTGCAATAACTACAGTAATTAAAGAAAATGGAGTTGCAGAGCTTCAAGCTATTGGGGCTGCTGCTATTAATCAAGCAGTTAAAGCAATAGCAATAGCTCGGGGATTTTTAGCACCTAGTGTAATCAACTTAGTTTGCATTCCTGCTTTTGTAGATGTTTTGATTAATGACGAAGAAAGAACTGCTATGAAATTTACCTTAGAACCAAGGAATATTTCAAATATCAATGAAGATTAGTTCTTTTAATAGCAAAGATATTTACATTAGTTATTATAAGTGATATATTTTGTATGTAAACCTTAAAGAAAAAGAAATAGGTGTTTATGATGATTTATTCGGATCTACACATACATTCTAGCTATTCTGATGGTAACTTATCTCCAAAGGAAATTATTCGTATGGCTGAAGCTAGTAATATTCAGTGTGTATCTATAACGGACCATGATTCTATATCATCACAGCAGCAGTTAACTTCTTTAGAAACTTCTATAAAAATTGTTACAGGTATTGAGCTCAGTAGTGAATATTGTGGATATGAAATACATATTTTAGGATACTTTATTGATATAAACAATTGCGAGTTAAATAATAAATTGAAAATTATTCAAAATACAAGAATTGAAAGAGTACATAATATTGTTGAAAAATTAAAAGAATTGGACATAGATATATCTTTGAATGATCTAGATGTAAATAAGTATGTTTCTTTAGGTAGACCGCATATTGCAAAGATTCTTCAAGAAAAGGGCTATGTTAACTCAATAAAGGAAGCTTTTTATCTTTATTTAGCTAAAGATAGACCAGCTTACATTGAGCGGTTCAAATTAAATTATAAAGAAGCCCTAGGACTCATTAGACAAAGTGGAGGCATTGCTGTGTTAGCTCATCCGGGAGAAATATATAAGAATATAAACATTGAAAAATTTATTAAAGAACTTAAAGTATACGGATTAAATGGTATAGAGGTGTATCATCCTTCCCATAATAGTGATGCAGTTAACAAATTTTATAATATTGCAAAAAAGTATAAGCTAATTATTACAGGGGGAAGTGATTATCATGGGGGAGATTCAAATTCTGATATTAGAATAGGTTCAGTGGGCTTAGATTACAATTTAACTAAAAAACTATTCAAATATTATTTGAAAAATGGAGGAGTATACAATGAAATTTTCTAACTTATCCTTGCAATTGGAACCATCTATAACCTTGGAAATAACAGCAAAAGCTAAAGCTGCAAAGGAGATGGGTAAAGATGTAATTAGTTTTGGCGCTGGGGAACCAGACTTTAATACACCTGATAATATAATAGATGCAGCTATAGAAGCAATGAAAAAAGGATTAACTAAGTACACACCTGCATCTGGTATTTTGCAGTTAAAGGAAGCTATATGTAAAAAGTTATCCAAGGATAACAATCTTACATATAGTACTTCTCAAATTATAGTGTCCACTGGTGCTAAGCAATGTCTATCTAATGTTTTTCAAGCAATTATTAATCCAGGAGATGAAGTAATAGTACCAGTTCCTTATTGGATATCTTATCCTGAATTAATTAAACTATATGGTGGCGTTCCAGTATATGTAAACACTAGTGCAGATAATAACTTTAAATATGAAATAAGCGATCTAGAAAAAGTCATAACTGATAACACAAAGGCCATATTAATTAATAGTCCAAATAATCCTACAGGTACTGTATATGATTATGAGGATTTAAAAGCAATTGCTAAATTTGCTAAAAAGCATGATTTGCTTATTATTTCTGATGAAATTTATGAAAAATTAATATACGATGACCTAAAGCATGTAAGCATTGCTTCTATTAGCGAAGATGCATATAATAGAACAATTATTATTAATGGTCTTTCTAAAACTTATGCTATGACAGGTTGGAGAATAGGTTATGCTGCAGGACCACAGGGGTTAATTAAAATCATGTCAAGTATACAAAGTCATACAACATCTAATCCAACATCAGTTTGTCAGTATGCAGCAATAGAAGCTTTAACTGGTCCTCAAGATAAAGTAGAATTTATGATTGAACAGTTCAAATTAAGACGTGATTACATGGTAGAAAAAATCAATAGTATAAAAGGCATTAGCTGTGTTAAACCAAAAGGTGCTTTTTATGTAATGGTTAATGTAAAGGATATATTGAACAAAAAGATAGATGGTGAACCTATTGCTAATTCTTTAAATCTAGCAAATCTATTATTAGAAAAGTATTTAGTAGCAGTGGTACCTGGAGCAGCTTTTGGAGATGATAATTATATTAGATTATCTTATGCGACCTCTATGGAAAATATCAAAAAAGGCTTAGACCGTTTAGAGAAGTTTGTTTCCAGTTTAATATAAGATGTATTTCTAATAAATAGATAGATTATAAGAATATTATGTTTAAAATTTTAAGATTTCATGATATATTTATTATATAGTATTATAATTTGTAAACAGAGGGTGATTAATATATGAAAAAGAAAATTGATCTTGTTTTGCCTATTTCAGGAGAAGTAGTATCCTTAACAGAAGTAAACGATTATTTATTTAATAAAAAAATTATGGGTGAAGGTGCAGCTATTAAACCAGATGATAACTTTGTGTATTCCCCTGTAGATGGTGAAATTGTTCTTGTTTATGATGCTAAGCACGCTATTGGTATAAAAACTGAAGAAGGCTTGCAAATATTAATCCATGTGGGAATAGATTCTGTAAAGTTAGAAGGTAAAGGATTTGCATCTTATGTTAAAGTAGGAGATAAAGTAAAGGCTGGAGATAAAATATTGTTTTTTGATAGAGAGTTCGTAGAAAGACAAGCTTCTACTATAACTCCACTTGTTATTACAAATTCAGAGATAATAGATAGTATTGATATAAGCTATAAAACTACAAAAGCTAAAGAAGTATTCATGACTGTAGTATTAAAATAGGAGGATGGAAAAATGATTACAAGAGAAGTGATAGTAAAAAGTTCTACGGGGTTACATGCAAGACCAGCAACGTTGTTGGTAAAAAAAGCTTCTTCATTCAAATCAGACATAACAATTGAACATAATAATAAAAAAGCAAATGTTAAAAGTTTAATTGGCGTATTATCTTTAGGAGTATCTAAAAATTCTAAGATTACTATAACAGCCTCCGGTGATGATGAGGTTCACGCAGTTGAAGAATTGGTTAAGTTAATAAATTCATTGGAAGAATAAAGAGGGATATTGTTACCCTCTTTTTTATATGGTAAAATCTATGGTATAATAAAATTGCTTAAAAAAAGAGAATGGAGGCAAAGGATGAGAAATTTGTATAATTCACCACTTAATTCAAGGTACTCTTCAAAGGAAATGAGCTATTTATTTTCCGATGATATGAAGTTCCAAACTTGGAGAAAGTTATGGGTAGCATTAGCTGAAAGCGAAAAGGAGTTGGGGCTAAATATTACCGATGAACAAATCGAAGAACTTCGTAACAATATTTCAAATATAAATTATGAAGATGCCGAAAGAAAAGAAAAAGAGATTAGACATGATGTTATGAGTCATGTTTATGCTTATGGTCTTCAATGTCCTAAGGCAAAGGGTATTATCCATTTAGGTGCAACAAGCTGCTACGTTGGCGATAATACTGATCTAATCATTATGAGAGAAGCTCTTCTATTAATTAAGAAGAAAATCGTTTGTATCATAGAATCCCTATCTAAATTTGCTGATAAATATAAGAACATGCCAACCCTTGGATTTACACATCTTCAGCCTGCTCAGCTCACAACAGTTGGTAAAAGAGCTTGCTTATGGATTCAAGATCTTGTTATAGATTTAGAAAATTTAGATTTTGTTATTAAAAACATAAAAATGAGAGGTGTTAAAGGTACCACCGGTACACAAGCAAGTTTCATGAATTTGCTTAATGATGATGAAGAAAAGGTAAAGAAGTTAGATAAACTTGTAGCTGAAAAAATGGGCTTTAGTGAAACTTTACCTATTACTGGACAAACATATACTAGAAAAATTGATTCCATTGTTCTAAATACGCTATCTGAAATTGCTCAAAGCGCATATAAGTTCAGTAACGATATTAGAATACTTCAAAATATGAAAGAAATTGAAGAACCTTTTGAAAAAAATCAGGTAGGTTCTTCCGCTATGGCATACAAGAGAAATCCTATGCGTTCAGAAAGAATTGGTGCTTTAGCTAGATATGTAATTGTAGATGCCTTGAATCCTGCAATTACAGCATCAACACAATGGTTTGAAAGAACATTAGACGATTCTGCTAATAAAAGAATAGCTGTAGCAGAAGCCTTTTTAGCTTTAGATGGAGTTTTAAATTTATATCTTAATGTTAGTGAAAATTTAGTTGTATATGAAAAGGTAATAGAAGCACATGTAAAAAATGAACTACCATTTATGGCTACAGAAAATATTATGATGGAAGCTGTAAAAAGAGGGGCAGATAGACAAGAGTTACATGAACGTATAAGGGTGCATTCGATGGATGCAGCAAAACGAGTTAAAGAAGAAGGATTAAACAATGATTTACTTGAAAGAATTATAGCAGATCCTATTTTTAGAATGACTAGAGAAGAGATTTTACAAATAGTTAATCCTATTAAATTTGTAGGAAGAGCTCCTGGTCAAGTAAAAGATTTCTTAGAAAATGTTGTTAATCCAATATTAAAAGAAAACCATGAGTACTTAGGCGAGAAAGTTGAAATAAATGTTTAATATTTTATAATTTAAACTTCTAAAAAGTTGTATGTTCAAATATAAATGAATATACAACTTTTTTATTATGTTATTTTATATGAATTGTGAATTTTACAATTATACCCAGATGTGTCCACAGGTTGTGATTTACATTATATGGTATATTTATACAAGGGAAAAATATCGAATATTTGACTTATTGATAAACATTATCATTTGAGGATGATAATAATAAAAAAGGGGTTTGTGTCAAAATAATAATTTGCAAAACAGATTGTTTTAAAAAGCTCATCGAATATTACCGTCGTTGAATTTAAAAATCACTAAAAAATTAATTTTCATAAATTCGAAAAAGTAATTATTATAGAATCAAAAAAATTTGAAATCCGAAAAAATAATACAATGGATGATTAGTTTGTATATAAATAATTTGGAATAATATAGCAATAAATGTTATTATGTCACCTCATATAATTGCGCTAAATCATAATTTAGCGCAATATCATAGACAAACGACATCCATCGTGATATAATATAATTGAGGTGATTGTTAATGAGCAGCCGATATGAATTAATAACTTACCAAGAGTCTGAGAAATCTTTGTTACATAAAAGCGAATTATCAGAGTTAGATTATATTAATATAAATAAATTAACAAAAGAACTTGAAGGAAAATCTTACGCTTCTGTCATAAAAGATATTTACATATTATATAAAAACGGTTATTCAACTTCACAATTGGCCAGTATATATAATCTCAGTCAAAGACAAATGCAGCGGATAATTAAGGAAATGGATCTAACGTCAAAATTACCAAAAAACAAGAGATCTAATACCGGCAAAGATGAAAAGAAAATCTCAACTAACCCAGCTCCTTCCCCTACCTTTTTTGATGATTATTTTATGTTGCCTAGGAGATTGGTAGAATATTTAAATTACCTGGATGTAATTAAAGGTAGATCTAGTAATACCGTCGACGGATATAAAATGGATTTGGTTTTATTATTTAGATTTTTAAAAATCTATAGAGGTATGTGTCCTAGAAACATAGACTTTACAGAAATTCAAATAAATGATGTTGATGATAATTTTATAAGATCCATAAATTTATCCGAGTTATATGCCTTTCTATCTTTTGCTGAAAAAAATAGAAAAAATAGTACCTATGCAAGAGCTAGAAAAGTTGCCTCTGTTAGATCCTTTTTTAAATACCTTAGCACAAAAGCAAAGGTTTTAGATGAAAATCCAGCTTTGGAACTAGAAACTCCCAAAATTGAAAAAAGAAATCCAATTTATTTAACATTAAATGAAAGCAAAGAATTGCTAAAATCTGTAGATGGAACTTATAGACATGAAAAAAGAGATTACTGTATAATAACTTTATTTTTAAACTGTGGATTACGTCTATCTGAGTTATGCAGTATAAATCTTTCTAAAATTAAAGAAGATACTTTAACAGTTATAGGTAAAGGTAATAAGGAGCGTACCGTTTATCTAAATGAGGCCTGCTTGAAAGCAATTTCTGATTATATACTATTAGAAAGAAATAGTATGGAAATATTACCAGAACATAAAGATGCCCTTTTTATTAGCGAAAAGAAAACTAGAATAAGCAAAAGAACTGTAGAAGTAATAATTGATAAGTATTTAAAGGCTGCTGGATTGGATAGTAGCAAATATTCACCTCATAAGCTTAGACATACTGCAGCGACTTTAATGTACAAGCATGGAAATGTTGATATTCGAAGTCTTCAGAAGATTTTAGGTCACGAAAGTGTATCTACTACTCAAATTTATACTCATGTAGACGATGATAGATTAAGAGAAGCTGTTAAATTAAATCCATTAAATGATGCAAAAACGAAGTAAAAAGCTGCCTTTATTTAGCGCAGCTTTTTCTTTGGATCTTTTATAACAAATAAACCAGGGGTGTATTCTTCTAGCACTTTATTTTCCTTTTCTTCTAGTAGTTCCTTTAATCCTTCGATGTCTTCTATAAATTCCACATTCAAATCTTGGTCTTCCTCTATATCTAAAAATTTATAATCCTCATCAAAAAGCATAGTCTCTACTGGTTCTGTATCTATTAGCAAGTCTTCATCCTCAAAGTCATCCCCTTCATATATATCTTCAATTAATACTTTTCTGTAATCATTGCTGTTGATTTCTAAACATTTTCCGCAGTTATCGCAGATTTTATTTTGATCTAAATCGCATAAATCACATTGATTACAATCATCACATATCTTATTTTCGTGAAATATACATTGTTTATCCATAGGTTAACCTCTCCTTTTATCCTGAACAATCAGTAAACTTATAAATCAAAGCACATTTAATTATAATTGAGTAAAAAAATTTTTTCAACATTGTATAATTATTATATTAAGTGGCTATCATTAATAGCTAGAACGTAAGTTTGAATAAATCAAAAATTTATGTTATAATTTATTTGAAATGAGAGGTGAAATTATGTCTGAAGGTTTAAGTGCTAAGCAAAAAGAAGTATATGAATTTTTGAAAAAATATTCACTAGAAAAAGGGTATCCACCAGCAGTTCGTGAAATTTGTGAAGCTGTAGGCTTAAGTTCTACATCAACGGTTCACGGACACCTAAAAAAGCTAGAGAAAAAGGGCCTGATAAAGCGTGATGCTACAAAACCAAGAGCCCTAGAAATTTGTGAATTTGCTAACCGTAAGAAGGAAATGATTGATATTCCTATAGTTGGCAAAGTTACTGCTGGAGAACCTATTTTAGCTGTGGAAAACATAGAAGATACTTTCACAATCCCTTTAAACTATATCAAAAACCGTAATGATCTATTTATCCTAAAAGTTAAAGGGGAAAGTATGATTGATGCTGGAATTTTGGATGGTGATTTAGCTATTATAGAAAAAACCGAAACTGTTCAAAATGGTGAGATAGCAGTAGCTTTAATAGATAATTCAGCTACCATAAAAAGATTCTTTAAAGAAAAGGATCATATTCGATTACAACCTGAAAATAAAACTATGAGTCCTATTATAGTGAAAGATTGCAGAATTCTTGGTAAATTAGTTGGCATTTATAGAACATATTAATTATAAAAACTCGGGAACTAAGTCTCGAGTTTTTATAATTAGCAATTTTTTATCATATTATTTAAGGATATTATTTAATGCTATGGATAGACCTATCTTAACATGTTCTAAAGTCAATCCACCTTGAAGATAAGCAATATATGGCGGTCTTATTGGTGCATCAGCAGAAAGCTCTATAGACGAACCTTGAACAAAGGCGCCGGCAGCCATGATAACCTGATCATTATAGCCAGGCATATCCCAAGGTTCACATTCTACAAAGGAATCTATTGGAGATCCTTTTTGAATACCTTTGCAGAATTTAATTAGCTTTTCTTTATCATTAAACTTTATAGCTTGTATAATGTCCGTTCTTCTATCAGTATAGGTAGGCATAACTTCAAAGCCTGCTAATTCCATTAGTCTAGAGCATAACACTGCCCCTTTTACAGCTTCCATAGTTATATGAGGAGCTAAAAATAGACCTTGATAAAAGGATCTCATAACTCCAAAGGTTGATCCACATTCCCCTCCTATTCCTGGTACCGTTAGCCTATAGGATGCTTGTTCAACATACTCTTTCTTTCCAACAATATAAGCTCCAGTTGGTGCAATACCACCGCCAATATTTTTGATTAAAGATCCACACATTAAATCCGCGCCTATTTCCGTCGGTTCTTTCACTTCTACGAACTCTCCATAGCAATTATCTACAAAACAAATAAGATCGTTATTGATATTCTTAACAAAAGCAATAGCTTTTTCAATTCTAGTAATATCTAGTGATTTTCTCCAGCCATACCCGGTGGACTTTTGAATATGAACTAGTTTAATGCTTTTATCTTCTTTAAGAACCTTTTCTATTTTTTCATAATCAAAGTCACCATTAACTAAGTCTATTTGCTTATAGCCTATTCCATAATCTTTTAAGGAACCTATATTTTCTTTTACGTTTATACCTATGATGTTATGAAGTGTATCATAAGGCTCTCCTGAAATAGCTAACATAGTATCACCAGGTCTTAAATTACCTAGAAGTGCAGCCCCTATCGCATGGGTTCCGCTTACAAAGTGGGGTCTTACCAAAGCAGCTTCACATTTAAATATATTAGTGTAAACTTTATCTAAAGTATCCCTACCAATATCGCCATATCCATATCCAGTAGAATTAGTAAAGTGTGTATCGCTGATTTTTTCCTGCTGAAAAGCACTTAGAACTTTAGCTTGATTAAACTCTTTTATTTCATCATAATATTTAAATTCCGCTTCGGTATCCTTTTCAGCTAAATCTAGATAATCAATAACGGTATCACTGATCTTATAGTTTTGCTTCAAGATGTTTTTCATGTGTATATTCATATAATTCCCCTCCAGTATAAAATATTAACACATAAAAAAAGAATAGGCAAATGGCCTATTCTTATTAATCTACATCTTTTTCATCAGCATTATGGTTTGAAAATAAAATAGTCTTTGATGGAGTTATAGTAGATATTGCATGCTTGTAAATCATCATCTGTTTTCCGTCACTATCTAAAATTACTGTAAAGTTATCAAAACCCTTCACATAACCTTTTAATTGAAAACCATTAGTTAAATATAGTTGATCTATGACATATAGCTCTGTATTATATTCACAAATTATGTAGGTATTATTGAATATACCTATATACTTTAGATCCGGTAACTTTGCAACAGGATTTTCTTTTATAGAATCTTCTCTTATAGTGCTTACTTCATTTTTTTCATTGTAAGAGTTTTTTTCATATAATTTATTATCCCTTTGAGATAGATTGTCAAAGGTATTTTGAGATAAATAAAAATTACTGTCCTTATCTCTGGATAAATCAATAGGAAGAGAAACTGTTTCATTTTTTACTTCATCTAAAGTATTAGTTTGAATTATATTATGAAAAGAAATTGCTTCAACAACTTCAGTTTTTACATTATTCACTGTTGGAACTTTTTCAATACTATCAGTTTCTACCATAAAGGTATCCTTTAGCGATTCTCTCATACCTTGGTGTACAGCATCGAAAATAAATTTAAAAATAAATCTATCATCGTTAAATTTCACTTCAGCTTTTGTAGGATGAATATTTACATCTATTAACTCAGGATAAATATCTAAAAATAAAACAAAAAAAGGAAACTTGTTAATAGTTAAAAAAGACTTCATTGCATTTTCAACGGCGGCTGTAATTAGTTTACTTTTTATATATCTTTTGTTTACATATATTGATTGATGATTTCTACTTCCTCTACTTATATCTTGATTTCCAACATAACCAAAAACACTTGCAAGGTCAGAATGGCTTTCAAAATAAATTAAATTATCAGCTACATTTTTCCCATAAATAATTCTAATTGAATCAAGAAGTTTACCATTTCCGTAGGTTTGTAATACCTTTTTGTTATTATTTACATACTTGAAAGATATATCGTTATTACATAAGGCTAATCGGCTGACTATATCAGTTACAGAAGAGGTTTCCTTAGAAACAGATTTCATAAATTTGAGTCTAGCTGGTACATTATAAAAGAGATCTCTTACTTCAATATAAGTCCCTATATTGCAGCCTACATCCTTTATGCTTTCTACAGCACCTCCATTGATTTCTATTTCTTTGCCATAGTCATGTTCCCTTGTTCGACTCTTAAGTTTTACTCTAGCTACAGAGGCTATGCTAGCAAGAGCTTCGCCTCTGAATCCAAAAGTACTAATCTTAAAAATATCATCTATTACTCTAATCTTACTGGTAGCATGGGGTAAAAAAGCTGTAGATATATCATCTGGATGAATGCCATGACCGTCGTCTATTACTTGTATTAGCTTCTGTCCACCATCACTAATTTCTATTGATATGTTTTTAGCACCAGCATCTATACTATTTTCTATTAATTCCTTTACCACAGAAAAAGGTCTTTCAACCACTTCACCAGCAGCTATTTTATTACTAGTTTCCTCATTTAAAATGTTTATTCGATTCATTGAACATCACCTGCATATCATATGTTTCTTGACTTTTGTACTAACTCATAGAGTTTATTAAAGGCTTCCATAGGAGTGATATTCAAAACATCTATGTTTCTTATATCTTCTATAAAAGAATCTTTTTCTAAATCCATAAAATTTAATTGAACAGATTCCTGTTCCTCTTTCTTTTCTTTGGCCTTCTTTTCTTCTTTTTTATCTAAAGTAATTGCTGCCTCATTAATATAAGATACATCAATTTTATTATTTTGTTCCAAATCCTCCAATATTTCTTTAGATCTATCTATTACCTCTTTTGGTAGACCTGCTAACTTTGCTACTTCTATGCCATAGGAGTGATCTGCTCCACCTTCTACAATTTTTCTTAGAAATACAATTTCATTTCCTATTTCCTTAACAGAAACACAATAGTTTTTTACACCCTTTATAATTCCCTCTAATTTAGTTAATTCGTGATAGTGAGTAGCAAATAAAGTTTTACATTTTAGATTATTTTGACTACAAATATATTCAATTACAGCCCAGGCTATGCTTAAACCATCGTAGGTGCTAGTTCCTCTTCCTACTTCATCTAATAGCACTAAACTATCATTGGTAGCGTTGCAAAGAATATTGGCTACTTCCGACATTTCCACCATAAAGGTACTTTTACCGGAAGATAGATCATCAGAAGCCCCTATACGGGTAAAGATCCTATCACATATACTTATTTCTGCCTCTTTCGCAGGAACAAAGCTACCAATTTGAGCCATAAGAGTTATTAGTGCTACCTGTCGCATATATGTGGATTTACCAGCCATATTAGGTCCTGTAATTAAAAGTAATTGATTTTCATTATTATCAATGTAGGTATCATTACTTACAAAAGAGCCTTCCTTCATAACCTTTTCTACCACAGGATGGCGTCCATCAACTATTTTAATATAGCCATTTTTATTTATTAGTGGCTTGTTATAGTTATTATCAAGAGCCACTTGAGCTAAAGAAACTAGGCAATCTAACTCTGAAATCAATTTGGCACTAGCCTTCAATCGATCAATGTTTTCTTCTACCTTGTTTCTTATATAGATAAATACCTTATATTCCAAATTGCAAAGTTTCTCTTCAGCTCCTAATATTTTTTCCTCCATTGCTTTCAGTTCTTCAGTAATAAACCTCTCAGCATTAGCTAAAGTCTGTTTACGTATATACCTACCTGGAGGAATCAATGAATAGTTGGCTTTGGTTATTTCTATATAATAACCGAAAACTTTATTATATCCAACCTTAAGAGATTTTATTCCTGTAACTTCCCTCTCCCTGTTTTCTAAATCCGCTATCCATTGCTTACCATAGGACTTGGCCTTTCTTAATTCATCTATTTCCTTATCAAAATTGTCTTTGATAATGTTTCCTTCTTTAATAGAAAGGGCCGGGGTTTCCATTATAGATTTTTCTAAAAGATCATGAATATCTCTTAAGTCATCCATATTGTTATAGATAGTTTTGAGCAAATAATTATCACTTTTACTTAATATATTTTTAATTTCTGGTATATTTTTCAGAGAGTGTTTTAAGGATAATAGCTCTTTAGCGTTTACACTTTGGCAAGAAACTTTTCCGCAAATTCTTTCTATATCATATACAGACTTTAGCTTATCCTTTAACTCTGAAAGCATACTAAAGTCATCTTTAATAGTCTCTACTGCATCAAGTCTATCCTCTATAGCCTTTTTATTAATAAGCGGTTGTTCTATCCATTTCCTTAACATTCTGCTGCCCATAGCAGTACTAGTTTTATCTAGAATCCAAAGTAAAGAACCCTTTCTTGACTTATCCCTAATATTTTCTGTTAACTCAAGATTTCTTCTTGTGTTTATATCCATATTCATATAATCTAGTACTTCATAGCATTCTAAAGTGTTGATTATAGAAAGGGATATTTTTTGTGTTTCATAAATATAATTAAGTAAACCATTTGCAGAACAGGAAATACTTCGGTGATAATTATTAAGATCTAAGTTAGGAAATTGCTTTTTAAAGTTATCTTCTACATTATGAGTAAAGTAACTAGCTTCTTTAGCTGTAATGGTTATATCCATTTTCTCTATAATATCTTTCAAGGATCCTAGCTCAAAATCAGATTGTATAAGTATTTCCTTAGGAGAAAACTTAAATATTTCATCTATAATTAGAGAATAATCCATATTAAAGGATGTAGCATTAAACTCCCCTGTAGATATATCTGCAAAACAAAGACCGCACTTTTCACTACTATTATCTAAATAAATACTTAATATATAATTATTTTTGTTATCTTCTAAAAAGGAAGAATCGGTAAAGGTACCGGGAGTTATGATTTTAATTATATCTCTTTTTACAATTCCTTTAGCTAAGGCTGGGTCTTCTAATTGCTCACAAATAGCTATTTTATAGCCTTTGGATACTAGTCTACTAATGTAATTATTAGCGGCATGATAGGGAATACCACACATAGGTGCCCTCTCTTCTAGACCGCAATCTCTACCTGTAAGAACAAGCTCCAGTTCTCTAGAAGCTATTTCAGCATCCTCAAAGAACATTTCATAAAAGTCCCCTAAACGGAAGAATAATATACAATCCTTGTTTTTCTCTTTAATTTGAATGTATTGTTGCATCATTGGTGTAAGAGCCATTATATTTCCTCCTAACGATAAAGGCTCTCTAGAGAGCCTTTAAAAATGTTAAATAGCTTCACCATTAAGTGAAAAGGTCAATGCTTCTGTAATTTTAACTTCTATAATCTTGCCGATAGAATCTTCTTTACCAATAAAGTTTACAAGTTTTCCTGTTTCAGTTCTTCCTGTAAGTTTAGAATCATCATTCTTACTCTTACCTTCAACAAGAACTTTTACAATTTTATCTTGATACTCCTTGTTTTTCTTAGCACTAATCTCATTTACTACTTGAACAAGTCTGTTAAAGCGCTCATGTTTTACAGCATCATCTATTTGATCTTCCATTCTATCTGCAGGAGTATACTTTCTGCGTGAATATATAAAAGTAAATGCAGAATCATATTCTACTTCCTTAACTAAATCTAAAGTATCTTGGAAGTCCTCTTCAGTTTCTCCAGGGAAGCCTACAATTATGTCTGTAGTAATAGCTACATTAGGAATTTCCTTTTTTATATTTCTTACTAATTCAAGATATTGTTCCCTATTATAGGACCTGTTCATCTTCTTCAATATCCTTGTAGAACCACTTTGAACCGGTAAATGTATTTGGTTGCAAACTTTATCACAATCTTTTATAGCTTGAATAACTTCCATAGTTAAATCCTTAGGATGGGAAGACATAAATCTTATTCTTTCCAAACCTTCTATTTCATTAACCATTCTTAACAATTTTGCAAAGTTTACATCCCCCTCTAAACCCTTTCCATAAGAGTTTACATTTTGACCTAATAGGGTAACCTCTTTATATCCTTGAGCAACTAAGGATTTTATTTCTTTAATTATTTCTTCTGGCTGTCTGCTTCTCTCTCTTCCTCTTACATATGGAACTATACAATAGGTGCAGAAATTATTGCAGCCGTAAGTTATAGTTACGAAGGCTTTTATATCACTTTTTCTATCTACAGGAATACCTTCAACTATTCCTTCTTCCTTATCAAGCACCTCTATAACTGATTTACCTTCCTGTTTTACTCTATTTAAATATTCAGGGAACTTATATGAATTATGAGTGCCAAATATAATGTCTACAAAAGGATATTTTTTTATAATGTTTTCAGCCATACCCTTTTGCTGCATCATACATCCACAAATTGCTATAATAAGATCCGGCTTTTTTTCCTTAAGCTTTTTTAAGGCTCCTAGATTACCATACACCTTAAGTTCAGCATTTTCTCTTACAGCGCAAGTGTTAAAAATGATAATATCTGCCTTATCTTTAGAATCTGTTTTTGAATAACCTATATTTTTTAGCATACCAGAAAGCTTTTCGGAATCTTCTTCATTCATCTGGCATCCCCAAGTTTCTATGTAGTATGTTGGTTTATTATAAGTCGTCATTTCAGTTCTCCTTCTCATTCATCTGTATAATAATATAATTATGCCTTATCTATATTGAAATTTATCTGATAAAAGCATAATTCTACCTATTTTATTATATTAAATTTGTAGTGATTTTGAAAGCCTTTTTTACTTTTCCTTATTCCCCATAATTATATAGATAAACAAAAGGATGAACCTCATTTTATTACAGTTCATCCTTTTTTACATACTGCCAGGTAAAATATACATCATCTTTAACGAAGCCTTTTTTCTCATAAAGCATGTAGGCTGCTGTGTTGCTTATATCAACCTTTATTTTAACCTTTTTATAGCCAGAGTTATATAATATGTTTAATAAATGATTTAGCAGTGCATTAGCTAAGCCTTTTCTCCTATAAGCCTCTAATATTCCAAAGTTCACTATTAAGGGCCAGGAATCGGTGATAATTATTTGTCCATAACCGACAAATTGCTTTTCATATTTTACGAAAATACACCAATCCTCTACAAAATAATCCTGCATTTCATCAATTATAATATCTTTAACTGTGAGAGGACGTCTATCCTTTTCAAAGAATATTTCATTTTGGAGGTCGCACCTTAATTTTTCATATTTACCCTTCTGAAAAGGAATAAATTCAACTTTATCCATTAAAGGTTCATGCATAAGATTGTTCAATAAGAAACTCATTTCATAGGTACCGTTCTTCTTAAAAAAACCCAGTTCTTCTATAAAATCAGCGGTATTTTTAGATACTTTTCCATCAAAGTAAAAATTGCTATCTCTTTTAAAAAGATTAAATAAAGTCTTGCATTTTAAGTCCATATATTCTTTCTCTACATATAGGGCGTTTATCAAATAATTATTTTTCCCTTGGTCTATTTTAGAATACCACATATAACCCACTAGTTTATTAGATTCCTCTAGCAAAATAACCTGCCTACGTAAAAAATATTTTGATAAAAAGTTAACTCTATTGTAATACTTAAAAAAATCTTCATTAAGTAAATTGAATTCATGGCGTTTTTTATTTAATTCTATAAAGGAATTTGCAAATTTATTACGTAACCTAAACGCTTTCAACTTAATATACCTTCCTTGTAATAATTTTCTTATTTAAA
>NZ_FMJL01000092.1 GCF_900095445.1 Clostridium sp. N3C
TGGTGGGCTTAAATGGACTCGAACCATCGACCTCACGCTTATCAGGCGTGCGCTCTAACCAGCTGAGCTATAAGCCCATGTGGTGGAGATAAAGAGATTCGAACTCTTGACCCCCTGCGTGCAAGGCAGGTGCTCTCCCAGCTGAGCTATACCCCCACATTTGAGAAACCTTTTGGTCTCTCAAAATTGAACAGAGATTAGTCAACGGTACG
>NZ_FMJL01000065.1 GCF_900095445.1 Clostridium sp. N3C
GAATACATCTTCTACTGGCATTAAGAATGGCTTATCTGTTGCTCTTTCTGGAGTTGGGATGTAGCTGTCTACTGCTGCCATTAATTCATCGATGCACTTTGTAGCTTCTGGATCTGTTGGGTTTTCTAATGCTTTTAATGCTGATCCTGTTATTACTGGAATATCATCTCCTGGGAAGTTGTATTCGCTTAATAATTCTCTTACTTCCATTTCAACTAATTCTAGTAATTCTGGATCGTCTACCATATCTGCCTTGTTTAAGAATACTACTATATAGTCAACTCCAACTCTGGATGCCAACAATATATGTTCTCTTGTCTGTGGCATTGGACCATCTGCTGCACTTACAACTAAGATTGCTCCGTCCATCTGTGCTGCTCCTGTAATCATGTTCTTTACATAGTCAGCGTGTCCTGGACAGTCAACGTGTGCATAGTGTCTGTTGTTTGTTTCATACTCAACGTGTGTAGTGTTGATTGTGATTCCTCTTTCTTTTTCTTCTGGTGCCTTATCTATTTCGTCATACTTAAATGCCTCTGCAAATCCTTTGTTTGCTAATACTGTTGTTATTGCTGCTGTTAATGTTGTCTTACCATGGTCTACGTGACCAATTGTTCCAATGTTAACATGGGGTTTGCTTCTTTCAAATTTTGCCTTTGACATTACGTTTCCTCCTCACAATCTATTTATTATTCTATGTAACATTTGTGTTTAATGGACAATCACAAATGTTATTAATATTATACTATTTATTTCCTACGATTTGTTCCTGAACGCTCTTTGGAACTTCTTCATAGTGATCAAATTCCATGCTATAAACACCTCTACCCTGTGTTCTAGATCTAAGTGCTGTAGCATATCCGAACATTTCTGCTAATGGCACGAAAGCTCTTATAACTTGAGCACCTGCTCTTGAGTCCATACCTTCTATTCTACCTCTTCTTGAGTTAACGTCACCTATAACGTCTCCCATATATTCTTCTGGTACAGTAATTTCTACTTTCATTATAGGTTCAAGTAATACTGGGTCTGCCTTAGCCATAGCATTCTTAAATGCCATAGAACCAGCAATCTTAAATGCCATTTCTGATGAGTCAACATCATGGTATGATCCATCAAATAGCTTAACTTTGAAATTAATAACAGGATATCCTGCAACAGTACCGCTTTCTGCAGCTTCTCTTATTCCGTTATCAATAGCTGGGATATATTCCTTTGGAATTACTCCACCTACGATAGCATTTTCAAATTCATATTCACCATCATGTGGTGTCATCTCTATCCAGCAGTGACCGTATTGTCCTCTACCACCAGACTGTCTTACATATTTACCTTCAGCTTTAACAGGCTTTCTGATTGTTTCCTTGTAAGCAACCTGTGGAGCACCAACATTACATTCAACTTTAAATTCTCTTTGTAGTCTATCTACAATGATATCAAGGTGAAGCTCACCCATACCAGCGATAATTGTCTGACCAGTTTCCTGGTTAGTATAAGTTCTGAAAGTTGGGTCTTCTTCTGCAAGTTTTGCAAGAGCTATACCCATCTTTTCTTGACCAGCCTTTGTCTTTGGCTCGATAGCAACATTGATAACTGGTTCTGGGAATTCCATTTTTTCAAGTACGATTGGATTATTTTCATCGCAAAGAGTATCTCCAGTAGTTGTATCTTTAAGACCAATAACTGCTCCGATATCTCCTGCTAATAATTCATCTATTTCCTGTCTATGGTTAGCATGCATTCTAACAAGTCTACCAATTCTTTCTTTCTTTCCCTTAGTAGAGTTGAATACATAAGTACCGCTTTTCATTGCACCGGAATAAATTCTTGTAAATGCTAATCTTCCAATGAATGGATCTGTAGCAATCTTAAATGCTAATGCTGACAATGGAGCATTATCATCAGTTTCTCTTGAATCTTCTTCTCCAGTTTCAGGATTGTGTCCCTTAACAGCTGGAATATCTACTGGTGATGGAAGATAATCCACAACTGTATCTATCATTGGCTGAACACCTTTGTTTTTATAAGATGAACCGCAAACAACAGGTACGATTTCGTTGTTGATTACGCCCTTTCTTAAAGCAGTTTTTATCTCTTCTTCAGTGATTTCTTCACCTTCAAGATACTTCATCATAAGCTCTTCATCTAATTCAGCTACAGCTTCTATCATAGCATTTCTGTATTCTTCAACCTTATCTACCATATCTGCAGGAATCTCTGTTGATTCTGCAACTTTTCCTAAATCGTCAGTATATATTATAGCCTCTTTCTTAATTAAGTCTATAATTCCTTTGAAATCACTTTCTGCACCTATTGGAAGTTGAATTGGCACTGCATTACAGTGTAATCTATCCCTAAGTGTATTTATGCACATATAGAAATCTGCGCCAGTAGCATCCATTTTGTTTACATAAACTACTCTTGGTACTTGATATTTATCTGCCTGTCTCCAAACAGTTTCAGTCTGAGGCTCAACACCACTCTTAGCATCCAAAACGGTTACTGCACCATCTAATACTCTAAGAGATCTTTCTACCTCCACTGTGAAATCTACGTGCCCAGGTGTGTCTATGATATTTATGCAATGGCCCTTCCATTCACAAGTAGTTGCGGCAGATGTAATTGTTATACCTCTCTCCTGCTCTTGAGCCATCCAGTCCATGGTAGCAGCACCTTCGTGCGTTTCACCAATCTTATGAGTTTTTCCAGTATAGAATAATATACGTTCAGTTGTTGTGGTCTTACCGGCATCGATATGTGCCATAATACCAATGTTTCTAAACTTCTCTAATGGATATTGTCTAGCCACTATTTCTCCTCCTCTCGATTAACTTTTAAATTACGGAAAACTGTTTTGGCTTTGCCAAAACAGTTTTGATATTAGTATCTATAATGAGCAAATGCTTTATTAGCCTCAGCCATTTTATGTGTGTCTTCTTTCTTCTTAACAGCTGCTCCTGTATTATTGGCTGCGTCCATAAGTTCATTAGCTAATTTTTCTCTCATATACTTTTCGCCTCTATTTCTCGCAGCAGTTAGGATCCATCTGATTCCAAGAGTCTGTCTTCTTTCTGGTCTAACTTCTATTGGAACCTGATAAGTAGCTCCACCTATTCTTCTAGCTTTAACTTCAAGTAATGGCATTACGTTATTCATAGCTTCTTCAAATACTTCTAGAGGATCTTTTCCAGTCTTTTCAGCTATGATATCAAATGCGCCATAGGCTATCTTCTGAGCCACTCCTCTTTTTCCGTCTTCCATTATATTGTTAATAAGCTTAGTAACAACCTTGCTGTTATATAATGGATCAGGTAATACGTCTCTCTTTGCAACATGACCTTTTCTTGGCACTTTTCTTCCCTCCTTAACATTTAGAATTTAAGTTCATCGGTACTCGACGAAATTTCGCCGTAAAGTGCTCTGTACTCCACCAATTGATATATCAAAATCTATATAAATGCTGAAGACATAGCACTATTAATTCAATAAACTATTTTTTCTTAGGCTTCTTAGCCCCGTATTTGGATCTACCTTGCATTCTGTTAGCCACTCCAGCAGAGTCTAAAGCTCCTCTAATAATGTGGTATCTAACACCAGGAAGGTCCTTAACTCTTCCACCTCTTATAAGAACAACGCTGTGTTCCTGAAGATTGTGTCCTACTCCAGGGATATAAGCAGTAACTTCATATCCGTTAGTTAATCTAACTCTTGCAATTTTTCTTAAAGCTGAGTTAGGCTTCTTTGGAGTCGCTGTCTTAACAACAGTACAAACACCTCTTCTTTGAGGGCATTCTTTAAGGGCTGGAGAAGCTGATTTGTAAACAACTGTCTGTCTACCCTTTCTTACTAGCTGGTTAATTGTTGGCATAATTTCACCTCCTTATATTGTGTTTATCAATCTATTTAAATTAGTTGATATCAATTATTAAATTAATCCTTTAATATTAGTGCTACAGCAGCACCAACATCTATACCACAAAGTCTACCTAATTCCTTCATAGTATTTACATAAATAATTTCTACCTTTAATTCTTCTGCTAATTGAATTAGAGGACTTATCAGATGCTCATCACTGTCCTTAGCAACATATAATGTTTTACCAAAGCCATTTCTGAGAGACTTACCAGTCTGTTTGATACCAATAACCTTCTTTCCAGAAAGTCTTTCAACCATCTAACTTCCTCCCCCATACTTAACTTGTAGTGAGATAAATAAATTTATCTCACTACAATGAAAAGTCTAAATATAATTTACAAAATCACAAATTGTATTGTATCATTTAAAATCTTACATGTCAATGAATTTAAATTCAGGCTTCGATGGTATTTACTGGTTCTTCAGTGTTAGCTTCAGTATTAAGTTTAACAGATCTATACTTCATCATACCAGTACCAGCGGGTATCAACTTACCGATAATAACATTTTCTTTTAATCCAAGTAATGGATCTATCTTACCTTTGATTGCAGCATCGGTAAGTACTCTAGTAGTTTCCTGGAATGAAGCAGCCGATAAGAATGATTCTGTAGCAAGAGCTGCCTTAGTAATACCTAGAAGTATTTGTTCACACTTAGCAGGTACTCCACCATTTTCCATAACTCTTTGATTCTCTTCTTCAAAGTCAAAGACATCTATCATTACTCCAGGAAGTAGATCTGTATCACCTGGTTCTATTACCTTTACTTTTCTAGTCATCTGTCTTATAACAACCTCTAAGTGCTTATCATTTATATCAACACCTTGAAGTCGGTATACCTTCTGAACTTCGGAAAGAAGATAATTTCTAACTCCATCTATTCCTTTTATTCTCAAGATATCATGTGGGTTAACGGAACCCTCTGTAATTTCATCTCCAGCAGATACTACATCACCGTTATCTACCTTCAATCTTGAACCAAATGGTATATCGTAGCTAACCTCTTCGCCAGTTTCGCTAACAACAACTACTGTTCTCTTCTTCTTTGTTTCTTCAATTCTTACAGTTCCAGATATCTCAGTTACAATTGCTAATCCCTTTGGTTTTCTTGCTTCGAACAATTCCTCAACTCTTGGAAGACCTTGAGTTATATCTGCTCCTGCAACACCACCAGTGTGGAAAGTTCTCATTGTAAGCTGAGTACCAGGTTCACCTATACTTTGAGCAGCTACGATACCAACTGCTTCACCGATATTAATCTTCTGTCCTGTTCCCATGTTCATACCATAACACTTAGCACAAACACCAATTTTAGCCTTACATGTGAAGACAGATCTAATTTTAACCTTCTTAATGCCTGCCTTCTCAATTTTTTCAGCCATTATAGCATCCATATATTCATTCTTCTTAACTAAAACATCTCCAGTTGCAGGATCTATAACGTCCTCAGCTGAATATCTTCCAGTTAATCTTTCAGATAGGGATTCAACTACTTCGTTTCCTTCCTTAATCTCAGAAACATTGAAGCCCTCCTCAGTTCCACAGTCTTCATATCTTACTATTACGTCCTGGCTTACGTCAACCAATCTTCTAGTTAAATATCCAGAGTCAGCAGTTTTTAAAGCTGTATCCGCGTTACCCTTTCTTGCACCGTGAGTAGAAATGAAGTACTCTAATACGTCCAAACCTTCTCTAAAGGATGCCTTAATTGGTAACTCAATGATCTTACCAGATGGATTAGCCATTAAGCCTCTCATACCTGCTAACTGTTTAATCTGGCTCTTAGAACCTCTGGCCCCTGAATCCGCCATCATGAATATTGGATTGAATTTATCCATACCATTCATCAATGCATCAGCTACATCTTCAGTGGTTTTAGTCCACTTATCAATTACTCTTTCATATCTTTCTTCTTCAGAGATAAATCCTCTCTTATAGAGCTTTTCAATCTTATCTACAGTAGCTTCTGCATCTTCTAGTAACGCCTTCTTTTCCTTAGGAACTATCATATCAGAAGCTGCTACTGTTATAGCTCCGATACTAGAGTAATGATAACCCTTAGCTTTAATCTTATCTAACATTATTGAAGTTTCTGTAGGGCCATACTTCATATAGCATTTATCAATGATCTTTCCAAGACTCTTTTTAGTAACTAGGAAATCTACTTCTAAAAGATATAGATTTTCAGGCTTACTTCTATCCACAAAGCCTAAATCCTGTGGAATAGATTCATTAAATATAATTTTTCCTACAGTAGTTTCAATAATTCCGGACTTCTCCACACCATCTACTAGCTTTCTCATCTTTACCTTTATTTTGGCGTGTATATCAATTTCACCTAATTGGTAAGCCATAATAGCTTCATCTGGGGATGAGAACCATCTGCCCTCTCCCTTAGCGCCTTCTCTATCCATTGTTAGATAGTAAGATCCAAGAACCATATCCTGAGTTGGTACGCAGACAGGCTTTCCATCAGATGGTTTAAGAATATTTCCAGCTGCTAGCATCAGGAATCTAGCTTCTGCCTGAGCTTCTACAGAAAGCGGAACGTGTACCGCCATCTGGTCACCATCGAAATCCGCATTATAAGCAGTACATACTAAAGGATGAAGCTTAATCGCTCTGCCTTCAACTAATACTGGTTGGAATGCCTGTATTCCTAATCTATGTAGAGTAGGAGCACGGTTCAATAATACTGGATGATCCTGAATAACTTCCTCTAACACATCCCATACTTGTGGCATTACTCTTTCAACCATTCGTTTTGCACTTTTTATATTATGTGCAATTCCACCTTCCACAAGCTTCTTCATTACGAAAGGCTTAAATAGTTCCAAAGCCATTTCTTTCGGTAAACCACACTGATACATTTTAAGTTCTGGTCCTACTACTATAACAGAACGTCCAGAATAGTCAACACGCTTACCAAGAAGATTTTGTCTAAATCTTCCTTGCTTACCCTTTAACATATCGGAAAGTGATTTTAATGGTCTATTTCCAGGACCTGTTACAGGTCTTCCTCTTCTTCCGTTATCAATTAAAGCATCTACCGCTTCTTGAAGCATTCTCTTTTCATTTCTAACAATTATATCTGGTGCACCAAGATCTAATAGCTTTTTCAATCTATTATTTCTATTGATAACTCTTCTGTATAGGTCGTTTAAATCTGATGTAGCAAACCTTCCACCATCCAATTGAACCATAGGTCTTAAATCCGGTGGAATAACAGGAATTACGTCTACAATCATCCACTCTGGTCTATTACCTGACTTTCTAAAGGATTCAACAACCTCTAGACGTCTAATTATTCTAACCTTCTTTTGACCACTACTATTCTTTAATTCTTCTTTTAGAGATTTACCTAGTTCCTCTAAATCAATTTCTTGTAGAAGAGTCTTTATAGCTTCAGCTCCCATGCCTGCAATAAAGCTATCCTCTCCATACTTATCTACCGCTTCTCTATATTCCTTCTCATTTAGAAGTTGCTTTTTTAAGAGCGGAGTATCTTTAGGGTCCAAAACTACATAGGAAGCAAAATATAGAACCTTTTCCAAGGATCTAGGAGACATATCTAGAATTAACCCCATTCTAGATGGTATGCCCTTAAAATACCAGATGTGAGATACAGGGGCAGCCAGTTCAATATGCCCCATTCTCTCTCTTCTAACCTTTGCCTTAGTAACTTCAACCCCACATCGATCACAAACTATACCTTTGTATCTTACTCTCTTATACTTTCCGCAATGACATTCCCAGTCCTTTATAGGTCCGAAAATCCTTTCACAGAAAAGGCCATCCCTTTCAGGCTTCAATGTTCTGTAGTTTATTGTCTCAGGCTTCTTAACTTCACCTCTTGACCACTCTCTTATCTGTTCTGGTGACGCCAAACCAATTTGTATAGCGTCAAAATTATTCAACTCAAACAAGGGTTTTTCCTCCCTTCATTAATTAGTGTTCATCGCCAAAATCATCTAATTCCAGTTCATCCTGGAAATCGTCTAAAGGTAATTCTTCAAAATCTATATCTATATCCTCTTCAAGCTCTTCTTCTTCCTTGTAATCATCTGATGGTGTTGGAGCAACTAAATCTTCAGTTCCCTCCATATTAACTTCTAATTCTTCAACCTCGTCATCGGTTGATTCTCTAATTATCATTTCTTCATTAGACTCATCAAGGACTTTTACATTTAAGCAAAGAGCCTGTAATTCTTTAATTAATACCTTAAAGGATTCAGGTACACCTGGTTCAGGTATATTTTCTCCTCTAACTATAGCTTCATAAGTTTTTACTCTACCTACTACATCGTCAGATTTTACTGTCAATATTTCCTGAAGAGTATGAGCAGCACCATAAGCTTCCAACGCCCAAACTTCCATTTCTCCGAATCTCTGACCTCCGAATTGAGCCTTACCACCCAATGGCTGCTGAGTAACTAATGAGTAAGGTCCAGTAGATCTAGCATGTATCTTATCATCAACAAGATGGGCAAGCTTTAAGATATACATATAACCTACGGTAACTCTGTTATCGAAAGGTTCTCCTGTTCTTCCATCATAAAGAACAGTCTTACCATCTGTGTCGTATCCCGCCTTCTGTAAGCACTCTTCAATATCTTGCTCTGTTGCTCCATCAAATACAGGAGTAGCTACATGCCATCCCAATTTGCTTGCAGCCCATCCTAAGTGAACTTCTAGCACCTGACCAATGTTCATACGGGAAGGTACGCCTAATGGATTTAAGCATATTTGAAGAGGTCTTCCATCTGGTAAGAATGGCATATCTTCTTCTGGTAACACTCTAGAAATAACACCCTTGTTACCATGTCTTCCAGCCATCTTATCTCCTACGGATATCTTTCTCTTTTGAGCTATATAACATCTAACTAGCTCATTAACTCCAGGAGGAAGTTCATCACCATTTTCTCTAGTAAATACCTTTACGTCTACAATAATTCCAGCTTCTCCATGTGGTACTCTAAGAGATGTATCTCTTACTTCCCTTGCTTTTTCACCGAATATAGCTCTTAACAATCTCTCTTCTGCAGTAAGTTCTGTTTCTCCCTTAGGAGTAACCTTACCTACAAGTATATCTCCAGCTCTTACCTCAGCACCAATCCTTATGATACCTCTTTCATCAATATCCTTTAGAGCATCCTCACCAACATTAGGGATATCACGAGTTATCTCTTCTGGTCCAAGCTTTGTATCTCTAGCTTCTGCTTCATATTCTTCAATATGAATTGAAGTAAACACATCATCTCTAACAAGTTCTTCAGAAATGAGCATAGCATCTTCGTAATTATAACCTTCCCAAGTTATAAAACCTATTCTTATATTTTTACCTAATGCTATTTCTCCTAAATCAGTGGATGGTCCATCAGCTAAAATTGTACCTACTTCTACTTTATCACCTTTATTAACTATAGGTCTCTGATTTATGCATGTTCCCTGGTTAGATCTCTTAAACTTAAGTAATCTGTACACATCTATACCACCATCAGAATCTCTCTTAACTCTGATTTCATTAGAACTTACATAAGTTACCACTCCAGCGTTTTTAGCTTTTGGTAAAACACCTGAATCATAGGCTGCTTTATATTCAATACCAGTTCCTACGATTGGTGCCTGTGGCTTTAGCAATGGTACAGCCTGACGCTGCATGTTAGATCCCATCAAAGCACGGCTAGCGTCATCATTTTCTAGGAATGGTATCATAGCTGTTGCTACAGAAACCAATTGTCTAGGAGATACGTCCATAAGTTCCACTTCTTCTCTTGGAACTACGATAACATCTTCCTTAACTCTAACAATAACTCTCTTATCAAGGAATCTTCCGTCTTCTCCTATAGGTTCATTAGACTGAGCAATATAATATTGATCTTCTTCATCAGCAGTAAAGTATCTGATCTCGTCAGTAACTATTCCAGTTTTCTTATCTACTATTCTATAAGGAGTTTCTATAAATCCATATTCATTAACTCTAGCGTAAGTAGCCAAAGAGTTAATTAATCCGATGTTTGGACCTTCAGGCGTTTCTATTGGACACATTCTTCCATAGTGAGAATGGTGAACGTCTCTTACTTCAAAGCCTGCTCTTTCTCTTGATAGACCTCCTGGTCCTAAAGCAGATAACCTTCTCTTGTGAGTTAATTCAGATAATGGATTTGTTTGATCCATAAACTGAGATAACTGAGAGCTTCCGAAGAACTCCTTTATGGCAGCAGCCACAGGCCTAATATTAATTAAAGCTTGAGGAGTTATACCTTCCTGGTCTTGAATAGTCATTCTCTCTTTAACTACTCTTTCCATTCTGGATAAACCAATTCTAAACTGGTTTTGAAGCAATTCTCCCACAGATCTAAGTCTTCTGTTGCCAAGATGATCTATATCGTCTATATCGCCTATACCATAGGTTAAGCCTAATTCGTAGCTAATTGTTGAGTAAATATCATCTCTTACAATATGCTTAGGAATTAATCTATGGATATTTTTCTTAATTTCTTCCTTTATTGTAGCTTCATCATCTGAGCTGTTTAGTATCTCCTTCAGCGTAGGATAATGAACATATTCTCTTATATTTAAATCAGTGATATCAAAGGGAACAACACTATGTATATCAACAAAATTATTACCAATAACATTTATTACTTTATCATCAACTAATATCTGCACAGAGTTAATACCACAGTTTTGAATCTTTACAGCAGTTTCTCTATCAATCTTTTCACCCTTTTGAGCTAGCACTTCGCCTGTTTCAGGATGAACTATATCAGTTGCTGCAATTTGATTAGCAATTCTTAAATTTAATGCTAATTTTTTATTAAACTTATAACGGCCAACTCTAGAAAGGTCATATCTCTTAGCATCAAAAAATAAGGATTCTATTAAAGCTACGGCACTATCCACGGTTGGAGGCTCTCCAGGTCTTAACCTCTTATACACTTCCAACAAAGCTTCTTCTTTAGTCTTAGTATTATCCTTTTCTATTGTAGCCTTAAGTCTTTCTTCTTCGCCAAAAAAGTCTAAAATTTCTTGGTCACTTCCTATACCCATAGCTCTAGCAAGGATAGTAATAGGAAGTTTTCTAGTCTTGTCAATTCTAACATAGATAACATCATTGGAATCAGTTTCGTATTCCAACCAAGCACCTCTATTTGGAATAACAGTGGATCCAAATAGCTTTTTACCAGTTTTGTCTCTAGAAACGCTGTAATATACACCTGGCGATCTTACCAGCTGACTTACAATAACACGTTCTGCACCATTTATTACGAATGTTCCTTGCTCAGTCATGAGAGGAAAATCCCCCATGAAGACTTCCTGTTCTTTAAGTTCGCCGGACTCTTTGTTATATAATCTTACCTTAACTTTCAGCGGAGCTGCATAAGTTGCATCTCTTTCTTTACATTCTTCCACTGAGTACTTGATATTATCCATATCAAGCTTATAGCCTACAAACTCAAGAACCAGATTCCCTGTGTAATCCGTAATAGGATTGACATCATCAAAGACCTCTTGAAGGCCTTCATCTAGAAACCATTTGTATGAATCTAGCTGAACTTCAATAAGATTCGGCATATCAGTAACCTCTCTTACTCTGCCGAAGCTCATCCTTGTTCTCTTTCCTACTTGGACAGGATGTACCATTAGCTATCACCCCTTGTAAATACTTAAGTAAAAAAATATACTATTCCTTAGAAATATTCTAACGAATTGCATATTAACTCAATATTTTAATATAACCAAATAAACTAAACTTCATTCATCTTACAATTAAGACAAAAAATGCATGGGCTTTATGTAAATTCATGCATTTAATTATGTTATCATATCCACTTGCAACTGTCAATATATAAATTAAAAAAAGGCACTTAAAAAAGTGCCTTTTCTTTTAACTACTTTAATTCTACAGTAGCACCAACTTCAGCAAGCTTAGCTTTCATAGCTTCAGCTTCATCCTTTGATACTCCTTCTTTTAATGTCTTAGGAGCTCCTTCAACTAATTCCTTAGCATCCTTTAATCCTAATCCAGTTAATTCTCTAACAACCTTTATAACCTTGATCTTTTCTGCACCAGCGTTAGCTAATACTACATCGAATTCTGTCTTTTCTTCAGCTGATGGAGCTGCCGCTGCTGCGCCACCTACTACAGCAACTGGAGCTGCTGCGCTTACTCCAAATTCTTCTTCACATGCCTTTACTAATTCATTTAATTCTAATACGCTCATCTCTTTTATAGCTTGAATAATCTCTTCTCTTGTCATTATTAGACACCTCCAAATTTTCTAATATTTTACGCGTTTTCTTTCTGATCTTTAATAGCACTTAATACATAAGCTAAATTTGACAATGGAGCTTTGATGCTTCCAAGTAATTTTGCAATAAGTACTTCTCTTGATGGTATAGCCGCAATAGCTTTAATCATGTTAGCATCGTAAACTTGCTTTTCTACGATACCAGCTTTAAGCTCTAATTTCTTATGATCTTTTGCGAAATCATTTAAAGCTCTTGCTGCTGCTGTTGCATCGTCATAGCTGAAAGCTATGGATACAGGTCCTTCAAGATATGGTAATATATCCTCGAAGCCTAATTCTTTAGCAGCCAATGTTGTCATTGTATTTTTATATACCTTATATTCAACACCAGCTTCTCTTAACTTCTTTCTTAATTCTGTATCTTCTTCTACAGTTAAACCTTGATAGCTAGCTAAAACAACACCCTGTGCTTTTTCTAACTTTTCTTTTATTTCTGCAACTTTTGCTTCCTTTATAGCTCTATTCTTATTTACCACTGTGTGTCCACCTCCTCACGCTTCTCACAGTTCTTTACACAATAATAAAGTCCCCCGCAGACGCAGAGAGACCTAACTAACTTAATGTATCGGAACCCTCGGTAGGTTGGAGCCCGTTACGCCTTATGGCACCTACTGTCTACGGTTTATTACCTTATTTAATTAACCTATGTTATTCTATCAAACAACATATATAATGTCAATACTATTCAAGAACCTTAACTGGATTGATTTTTATTCCAGGTCCCATAGTGCTTGATACAACTACAGACTTGATGTATTGACCTTTAGCTGCAGCTGGTTTTGCTTTTATTATAGCTTCCATTAGGCTATGGAAGTTTTCAACCAACTTTTCTCCGCCAAAAGACTTCTTTCCAATAGGAACGTGAACTATAGCAGTTTTATCTACTCTATATTCCACTTTACCAGCTTTGATTTCTTCAATAGCTTTCTTTACATCAAATGTAACAGTACCGGATTTTGGGTTTGGCATTAATCCTTTAGGTCCAAGAACTCTACCTAATCTACCAACAACGCCCATCATATCTGGTGTTGCTACTACTACATCAAAATCAAACCAGTTTTCCTTTTGAATCTTATCAACTAAGTCTTCTGCTCCAACAAAATCTGCTCCTGCAGCTTCTGCTTCTTTTGCCTTTTCACCCTTAGCGAAAACTAATACTTTAACAGTTTTACCTGTTCCATTTGGAAGCACTACTGCTCCTCTAACCTGCTGATCTGCATGTCTTGGGTCTACACCTAATCTAACAGCTAATTCTATTGTTTCATCGAATTTAGCTTTAGCAGTTTTAACCGCAAGTTCCATTGCTTCAGCAGGAGAATATAACATATTTTTGTCTACAAGCTTAGCGCTTTCAATATAATTCTTTCCCATATTCTATCCTCCTTGTGGTAATAACGGTTTTTACCTCCCACGTTAATTGAGAGATTAAAGGTATAGGCTTAACTTATAATTATTCTTCTACAGTTATGCCCATACTTCTAGCTGTTCCAGCAATCATGCTCATAGCAGCTTCTAATGATGCAGCGTTTAAATCAGGCATCTTCAATTCTGCTATTTCTTTTAACTGAGCCTTTGTAACTTTAGCAACCTTTGTTCTGTTAGGTGCTGCAGAACCACTTTCAATTCCTGCGGCCTTCTTTAATAAAACTGCAGCTGGTGGAGTCTTTAGTATAAAACTAAAGGATCTGTCCTGATAAACAGTAATTACAACAGGGATTATTAATCCTGCTTGATTAGCTGTCTTTGCATTAAATTCCTTACAGAATCCCATAATATTAACACCATGCTGACCAAGTGCTGGACCTACTGGTGGTGCTGGAGTTGCTTTTCCTGCAGGAAGTTGAAGTTTTATCATTCCTGTAACTTTCTTAGCCATGTGTTTACACCTCCTAAAATGTGGTTTAGCGGGATATTTCCCTCCCACTTATATAAAACCAGGCAATGCCTAGGTTTATAAGCATTAATCTAATTTTTCAATTTGGTTGAAGTCCAATTCTACCGGAGTTTCTCTTCCAAACATATCAACTAATCCTTTTGCTTTATGTTTATCTGGATGAACTTCCTGGATAATTGCCATAAAGCTTTCCAAAGGACCGGATATGATTTTCACAGTTTCCCCTACTTCTAAGTCAATATCTACAGGTTTCTCTACTATCCCCATAGATTGAACTTCTTCATCAGTTAAGGGAACTGGCTTAGATCCCGGACCAACAAATCCGGTAACCCCTCTGGTATTTCTAACAACATACCAAGAATCATCATTCATAACCATTTTAACTAAAACATACCCCGGAAATATTTTTTTCTGAGAAACTTTTTTCTTGCCATCTTTCTCTTCTACAACTTCTTCCACTGGCACCTGAACGTCATGGATCAAGTCATGTAAGTTTCTATTTTCTATAGTTTTGTCAAGATTAGCCTTTACTTTGTTTTCATAGCCGGAGTATGTATGCACAACATACCATCTAGCTTTTTCACTCATACCCTTAGGAGCACTTTAACTACTCCCGCCTCCTTTTTTACTTTATTCCAAGTATTAGATTAAAAAGATACTGAAACGCTGAATCTATAATCACTAAATAAACTAAATATATTGCGCATATAGCAAATACTGTTATAGCCGCTTTCTTTATATCTTTTTTATTTGGCCATGTTATTCTCTTTAATTCTGCCTTGAATCCTCTGAATACACCTGTGATTGAGGCCAATCCTTTTTTTGATTTCTTACCATTCACTTTCGCTTCCATAGCCATTAAGATCCACATCCTTAAAAATTATAAGAGATTTTCAAAAATTATTTTGTCTCTTTATGAATTGTATGTTTGTGGCAAAACTTGCAGTACTTTCTCATTTCCAATCTGTCAGGATTATTTTTCTTGTTCTTCATGGAATTGTAATTTCTTTGCTTGCATTCAGTGCAGGCCAATGTAATCTTTACTCTCATTATCTACACCTCCGTTTTCTCTAAGTCTTTCGGTGCCTTTGAATTATATTACTAAAATAATCTATCATAAAATATATTTATATGTCAATGTCTATACTTTCAAAAGGACCAGGTCCTGAAACCCAGTCCTATTGAATATTAGGTAACACAGGTAATATATTTATTACTCAACTATTGAAGTAACAACGCCTGAACCAACTGTTCTTCCGCCTTCTCTGATAGCGAATCTTAATCCTTCATTCATTGCTACTTCTGTAATTAATTCAACG
>NZ_FMJL01000048.1 GCF_900095445.1 Clostridium sp. N3C
CTGGAAATAGCATCCTATTCTAAGTGGACGAAAGAAGATATTGAAAAAAGACAAGGAAAAATGGCTGAGGAAGCAGTGGATATATTTACATTAGATGTTGATAAGATTCGTTAATATTTTTGATGTGAAATGTAATTAACAGTTAAAAAATCAGACCAATAGGGTCTGATTTTTTAAAGTAAATTCACACAAGAAGATATTTCTTCTAATGAAATATATTTATTTAAAGATATTCTAATAAAATTATTAGGGAAAATATTTTTCCCTAAAGCTTCAATAACATAAGAAGGCTCACCAATACTACAAGCTGATCCAGAGGAAATAGCAACATCATTGCTTAACTTTTGAATCAACATTTGGTTTATAACACCAGGTAAAATTACTGGTATAACACCAGGAATATGATATTCTGGATCTCCTAAAAATTCAGCATTAGGATATTTAGCCTTAATTAATTTTTTTACTTCAGCTTCAAGATCTCTTAATTTCTTAACATAAGCTTTCATATCTCTTTTTGCAATTTCAGCAGCTTTACCAAATCCAACAATGTTATGTACTGCATGCGTTCCAGCCCTATAGCCGTATTCTTGTTCTCCACCATGAATTAAAGCCGTTAAATTAGGTAAAGCATTTTTGTTTTTTCTCATATAGCAGGCACCAACGCCTTTTGGACCATATATTTTATGTGCAGAAAAAGAAAGAAAGTCTACTGGTACTTGATTTACGTCAATATCAACTTTTCCTAACACTTGAGTTGCATCGGAATGAAATAAAATATTTTTTTCTTTAACTATAGTAGATAACTTTTTTATATCATTAAGGCTAGCAATTTCATTGTTTCCCCAAATCAAGGATACAAGTGCAGTAGTATCTTTTAGTGATTCCATTAAATTATTTTCTTCAACTTGACCATATTCATTAACATCTAGAAAAGTTACTTCATAACCTCTATCTACTTTAGGAGTTTCAACTTTTCTAGTAACATAGGATTTTCTTTTATTTTTATCTTTATTTATATATACTTCTCCATTAAGAAATTTACATGTTTGAAGAACAGATTTATGTTCAACTTTGGATGTTATTATATGATTTGCGCTCTTTTCATAATACTTTTTATAATCAGCCACACCTTTTATAACTAAATTATTGCTTTCAGAAGCTCCACTAGTGAATATAATTTCATCATGTTTAGAATTTATAAGGGAAGCAATTTTTTCTCTTGCTTCCTCAACTGCTTTTTCAGCATTTTTGGCTAAAGTGTAATGTCTGCTAGAAGGATTACCGTATTCCTCTTTTAAATATGGTAACATGGCATCTAATACTTCAGGATCAACAGGAGTGGTAGCGCTATTATCTAAATATATCATATAGAAACATCTCCTTTATTAATTAACAGCTTTAGGAACTTCTCTAGATTTCCACCTGAATATTTATAAGTTGAATGTAGTAATTCTGTACCACGATCTATATGTTTTTTAGTATAAGTAGGAAAGTAATCATCATCTGATAGATGAACTCCTAATTTTGATTCCATCAAGCATTTGTATAGTGCATCTTGATCACCAGTAACTGTGGTTCGTTGTAGTTCCATCCCATTAGTGTCACTCACATAGTCTTCTATAGATTCATCTTTTTTTAAAGATAATGCAATGGCAATTTTACAAAGAATAAAAGGTTTTAAGTTTGTGCTTGCACCAATTTCGTCAAAAATATCTTTTGTTTTTTTTGATGTTTTAAGTCTAAATCCCATAATTACACCTCAAAAAAGTATCCATTGTGTACTTTTGTTTTTCTTTCTTTATCTAAAAATTCAAGCAAGTACTCGTTACAGATATAATCTTTCATAATATTATAAGATTTTTGGTCTATTTCTTCATTTGTAGAAAGTATTATAACTTGTTTACTTACATTAGGAAGATATTTTGTTGTTAAAGAATCTCTATGAGTTTCATCTATTCTTGCATATGGTGTATCTATAACAAACGGTATTTCAACACCGGAAGATTTTATTAAAGCCCATACTAGAGATAATATATAGATTTGCTTTTCTCCCTTTGAAAAATCATTGATATTGAATTTAGTTCTTAAAATTAAAGATTCAAATTTCAAATGAGTTTCTACTTTTTTTAACAGTTCTTTCTTAGTAGATGTACTATAGTAATTATTTAAATCCTCAATAAATTTACTACCATATTTCTTTTCAACCTCATCAATTCCTAAATTCTTAAGCAAATTATATACTTCTATAGAACTATATTCTTTGTTTATATACAAAGTAGTTTCGAAATTATTTTGAATCTCAATACTATCTATATAGTTATCTTTTCGGATCAATTCCTTAAAAATAGATATAAAATTATTTTCTATTTCTCGAATCTTGTCTTTTGTAAGTTCAAATATTATCTCATCAAGTGTATCTACTAAAGTATTGGTCAATTCAAGAGTTTTACTACTTTGCATTGATTGTAGATAAGCTGACTTTGCTTTTTTTAATTTGTTATTAGAAGAAATAATCTCTTCATTCAATATTTCTATTTTACGTTCTATAGATTCAATCTCCGAATTAGTTTGTGCTATTTCTTGGTTTAATTTTAGATTTATATCTAGATAATTTTCCAAGATATCTTCATTAACTGAAGAGTTAATTTTCTCACGAATGTATTTTAATTCTTTAGCTATCTCTTCTAATCTAGTATATTTCTCAGCAATCACTGAATTAAGAGTTTCTTTGTTGTTAAGGATATAATCAATGTTTGTAAGAACATTTTTTTTATCATCACTTGACAATTGATGTATAAATTTAACGTTGGCTAGACTTTGGATATCGAATAATTTGTTTAATATTAAATTGGGGAGCATAGATAAATCTACTGTTGAGTCTGTTAATATATTTGCTTCTATTAAAGAAGATCTTAATGCAGATTCATCAAGCTTATTTTTAAAATTTTCATAAGTTATTAGTGAATTCTCATCTAATATTTGCTTTTTTATTTGTTCTAAAATATTGCTGCATAGCAGAAGAGGGAGAATATCATTACAAAAGTCTCTTATATACTGGTTAATTTCTTCTCTTTCACGTTCCAAAGCATTTTGATTTGAAATTAAAGCAGCTTTTTCGCTTTCAAGCAGTCCGCCAGAACTTCTAAATTCTTCTTCTAAATTTGATTTTTTTATATTTAAATCTTCTAACTTCTGGCGTTCAGATTCTAGAGAAGCTATTAAAGATTCAAGTGTTGATTCTTTATTTTTGAGATCTTCAGTAGCTAGATGGTATTCATTTTCTAAGTTTGCTATTTCATTAGTACTAAGAGCAATATTTCTTTGATACTGTAATAGATGTCTTTTAAGTATATCCAAGGTATCATAGTTACTTAATTTAAGGATAGACTCCTTAAGATGCATGCTAGCGCTCTTGCCTATAAATGAATCGGATAAATTTTCACCATCGAAGAAGAAAAAGTCAAATAGATTTGGAGGTATTAATGATGTCAAATAATTTTCAAAGAATTTCTTTTTTTCACCGATTAATGGCTTATTATTCTTAGTAACTGTAAAATTTTCTACTAACTTTTTGTCTTCAAAGGTCCATTGTCTTAAAAGAGTATATATATTTTGGTCTGTACCTTCAGCTAAGAGTATTGTCACACTAACATGGGAACTAACAACTGGTTCTTTGTAAGCATTATGGTTAATATTTGATTTGATTTTAGCTATATAGTGTGATGTAAAGCCTTGGTATCCATAAGTTACGGGACCATAAATGCATAATTTTATAGCTTCAAATAGAGTTGATTTTCCAGCACCATTTTCTCCACCGATTAATACTATATTCTTATGTCCAGTGGGGGTGAAACAAAATTCAGTCTCTTCTTCGTACGATCTAAAATTTTTTAAATTAACTTTATTGATTATCATATGCTACCGCCTCATAAATGTCTTTATATAAATATTTTTGATTTAATGTTTTTTCTATGATTTTACTTAAGCTAGATTTATTTGAATAAAATTTTAATTTATCTGTTTCTACTAATAATGATACTAATAAGTCCTTTGAAATACCTTTCTTTTCACATATATTTTCTATTTTTGTTATGGCTACTTCTTCAAGCAAAGGTTTTTTAAAATCATGCCAAGGTAATTTTTTATTAAATACTTCTTCATAGATGCTTGTTAGTTTACTTCTCGTTAAATCTTGCTCATTTTGCCATATATCATCTATAGCTTTGAGCTCGCCTTCTGTAATAAGATCAAATTCAATACCTTCATTTTCTTGCATGTATTTTTGAAGTTCTAACAATTTTTTTAAGATGATTTGTCTAGCTTCAAAAGTAAATGGACCATATCCAAGTACATTTATATATTTACCTTTTTCATCTTCTAATACCTTATTTAGATCTATTTTATTTAAGTCATCTTCTAGTGGTAAAAGTTCTAAATATAATTTATCTTTCTCATTTAAATTAGTATTATTTTCACCTATAAGAGTTAAAGTTTCTTTAAATTTAAGATTTATAAAAGTTTTTCCGTTATTATCTCGTATTAAATTATGTTCATTTATATATCCATTTTCGTCAATTGGTAAATGCTTTAAATATACTTTTCTATAGTAGTGATTTCCATCTCTTCTATACTGCATTCTATATTCATGCTTATCTCTAATGCTTAAAAGCCATTCTCTGAAATCTGCAAGAGGCTGTAGCCAATGTTCACCAGATTCGATAAATCCACTTAAAGATTTATCTTTTTGAACAACAGTACAGATCCAACAACCAAAACGAGAATTACCGCAAGATGGTGTATCTATTTCTCCTTTACTATTTGAGGTTATTGTAAATGGACATTCACCACCATCTGATCCCATATATAAACTGAACAATTCGTTATTGTCGCTACCCCAAGGACTAACACCACCATTACCTAATAAGATAGTCCACACGTCATCAGTTGATAAATTGACAATTGGATTATAAACGTAGGTGTTATTCAAAGTAGCATGTGGAGTAAGTAAATATCCTTCGATTTCTCTATTTTTAATTCTTATCATTCTAGCAATACTTTCAGCCTTTCTAACACCTAGTAGAACAACAACTTCACCATTTTCAGCGATTTTTTCTTGAATAAATGCATTTGAAGGTTTGATCTTTAGTTTTTCTGTACACCATCTAAATCTGATAGATGTAGGTGTTGGGAGTCCTTTACCTATTACATTTGCCCAAAAGGTATTATTATAGTCAGGGTGTACCATGTGAGCTTCAATTGGTAAATCAAGGCTTATTGCAGCCTCATTTATTTTATTAGAATTTTGTTTTAAGAAACCTAAAACAATGGGATTTTCTATTAGGGTATCAGAGGATACGATGTATACTTTTTTTGATCTTTCATCTTTAGGTAAACGTTGAAGCATTTTAAAAACAAATTGTACAACTAAAGTACTATCTTTACCTCCACTGTAACCTATTACCCATGGGCGCTTATCATTTTTGTATACAAGTTCCATTTCATCTAATATAAATTTAACTTTGTCTTCTATTGAAAGATCTTTTTCATAATCCATAGGAGTTCTCCTTTCTTATGTTGAGTAGTTTGTTGTACAGTTCAGAATATTTATTTGAACTCCGATTCTAGTTTTTCTTCGTCTTTGCTAAGTGGAATCCCAATTTTTAACTTGATAAGATTGCTAGTTAATTTCACAGCAGTAGAGTTTTTTATTACACGTCCGCTCTTGCCGATAACTCTATTTTCCCAATCATTGAGATTACTTCTACTCCAGTCAATCTGATTAAGCTTTAATAAATAATCTTTCCAATTAGGAATATTACTTTTGTATAGGTAATTTCCTACTATTCCAAGAGCTTCAAGGACTACACCATAAGAACTAATGTAATCTTTTCTAAAAATATAAGGACTAATTTCTTTATTAAATACAAATTGCCAGTCTTTGAAGTTATTACAAAGAAATTCCCAGAACTCTATAGCAAATTCTTTAGCTTTATCATCCACATTACATCTAGCTAATAACTTTTTATTAGTCTCATTTATTGAACTAAGTATAAATAACTTAGTCGAAAACTTTGATAATGATGTATTTTCTTTGTCTGTATAATTTTTTAAGTGAATATTTTCCTCCACAATGTTTTTTGTAATTGTTGCAATAGGATCTCTGGAATCATAAAGTATGCCTAAAGATTTAGAAACATTAACTGCATGTTTATTTAAATCAGCAAATATCTGTTGACTTCGTTTCAAGCCTTCATCTACAAATAATACAACTGAAATTGTTTCTTCACCAAGTTCAGGAATTACTTTTAATGCTTCTTCTATAGCAGCTCTTCGGTGTTGACCGTCATTAATCAGAAGACGACTATCCATTGATACATTTAAAATCCCAATGTCTTCATTTTCAAATCCAGGAAAAGAAACAAATTCTAGTTCTCCATCAACGGAGGCAGTTAATGATGAAAAGACATAGTCTTTAGGATTATTAATTATGTAATCTGCTATTTCCGGAACACGGTTTCGATTTAAAGTTCGTTGAGCCCTATATTCGGCTGGTAAATCTTCTTCATTAAAGATGAATAATTTTGATAATACATTTAAGGGACACATTATCACATAATAATCTCTTTTAGCCTGCTTTCCCTTGATTGCAGGGAAAGAGTAATAAAAATTCTTTTTCATAAATCTCATCCTTACGTACGTAATTATACGAAAATTATAACACTTTTGAGTAATTAGTACAATGGAAAACCTTGGCATCAATTAAACAACTAAGATAATTATAATGCTTCGAATATCTGTTTGCAATAATTCTAATTATTTAGTATAAATAACTAGAGTTTGCTGAATATTTAGTATTGCATTACGTACGTATATAGTGTAAAATACAAACAATTACGTACGTAATAAAAAGTTGTGGGGTGGATTCAATGATAAAAATTATACATAATATAGATTCAAGTAAGTTTAAATGGTTATGGGCAAAATATGTTGTTTCAGGAGATGATAGTAAACATTGTACAAATTGTATTAAAGGAAAATATAGCAAAAAATTTAGTAAACACAATGAAAATTTTAATTATGAGACTGAAATTTTATTTGATGAACAACAAGAATTTAAAGCTATTTACATATGTGGTGTTATTAGCAAAGGTTATAGTCAAAAGAAAAATTACCCTCATAATTTACATCTTGCTATAGAACCTAAAGAAGGGACAAAAGATGTTTTTGAATTTGAAAATTGGAAGATTGAGATAGAGAATGGAGTAGTACTGAAAATTCCAAACATCGAAGAATTGCCAGAAAAGTATTTAGGATTACCAGATGAATTCGTAACCTGTAGGATATTTAGGTGGAGTGTTGGGTACTTTTTTAATTATAAATAATTTAATTAATAATATGTTTATTTGATTTAATTATTTAAGTAAGCATTAATAAAATTATAAGATGCAGGAGTAATTCGTTAATTATATTAAAATTAATAGTATAAATTTTAAGCTTGAAATTAAATCGAGACTGTTTCTTAAATTGTATTCTTGACCGTATTTTTGAAAAATACAAAGGTATAAATTAAAAGAATAATTATATTAGGAAGTCCTAAATATTTTGGAAACATTATAAGTAATATTGTAGGGATTATATAGAATAATACAAGTAAAGTGATGTTTTTTACATTATATATAAAACGTTTTTTTAAAATTAGATCTATTAGAGTTACTAGGTATATGTAATCGCAAAGCATAGCTATAAGAAAAGCAATAATCTGTATTTTTACGTATAAAGGTGATTGTTCAATCTTATAAGCGTATAAAACTGATAGTGATAATAGTGGTATGAATATAATAATAAAGATGAATGGTAGAATAATTGATTTTAAATTAATTTTTCTGAAAAAGAATTTCATTTGATTTATGAATGAGATTTTATGATAATTACTAATCGAATCGATTTGTAAAGACTTAACATATTGAATCTGTTCTTGAATTTCTGACGATAAATTTTTGATACTTTCATTTGAGCTTATATTAGTCCAATCGATATCATTAATTTTATTTATTAATTTTAATGGTAAATAAGGGTAAGCTTAAATAATGAGTTGTTGAATATTGCATATATCATTTTCTGTGAATTGAGTTGTCTTAATTTTAAATAATAGTTCAGCATAAAGAGTTAACGCTTTGTCTGCACGTTCTTGTTCATTAAGTTCATTTTCTATATAGTTTTTTCTTATTTCTTTATAGAACCAAACTAGAAACATAATCATAGCGATGAGGGCAAAACTATAGAAATCCCCCTTAAGTAAAATTTCAACTAATTGATCCATATGTAATGCCTCCCTATTATTAACTGGTAATTTTATATATCGTATAGATTTATAAAAACTTAAGTTGTGTAATTTATCCTAAATATAAAAATACTGATAATGATAAATTTTTGAGCAAAGGAGCCGTTACATTTTCAGAAGTTTTTAGAGCGAGAGGAAGCGAAGCTGACATGGTATATGTAGTAGGACTGGATAGAGTTGCCGAAGAAGAAAGTAATGTAAATTTAAGAAATTAGGTCTTTGTTGTTTTAACTAGGGCAGGGGGCTGGGTAAAATTAATGGGGATTGGATGTTATCCCATGTATGATGAAGTAAGAGAGTAATTGAATCAAATGGCCGTTTTAAATTTATCTAAAGGCGACCAAAGAAGCAGGAAATTATTGATTTAGAAGTGTAACGAATTTTTGATGAAAATACAGTTAGAAATTTTATTGTTACTAGCTTAATATTTTATAAAATTACAATTTATGATTAAAAATCAAGCGGCCACTACTGTGACCGCTTATTTTAATATTTTAGATTAGTTAAGATATCAAAAGCCTAATAAAAGATAGCTGTTTTTATATTTTCCTGTAATAAATTTTCACATATAATAAATTATACACTCAAATTAGTATTATGATGAAAAGAGGCTCACAATGGATAAACTATATGATTTTATATTTGAAAATACATATAATAAAACACTGGAAGATCTTCAGGATGAAGAGGCTGCTAAAATAAGAGAAGATGTAGTAGTTTTAAGAAAATCTTATCAAGACAAAGTATGTGTAACTAATTATAATATGGACAGGCTAAGAAGGGCCTATATGATCTGTTATTTTCCCTATTATTTAGACCCTGCTTATGATTTGTTGAAGAATTCTGTTATACCTCTTATCAAAGAAAATATAATGTCGAATAATAAAGTATGTTTAAGCTATTTTGCCGGAGGGCCTTGCCCTGAGTTAGTGGGTACCTTAAAGGCTTTTCGTGATAGTGGTATTAACAAAAAATTTGAAGTTAGAATTCTTGACTATGAGCAAGGATGGAAGGAGCAAAGAAAGATCACTCAAAAGGTAATAAAAAAATATTTACCAGAAGTTAAATTAAGTCTTCAGACTTTTTCCGGTTGTGATCTCATGCTTGATTGCGGATTTTGTAATAACTGCTGGGAATATTGTAAGAATGAGTTGTATAGGAAGACAGATATTTATTTTATGCAAAATTGCTTAAACCATATTTACCAAAAAGCCGAGGTTGTAGAGAATATTAAAAATAAGATATCTTATGCTAAATCTGGTGCAATATTTGTGATAATAGATTTAAAATATGACAGAGTAGAAGAGATTATGGGGAAATTTATTAAAGACATAGAAGGTGCTGCTAAAGTAGTAGCTACCAATGTTGGAAAAGAAGTTGCTTCAAAATATTTTAATGAAGTAATACCAGATTTATTGAAGAAAAAGATTTTTAATGGACAAGATGGTCTTAAAGCTAAAAAATTGACAAAGTATTATTATGCAGTATTAATTAAAGGATGATTCTATATAAGTGCTATGAAGAGGAGTAAAGGGATGAAATTAGACAATAATTTACTTGATTTGTGCTTTGGACTAACTGATATGTACGAGGCATATTTTAAAGATAAATTGAGAGATAATTTTATTAGTGAAAAGGATATTGAAGAAATAGTTAATAATTTTGATTTTCGAAAGGAAATAATATTTTCCCTTAACAAGGAATATAAAAAAGGTGCTAAATTCTCGGAATTTTGCAAGGCAGAGAATATAGATGAGAGAATAGTGAATCTCTTAAAGTTTGATGGATCTTTATACCTACATCAGGAGAAGGCCATTAAATCTATAAGAAGTGGCACTTGCACCGTAGTTTCTACTGGTACAGGCAGCGGTAAAACAGAATCTTTCTTAATTCCTATATTAGATTATTGTCTAAAGACAGCTTCAAAGGGCATAAAGGCAATTATAATCTATCCAATGAATGCACTTGCTGGCGACCAGATGAGAAGAATTGCAGAAGCTGTAGAGGGGACTGATATTACCTTTGGAATTTTTACAGGAGCTACTCCAGACAATCCAAATGATAAGAATTCTGGAGTGGTGCTAAGTGAAAATCAAATTATTTATAGAAAGGATATCATTGAGAAACAACCAGATATATTAATAACAAATTATGTAATGTTAGATTATATACTGACAGATCCTAAAAAGAGAAAGATGATTGAAGCTTCAAAGGAAGTACTTAAGTATAGCGTATTAGATGAAATTCATACCTATAGAGGCAATAAAGGAACTCATATTAAATATTTATTGCATAGATTAAAAAGCTACCTTAAGGATGATATAGTTCAGATTGGTTGTAGTGCCACCTTAAGTAGAAGTAAAGAAGGGGAAAAACAGGAAGGTTATCTTGCTGGTAGTGAAATTGATACATATGTTAAGAAAATGTTTGATGTGGAAAGTTATAATTACATAGAACCGGTTTATGAAAAAGAGTTAGATAGCTCTAGGCCCTTGCAGGATAAGGAGTATATGGAGCTTGAAAATCACTATATTACCAAGAAGGTAAAGGACTTTTTATCCCATGGTAGCAAAACTTTGAAAGAAATATTAGATAAGCTTAACGGTGAAGAAAATACCATAACTATAGATGAGTTCAGAAAATTTTTAATAAAAATAGTAGATATGAATAATAAATATCCAGAGTATCCTGTATTGGATTTTAGGATTCATATATTTTTTTTAGAGATTAGTAATATTTTAAAAAGATGTATAAACTGTGGCCGATATCATACTAGTGTTTTAAGTAATTGCAGTGATTGTGGACATCCTGTCTTTCCAGTTTACAAGAAAGATTATACAAAATGTATAGGAAAGGTTAAGGGCAATTTACTTACTAATGAAGTGTTACCAAGTAGTGACGACAACAGTTCAACATTTTACGTGTTAATAAATAATAAAAAACTTGGACTAGAGCAGCGGCCCTTCGATGGGGATAAATTGCAATTTAAAGGTCATTATCAAATTGTTGATGACTGTATAAGGTTAGAATATGAAGAAGATGGCCTACTAGAGCTCTGCTATTTAAATATTGAAGATTACGAAAAGGGCTTAATTAAGCTTGAAGAAACTCAAAAGAAAGAATTCTTACACAATGTTTTTAAACAAAGTCTCCAAAAACTTAGTGAAAAGGAAAGAAAGATACTTGCTTTTATTGATAATAGAGAAAGTGCAGGTAGATACAGTGCAATTTTTAATGATGAATTCTTAAGTAATTTTTTTATGGAATCCGTTAGATTTGTAAACAGCCAATGTAAGAATTTAAATATTAAAGAAGTATATGCTTTAGTAGTTGAGGAAATTGAAAAATTAAGGGAAAAAAATTACGATTCTGAACTTATAAATATATTACTAAAAGAATTTAAGCTGTGGTTTATTAGAAGTATAGCTATACCAGAAAACAGTGGTTTAGAAAAAACTCCTAAACTAGTGCTTTTAGATAAGGAATTAATTAAGGATAAAGTAGAGAAAGAATTTGTGGATATATTACTTAAGGAAAGAATATTAGATAGAGAAGCTTTAAAAGAAAAGGGGAAATATATAAGATTTCATCTTGGTTATTCCCAATATAAGAAAGGTGCAGTAATAAGTAAGGTAAAAAGAGATGGTTCTTCAAAGTACAGTTATTTATCCTTTGCTTCTGATGGACAAAAATATAGAGATTTTGCCAATAAGTATCCTAATAGAATGGGCAGCTTAGTTGCTTTACTATCTAATAAGGAAGTTCTTGTATCTGAAAAATTAGATTCTAATAATTATATTTACTTTTTAAATATTTCAAAGATAGGTTTTAATAAAGAAAATACTACTTATAGCAGCATAGAAGAAATTTTCTTAAAGGAGGTCTTTTGGGCCGGTGCTCATAGCTCAGAGGTATCAGAAGATACAAAGCATAAACATGAAGAAGATTTTCAAAATGCTAAGTTGAACTTGCTTATTTCTACTCCTACTTTAGAAATGGGTATTGATATAGGAAAATTAAATATGGTTTATATGATAGGGGTACCGCCCATGCCTTCTAACTATGCTCAGAGAGCAGGAAGAGCTGGTAGAAAGGGAAATAGATTTGCTTTACTTCTTACAATGTGTTCCGAAAGTAATCATCATGATATGTACTATTTTAACAATCCTAAAGAAATGATCGAAGGGGTCATTACACCACCTTCCTTTGATGATAGAAATACTAAAATCCTAAAAAAGCATATTAATGCCCTTTTAATACCGGATATAAAAGGATTGGGTAGTAAAGTTGATATTAATAGATTTATGGTTTGCTGTAGGAAAGTTTATGGTGATTTATATGATTATGAAAAGCTTATTCCTAAATTAGTAGAAGTATGGAGAAAGTTTGAAGTTGATAGATTATCTCAGCATAAATTATATGATTTAGGCCTTTACCCTGATTATTCCTTTAGAAGAGATGAAATTAAGGCTATAGATATCAAGTATGAAAAGGCCCTTAAAGAAAATCCAGATCTTGATGATAAAGATTTTATCCTATCCACTAGAGAACCAGAGATAGCATACAAAGAATTTTTGCCAGAAAGTTCGATGTTTATAGGAGAAAATTACTATAGATTTACCAGTGAAGGAAATTATAAAACCTTTGAAACAGAAGATTATGGAGCTATACGTCAGTATGATAGTATTTATTGTACTGATAAAGTTCAAAATATTTACAAGAATAGAGAGAGAATAAAATATATTACTGTAATAAAAATAAGACCTAAGAAATCTATGATCCATAAAGATTTAAATAAAGATGAAAACATAACAGCTTATTTTGAAAAGTCTTTACCAATTTTTTTTATAAACAGAGGTAGAAAATCAAAGGATGAAATTAAGAAATTTAATGATGAAAAAGGTGAATTTTCCATAGGATATAATGTTAAAAGGGATTCAATCTTATTTGAATTAAGCAATAAAGTTGTTAGTTTAAAACATGTTGTAAGTTTATTTTCTGCTCTTGATAGAACAATGAAGGATGAATTAGGGCTGGATGAAGCAGAATTAGGCTGGTTGATAGATGAAAGTTTAGAGTTTGAAAATAAAAAAGAAGATAAGAGTTATGTTGTATTGCATGATAAAACTGGCTGCGGAAATATTGATATGAATAAAATATTTAAGGATTTAAAATCGTTGATAGACTTAGCTTATACGAAACTAAAAAAATGCAATTGTACTACTACTAGCGGTTGTTACTTATGCATGAAAGGATATAATATCCAGAAACATTCGCCCTTTATGAGTAAGAACGATGCCATCATGTTTACAGGCTATCTAATGAATTATAATAAGTTTAAACCGGAAATTACTATAGAAGACGAAGGTTTTTATTCTGAATTAGATTTATACATTAAACTTAATTCTGCTAATAAAAATATTGTAATTACTTCTGATGAGGGAGAACTTTGCAATGAAAAATATTCACAAGATAATTCTGATATATTTAAAGTACTGAGCCATATTTTAAAAGACAAGGTAGATAATGATGACTATGAATCCGTAGCTATACACTGTAAACAGGACTATATAGTTAAGGCAATTAATGAAGAGGGAAATTTGAAAAAGGGTTTAGAGGAGTTTAAGTTATTTAAATTTTATTCTTTAAGATTTAAGTCAGTAAAAGGAGTTAAAATATAGAATGTCATACAAGTGTGAAGATGATATTAGAGCAAGAATTGATATATTTTCAAGGGTAATAGAAAATACTAGTTTTTCTATTAAAGAGCACATGGTAAGGGATTATCTCATAAAATACGAAGTTTTTATAGATGGGATTTTTAAAGGGATATTGCAAGTATTTTATAGTCCAAATAAAAAAGCTTTTCGTTTAGTTAGTGAAAAACTTCCTGAAGATATTTTCTTACAATTGAAGGAGCTTTTTGATAAACCATTAAAAGAAGATAAAGAAGAAAAAGTACGAAAAAAAGACCGTAAGGATAAACTTTATCATAGGATTAATGCTTATTATGAAACTTTAGAGCCTTGGCGAAATAAAAACTTTGATTTTTTCTGTTTTAGTGAAGAATTAGCAAAATATTTTGATGATAAGACAAAAAAAGAGTTAATAGAGAATAGTGATAATTTTGATATACTAGAAGAATATTATTTAAAGCTCATAAGCAAAAAGTAGGTGTTTAAATGATACTAAGTGTAAGTAGACGTACAGATATACCATCCTTTTATTCTGAGTGGTTCTTTAACAGGATTAAAGAGGGATATGTATATGTAATCAATCCTTTTAATAGAAAACAGGTAAGCAAAGTATCCCTAAGGGCTGAAGATGTGGATTGTATTGTGTTTTGGACTAAGGACCCAAAGCCAATGCTTAATATGTTAAGGGAGCTTAAGGACTATAAATATTACTTTCAATTTACCATTACTTCTTACAGAAAGGATATAGAAACAAATTTAAGGCCAAAGAAGGAATTAATTAAGACTTTTAAAGACTTATCTGAAGCTATAGGTAAGGAAAAAGTCATATGGAGATATGATCCTATTCTGTTAAATGACTTTTATACTAAAGAATATCATTATGAATGGTTTGAAAGGTTTATGCAGGAATTAAGTCCTTACACAGAAAGATGTGTTATTAGCTTTATTGATTTTTACAAGAAGACGGAAAGAAGTATAAAGCATTTAAATATAAAGCAATTTAATGAAGAGGATATATATGAAATGGCTGAGGTTTTATCCAAAATAAGTAGGGGATACGGTATAACTTTAGAGGCCTGTTCAGAGAAATTTGATTTAAGCAAGGTTGGTATAAATCCAACTAAATGCATTGATGATAGGCTAATTTCAAAGATTATTGGAGCAGATATTAATGTAAAAAAAGATCCTACTCAAAGGGAAGAATGTGGCTGTGTAAAAAGTGTAGATATAGGTCAATACAATACATGCATTCATGGATGCGCCTACTGCTATGCTAATTTTGATCATGAAAAAGCAAAGCTTAACTATAAAAATCATAATTGCAACTATCCCTTATTAAGTGGTGAACTTTTAGGGGATGAAAAAATTACAGTTAAAAAAGCAGAGCACTTGGAGAAAAAAGAAGTAGAAATTATACAGGAAAGCTTTAAGATTTAATTTTTTGAAATAATTAAATGGAGATGAATAATATGCAAAAATCTAAATCCTTTGATGCTAATAGGTTGTACAAGCTACAGCGATATGATGAAGTTATTAAACTATATGAAAATGTGGAAAGAGACTATATTTTTAATGAGTGGGATTACTATTACTATTTAAATGCTCTAAAAAAGATGGAACGATATAGAGAAGGTCTAAAATTAAGCTTTGAAGTTCTTAAAAGGAATCCTCAGTATAAAAGGGTGCAAGATATTTATTGCTGGTTTATATATTATGAATATATTAGAAACTTCCATTATCAAAATGGAAATGAAGGAGACTTTTTTAAGGCCGTTGATTTTATTGTAAAGTTTGCAGAAAATAATGAGTATACTCCTTATAGATATAGCCTATGGAAGGCAGTAGATTACTTAGAAAGCAAAGCCAGTATAAATTATGAAAAAATCAACTATTATATATCATTGCTTTCTCCTAATATTTTATCAGCAGAACCTAAGAAATTAATGAAAGATAATAAAGAGATGAAACTAGCTTCAGAGCGAGAAAAGTGGTATTCCATTAAAAGCAAAGCTCTCTTAAAAAATGGACAGTATGAAGAGTGTATAAGAATTTCACAGGAAGCTTTAAGAACTTTTAAAGAGTTGCATCATGATAATAATATTTGGTTTAATTATAGAATTGCAGTATCAAAAATAGAATTAGGAGACTTAGATAGAGCTGAAGAAATATTAGTTAACCTTTTAAAAGAAAAAGAACAATGGTTTTTGTATGAATCTATGTTCAAGATTTACATAAAGAAAAATGATTTTGATAAGGCTCTAAAGTTTGCAGCCTCTGCTGCTTTGTCCTTTGGGGAACATAAGCACAAGTTAAAACTTTATGAAGAGATTTCAGACTTTATTTCTCAAAAAGGTATGGAAAAAGAAGCTTACTACCATCTATTGCTAATTAAAAAGGTCCGTGAAGAAAATGACTGGAAGATAAGTAATGAATTTTTGGCCAAGCTTTATAAATATAATGAAGAAGAACTGAATAAAACTAGCTTGATTAGATACTTAGAAGCTTTTTGGAGACAGTATAAGTTTAAAGGAGAAACTAAGCTTAAAGGTGTGATTAACAAGATTCTTCCTAATGGAAAAGCTGGTTTTATACAGGGAGAGAATGGACAAAGATATTATTTTAGAATGAATAGTATATGTAATAGAAAAATGAGTGTGGAAGAAGGAAAAGAGGTTACTTTTTATACTAAAGAAAGCTTTGATAGGGTGAAACACAGAGTTTCTATGGAAGCAATTGAAATTGTGATATGTAAGTAATATTTATCAACTTCTTATTATGAAATCTCTTCTTTCGGGAAAGCTAAGGATGATAATACTATAGGAGGAGTTGATAAAATGTCAGGTAGAAATGATGGTAATGCAAAAAGTAGAGGCAGGCAAGATCTAGCATCTAAACATCCTGCAAGGCTTGATCAATTTGCAGATGATATGTTTGGTAAGGATGATAGAAAGGCACAGGATGAGGATATAACTTCTAGAAGAGAAAAATAATGTACGCCCCAGATGCATAAGCTTCTGGGGCGTGCGGTTTATGTAGAATTATGTTATAATACCATTAAAAGTCTTCAGGAGGGAACAGATGGAGAAAAGATATAATGGAATAATTATATTTGGTGAAATGGGTTCAGGCAAGGATGAACTTGCTGATAAACTTATGCTTTTATCTCCTAAAGTTGTAAAGTATAATCTTTCTGCCTTAATTAGAATAATACAACCTTATGTCTCAGTAAGTCCAGAATGGATAGGCAATGAAAGAACCCTTTATCAGATCTATGCAGATAAGCTTAGAGAGATTGATATTAATATCCTTAATAAATACACTATAGGTCTAATCTATGAAAAAATAAAAAAGGTCTTTAAACTAAATATAGCAGAAGTGGACAAGGATAGTTTTGAAATTGTACTGGAAGAAAATATTAAGCGTGTAAGAGAAATTGAGATTCCAGTAATTGTAGGGGGCAGGACCATTGCAGATTATGACTTTTGGACTAAGAAAGGCTTCTTAGCGGTGGGCCTAAAGGTTGATAAAGATATTAGATTTGAAAGATTAATTTTAAGAGATGGCCTTGAAACAGCAAAGAATAGTAATAGCAACCACAACACAGAAAGGGATGTATTATATATTGTTGAAAATCTTTGCCATTACCTAATAGATAATAATGGTACTAAGGAAGAGTTAAAAGAGAAAGCTAAGGAATTGCTTCAGAACTTTTAGAGTTATGAGTCATACGTTTGGATTAATTAGCAATGTTAATAAAGAGCATGTAGCCTAAAAATTAAGGCTATATGCTCTTTTATGTTAATGGATTTATATTTTTTACTTCTTCTACTAAAGTGATATATTGATATGAAAGTGTAGCAGGTATATAAATTTCACAAATAATACAAGCTATTTTTAGAAACAAGAAAATAACTTAATTTAAACTTAGAAATCTTACTTTATTTGAAGTAAAACAGGAATAGCTGATGAAAAACTGCAATATTATAAAACAGAAGAAAAGTAGGGAGGGAGTAAGGATGATAGAAGCGATAGAGAGTGTGTTAATCGATTATGGTGCCAATGAAAGGATAGCTCTACTTTTATCTAATATAATTGCAGTGATGTGGATTGTTGGAATTAGCTTTGCTGCTGATAAAGTCATTCAAAAATTTCTACTTAAATATGTAAAGAAATATATAAAAAATACTAGGTTTAAATGGGATGATATTTTGTTACAGAAGAAGATTTTTCAGCGTCTTGCCCATATAGTACCCTTTGCTATAATACATATTTCTGCACCTCTCTTTCCTGCTTATAAAGTATTGATTCAAAAAATAGCCTTTACCTGTATGGTGATAATTATTTTGCCAACGGCAAGTAAGTTCCTGGATGCGATAAATGAAATTTATTGCCGTTATGAAATTTCCAAGGTGAGGCCAATTAAGGGATATCTACAGGTTATATCCATTATTCTGTACATAGTTGGTACCATCATTATAATTAGTGTATTAATAGATAGATCTCCATGGATACTATTAAGTGGTATTGGAGCTGCTACAGCAGTGCTAATGCTTATTTTTCAAAATTCTATATTAGGTCTTGTTTCTAGTATTCAGCTAACTACAAACAATATGTTGCAAATTGGAGACTGGATCGAAATGCCTAAATTCGGCGCAGATGGTGATGTAATGGAAATATCCTTGCATACAGTGAAGGTTCAAAACTTTGATAAGACCATAACTACAATTCCAACCTATGCAATGATTTCAGAGTCCTTTCGAAATTGGCGTGGTATGAAAGAATCAGGGGTTAGAAGAATTAAGAGAGCAATAAATATTGATATTACCAGCATAAAATTTTGCAATGAAGAGTTACTAGAAAGATTAGAAAAAGTTCCTTACTTAAAAGAGTATATTGTAAGTAAAAGAGCAGAGCTTGATGATTATAAGCAGGGATATAGAGAAAATATTGCTGGAATTTCAAAGGGTGTAGGGTTAACTAACATTGGAATCTTTAGAGTTTATGTAGAAAATTATCTAAAAAACCATCCTAATATTTGTGATAATTTAACCCAAATAGTAAGGCAGCTGCCGCCAACAGAAACCGGACTTCCTATTGAGGTATATGCCTTTATAAATAAAACCGATTGGGAAGAATACGAAATAATTCAGGCGGAGATTTTTGATCATATTTTTGCTGTAGTTCCTGAATTTGATTTAAGAATATATCAAGAACCTTCAAGTTATGATTTTAATATGAAATACCTTTTAAATAATAAGGGACAATGAAAGCCTTAAATCACATGAGAATAGATTTGTATAAAATAATTAGTTATTACAAAGATAATTCTAAGAAGATCTTTGTAATAACTATTTGCACATGAAGAAATGTAAAGGATTTAAATTATTTATAAAAAATTTTCAGACTATATTGACAAGTTATATTGTAGGTGATATTATTAAATCACAAGATAGGTAAAGGATTACGTAAAAGGTTTACGTAAAATGTTTACCTAAGATTTTCTTAAAAGCATCATTAATGGACAAGAGGTGAGATGATGAGCACCAAAAAATTGTCTATAGTTGATATAGCTAAGATGGCTGGAGTATCAACGGCTACAGTTTCAAGAGTTATAAATAAAAGTGGAGGCTATTCAGCTGAAACTGAAAGAAAGATTTTGGATATAATTGAAAAGTCTAATTATACTCCAAACGTAAATGCTATAGGGCTAAGGACAAATAAAAGTAAAAGTGTAGGTATAGTTGTCCCAGATATAACAAATGAATTCTTTGCTAAGATAGTTAGAGTAATTGATACATTTTTTTTAGCACATAAGTATTCCGTATTTATTTGTGACTCTAACGAGAATGAGCAAATAGAGGATATGCATATAAATAATCTTATTGAAAAAAACGTTGATGGTATTATTTACATATCCGGACGTACCGATGTTATGGAAATAGATGATAAATATTCTATGCCGGTAGTGTATATTGATAGAAAGCCTAATCATGCAGATGTTCTCATTGAGTCAGACAATATTCATGGAGGATACTTAGCAGGTAAGGAACTTATTGAGAAAGGATGTAGAAATATATTATTCTTAAGGGATAGTAGATCTGTTTCACCAGTGAGACATAGATATAGAGGGTTTGTGCAAGCATTAAATGAGATGGTCAATAAGGTAGATGAACCTATTAAATCTTTTGAGGTTAGTGTAAACCCTGGTTATGAAAGTGCCAAAAGTAAAACCGCTGAGATTATAAAAAAAGAGCTTTACTTTGATGGAGTTTTTGCAACTAATGACTTAATGGCTTTAGGATGTATACATGCATTAATTGAAAAAGGTTATAAGGTTCCTGAGGACGTTAAGGTAGTAGGATTTGACGATGTTTCTATTTCTAGATTTTGTAACCCACCTATTACAACTATAACTCAAAATACTGATGAATTAGGAAGATTGGCTGCAGAAGCTTTATACAAATTAATGAGAAAAAAAGATATTAAGCAGAAAGAAATGATAGTACCAGTTTCTCTTAATGTAAGGAAATCAACTTAATATTCATTGAAAAATGAAAATGTTAATAAGTACTATAGGGATATATTTAGCTTAAATGTTGAAATATATTTTTAAGCTTTTCGGACAAGAAAAGCTTTTAAAAATAGGTTTTACGTAAACCTTTACGTAAAACGTTTAACTTGGCTTTCCATTCCAGGAAAGCTTAAAATATAATAATTACGTAAACCTTTACGTAAAACGTTTAATTAACCTTTATTAGTAAAAGAAGGGATATGTACATGTATTTTGTAGTAGAGAATTTTTTAGTAAGGAGGGCATTATGAAAACATTAGTTAGGATGGAAAAGGTATCAAAGCATTTTCCAGGAGTAAAAGCTCTGCAGGATATATCTTTCGATATAAAAGCAGGAGAAGTACATGTTTTGTTAGGGGAAAATGGTGCGGGAAAGTCTACATTAATGAAAATTTTAAGTGGAGTGTACCAGCCAACTTCCGGAAAGATTTATATTAAGGATAAAGAATTTTCTCAATTAACCCCAAAGGACTCGCAGGAAAATGGTATTAGCATTATTTATCAGGAATTAAGTGTTATAAATGAACTCTCTATACAAGAGAATTTATTTGTAGGAAAGTTACCAACGATAAAAAAAGCTGGTATTCCAATGGTAGATTATAACTTTATGAATAAGAAAGCTAAGGAAATGCTTGAAAAGGTAGGTCTTAAGAGAAATCCTAAAACCTTTGTAGAGGAACTTAGTATTTCTGAAAAACAACAGGTGGAAATAGCCAAAGCTTTAGTTTCAAATGCAGATGTAATAATAATGGACGAGCCAACCACATCCCTTACAACAGCAGAAACAGAACAGCTATTTAAGATTATAAATCAGCTTAAAAAAGAGGGTAAGGGTATAGTATATATATCTCACAAAATGAAGGAAATTAAGGAAATTGGTGATAGGGTAACAGTACTTAAAGACGGAACCTATGTAGGTACTAGAAATGTAGCAGAGGTTGAAGTTGATGATTTAATTGCTATGATGGTAGGAAGAAAAATAAAGGGCACCTATCACAATGAAAGTGGTGTGAACTTGCAGCAGGAGCCGGTAATCTTTGAAGTAAAAAATATTTCCAGAAAGGATAACAAGGTTAAAAATGTTTCCTTCCAGGTTCATAGAGGAGAGATTGTAGGTTTTGCTGGTCTAGTAGGCTCCGGCAGAAGCGAGCTTATGAATGCTATCTTTGGTGCAGAACCAAGATCTTCTGGACAAATTTTTATTCATGGGCAGGAGGTTCATATTAACAGTCCTTACGAAGCCATAAAGAATGGTTTAGGCATGGTTACTGAGAACCGAAAGGAAACGGGATTTTTTCATAACTTTGATATAAAGAAAAATATTTCTATTCTACCTTTCATAAAGGAATCAAAGTTAAAAGGTTTATTAGGTCTTGTAAATGGTAAAGATGAAATCGAATACAGTAAAAGATATAAGGACGAACTAAAAATTAAGTGTCGTGATATTGATCAAAATATTACGGAACTGTCAGGTGGTAATCAGCAAAAGATAATATTAGCTAAATGGCTATCAGCAGGTACAGAAGTCTTTATCTTCGATGAGCCTACTAAGGGTATAGATGTAGGAAGTAAAAGTGAAATATACGTACTAATGAGAAAGTTAGCTAACGAAGGTAAAGGTGTAATAGTTATTTCTTCAGAGCTACCAGAGTTGTTATCAGTTTGTGACACCATTAAGGTCTTCCATGAAGGAGAAATTAAGGGTAGTTATAGTATAGACGAGGCTACAGAAGAAGCCATCGTTAAAACATCAACAGGCGGAAAATAATTAATATGAGGTGAGTGAAATGGAAAATACAAAAAAGAAGAATTTATCTTTTAATAGCATTTGGCAAAAGTATGGAACAGTTGGAATATTAGTAGCATTACTTATTATATTAGCAATATTGAAACCTAGTAGTATTTTTGGTGCTAAAAATATAACTCAGATTTTAACTCAAAGTTCTGTAAACATTTTATTAGCAGTTGGAGAGTTCTTTGCAATTTTAATAGCTGGTATTGACCTATCCGTTGGTTCTGTTGCAGCCTTAACTGGAATGATAGTTGCTAAACTAATGGTAGGTGGGACATCACCTTTAGTAGCAGTTATACTTGGTATATTAATAGGTGCATTTATAGGATTTATAAATGGAACCTTGGTTAATAAAACAAAATTACATCCCTTCATAATCACTTTAGGTACTCAATCTATTTTTAGAGGATTAACTTTAATCATATCAAATGCTAGATCCGTATTTGGTTTCCCAGCTTCATTTTCAAAAGGTATAAGCAGTAAAATATTAGGAATACCTGTACCTGTAATAATTGCTCTTGTAGTAGCTTTGATTCTCGCTTACTTTACTACTAAATGTAAGGCAGGAAGAAATATATACGCCTTAGGTGGAAATAAAGATGCAGCATGGTATTCAGGAGTAAACGTTGAACTTCATACTTTAATTGTATTTATAATATCAGGTTTATGCGCAGGTATAGCAGGTATAGTGCTTCTAGGACGTGTTGGTGCCGCTGAACCAGCAGCAGCTACAGGCTTTGAAACTTATGCTATAGCAGCAGCAATAATTGGTGGTACAAGTTTCTTTGGAGGAAAAGGAAAAATATTTGGTGTAGTAGTAGGTGGTTTAATTATAGGAGTTATTAACTACGGTATGACAGTTCTAACTGTGCCAAGCAGCTATCAACAGATTGTAATGGGAGCATTAATTGTTATATCAGTAGCTATGGATAGATTTGTTGCAAGCAGAAAATAACATATAAAAGGAGAGAGCGCGATGAAAGTAATGTTTTCACCATCACTTATGTGTATGGACTTATTAAATATCAAAGAACAAATAGAAATTTTAAATGAAAGAGCAGATTTTTATCATGTAGATATCATGGACGGACATTTTGTAAAAAACATAACCTTATCTCCAGACTTTGTAAAAGCTGTGAGTCCAGTATGTAAAGCACCTTTAGACTGTCATTTGATGGTTACTGATCCTGATAACTATATAGAAAGTTTAGCAGCAGCAGGAGCAGCATATATTTGTCCTCATGCAGAAACAATTAACTCTGATGCTTTTAGAGTTATTAACAAAATTAAAAGTGTTGGTTGTAAAGTTGGGGTGGTTTTAAATCCCGCTACTCCTTTATCCTATATACAACATTATATTCATCTTCTAGATAAGATAACAATAATGACCGTTGATCCTGGATTTGCTGGCCAACCTTTCATTAGGGAGATGTTAGATAAAATTAAAGAAGCAAAGACTTTGAAAGAAGAAAAAGGTTATAATTACCTAATAGAAGTAGATGGTTCTTGCAATGAAAAGACCTTTAAAGAACTTTATGAGGCAGGAGCAGAAGTATTTATTGTTGGATCCTCCGGATTGTTTAATTTGGACAAGGATTTAAGGGTAGCTTGGGATAAGATGATTTCTAATATGGAGAAGGCTACTGGCAGCAAATAGTCCAGTAAACAGATAAAAGGGGGAGGAAGACATGGACTATGTAATAGGTATTGATATAGGAGGAACAAACTTTAGAATAGGTACAGTTTCAGCAGATGGAAAATTGATGAACTTCGAAAAGAAGTCAAGCCGTATCATAGTTGCGGATGGTGCAGTAGAAGGTATTAGTAAGGAAATTAAACAGTATATAATAAGATATGATTTAGAAGGGAAAATAAAGGCTGTGGCTATTGGAGTACCTTCAATTGTAAGCAAAGATAAAAGTTTTGTATATTCTACGCCTAATTTAAAGGGTATAGACAATATTGATTTAGGTAATTTATTAAGCAATCACTTGAATTTACCGGTGTATATAGACAGGGATGTAAACTATTTGCTAATAAATGATATTAAGTCCAATAATTTAGATATTAATAGAGATAAAACAATTCTAGGATTTTATGTTGGAACAGGCTTTGGAAATGCAATTTACATTAATGGCAATTTATATTCAGGAAAGAACGGAGTGGCAGGGGAATTAGGTCATGTGCCGATGTATGGTGTAAAAGAACCTTGCTCCTGTGGCAATATAGGATGTGCAGAAACTATATGTTCTGGTCTTTATCTTGAAAAAATAGCAAAGGAATTTTTCCCAAATACAATAATAGACGATATATTTGAAAAACATAGTAATGAACCTGTTATAGAGGATTTTGTTAAAACCATAGCCATAATTGCAGCTACAGAAATTAATATTTTAGATCCAGATTATGTGATTTTGGCCGGAGGAGTCATTTCTATGAAAGGATTCTCTAAGGATTTCTTGGTATCAGAAATTAGGAAGTCTTTAAGAAAGCCTTATCCTGAAAAGAATATAGAGTTTATTTTCACAGAACAGACACATCAAAGCGGTGTGTTAGGAAGTGCCGCATATGTGTTTAATAAAGAAAATTAATAATGAAGTAGTAACTATTTTTAAATAGTATAACTATAATAAAAAAATTAGGAGGAATGTAAAAATGAAAAGAAAAAAGTTATCAATTTTATCCGCTTTGGTTGCTGCTACAATGGTATTTGCTGTAGGATGTAGTTCAAAGGAGTCACAGGAAGCAAATAAAACATCATCATCTTCTTCAAACTCTGCAGAATATGCTGTAATCTTAAAAACTCAAAATTCCGATTTCTGGGTACAAATGAAAGAAGGTGTAGAGGCAAAGGCAAAGGAATTAGGTATAAAGGTAGATATTCAAGCAGCTCAGTCAGAAGAAGATACTGAAGGTCAATTAAAGATTATGGAGAACATGGTGAGTAACGGAAAATATAAAGCCATTGGTATCGCTCCTCTATCACCTGTAAATATAATCCCAGCTGTTGTTCAAGCTAACGAAAAGGGTATCTATGTAATGAATATAGATGAAAAGATAGATATGAAGCAATTAAATGCTCAGGGAGGAAGTGTAATCGGTTTCGCTACTACTGATAACGTAGCTGTAGGAGAAAAAGGAGCTAAGTATATAATTGAAAATGTACCGGCTGGAAGTGAGGTAGCTATTATAGAAGGAAAAGCAGGAAATGCTTCTGGTGAAGATAGAAGAGATGGTGCAAGAAAGGCCTTTGAAGCAGCAGGTTTAAAAGTAGTTGCTAGTCTTCCTGCAGACTGGGATAGACAAAAAGCTCTAGACGTAGCAGCAAGCTATATTCAACAATATCCAAACTTAAAAGCTATTTATTGCTGTAACGATACTATGGCATTAGGAGCAGTACAAGCTGTGCAAAATGCAGATAAAATTGGAGAAATTCTTGTAGTTGGTACAGATGGAGATAAAGAAGCCGTTGAATCCATCAATAAAGGTTTATTATCTGCAACTGTTGCTCAGGACCCAGCAGGTATAGGTGCAGCATCTCTAGAAGCAATGGTGGAAGCTGTTAAGAACAAGGTAGAAATTAAAAGCAGTGCTGAAGTTAAAACTATTCCTATAGACTCTAAGTTAATCGTGAAGTAATAAATACACAATTATGTAGTACGTCATATTAATCAATTTTATTCTAAAGATAATTAACAATAATAACAGAGGACTTTTTTCAGCAAATGAAAAAAGTCCTTAAAACTAATCTTTAAGGAATTAAGTCAAATTTGAGAGGAGCAATTTTATGAAAATAGGATTAGGTTGTGATCATGTTTCTACAGAGTTGAAATATATTTTAATGGATTACTTGAAGGAAAAGGGCATTGAATGTATTGATTATGGTACTTACTCCTCAGAGGAAAGAGTAGACTATCCCGTTTATGGCTTGAAAGTAGCAGAGGCAGTCGTTAGTGGAGAATGTGATAAAGGGGTTATAGTATGTGGCACAGGAGTTGGAATTTCCCTAGCAGCAAATAAAGTTCCAGGAATTAGAGCTGTTGTCTGCAGTGAACCTTATACAGCAAAGCTTTCAAGAGAACATAATAATACAAATATTTTAGCTATGGGTGCTAGAGTGGTAGGACCGGAACTGGCAAAGATGATTTTAGATGCATGGCTAGAGGCTGAATTTGAAGGAGGCAGACATCAGAATAGAGTAGATATGATTACTGCAATAGAAAAGAAATATGGTGCAAAATAGCATCGGAGGAGGGGAAAATATGAGATTTTTTTTGGATACCGCTAGTGTGGAAGAGATAAAAAAGGCTAATGCTATGGGAGTTATATGTGGAGTTACTACTAATCCTTCTTTAATTGCAAAAGAAGGTCGTGATTTTAAGGAAGTAATTGCAGAAATTGCATCGATTGTTGATGGGCCAATAAGTGGAGAAGTAAATCCTAACACCCTTGATTCAGAGGGCATGATAAAAGAAGGGAGAGAAATAGCAGTCATACATAAAAATATGGTCGTTAAACTTCCTATGACAGCAGAGGGTTTAAAGGCTACAAAGGTTCTTTCAGGTGAAGGGATTAAAACAAATGTAACTCTCATATTTTCTCCTGCTCAAGCATTATTGGCCGCTAGAGCCGGGGCTACCTTTGTATCTCCTTTCCTTGGAAGGTTGGATGACATTTCTACTAGTGGAATCGAATTAGTAAAGATTATTGCTAATATTTTTAAAACATATGGCATTGAATCAAAAATAATTGCAGCAAGCGTTAGAAATACTATACATGTAATTGACTGCGCTATGGCAGGGGCAGATATTGCTACAGTACCTTATTCTGTATTAGAAATGATGACAAAACACCCATTAACAGATCAAGGAATAGCGAAATTTCAAAAGGATAGCAGATTATTTTAGTGACCTTAATTTAAATCAATTAATATGATATTCATAAAATTAAATAGTTGTTTCTTTAAAAATAAAAAGCCTTCTTATTCTCTGGTAAGAAGGTTTTTATACTTATGTCATGGAGATGATAAATTTTAGGAATATGTATATAATTTTCAACTTCATTTTCCTGATCTAGAGTTTCTTCTTTTACATCTTCAGTCAAGGTTATTACTTTATCATTTTTATTGCATCCACCAACACATAGCATAGTAGTTATAGCTAATAATAATTCAATTTTTTTCTCATAAATTTTCATATCGAAAAAATAGTTAAATATTTTTGAGTAAAATATTAAAAG
>NZ_FMJL01000067.1 GCF_900095445.1 Clostridium sp. N3C
CACCCAATTTAATACTCCTATAGGTAATTTATCGAACTTATCCACAATTTCTTAAATATATAATTTCCTATAGAGTAAAAAATCCGCGGGAAACCCGCGGATTTATATTACTTGTTCATTGAGTTAACTGAACCAAGTACATGTTCAATTTTGTACTCTACAGTTTTTTGGATAGCGTCTCTTCCAGCTCCTAAATACTTTCTTGGGTCAAATTCCTTTGGAGTGTCTCCAAATACCTTTCTTATTGCAGCTGTCATAGCTAATCTAAGGTCTGTACCCATGTTGATTTTGCAAACTGCCATGGAGGAAGCCTTTCTTAGCATATCTACTGGAATACCCTTAGCTCCAGCTATGTTTCCACCGTACTTGTTGCAGGTTTCTACAGCTTCTGGATCAACAGCAGATGCACCGTGAAGTACTATTGGGAAACCAGGTAACTTATTTTGAATTTCTTCAAGTATATCAAATCTTAATTTAGCTTCTCCTGAGAATTTGAAAGCACCGTGGCTTGTTCCAATAGCGATAGCTAAAGAATCAACACCAGTTCTGTTAACAAAATCTACAGCCTGGTCTGGATCTGTATATACATGATGATCGCTCTTAACATCATCTTCTACTCCAGCAAGTACTCCTAATTCAGCTTCTACAACTACTCCTCTGGCGTGAGCGTATTCTACAACTTCCTTAGTTTTTCTTACATTTTCTTCATATTCAAAATGGGAACCATCAAACATAACTGAAGTAAAGCCAGATTCGATAGCAAGCTTAACTGCATCAAGGTCTGGACCGTGATCTAGATGTAATGCTACATCTATTCCAGTTTCTTCTATAGCAGCATCTACCATAGCCTTTAGATATTTTGGTCCAGCATATTTTAAAGCACCTGTTGAACATTGGAGAATTACTGCTGAATTCTTAGCCTTAGCTCCGTTAACAACACCTTGAATTATCTCCATATTATTGATATTAAATGCTCCGATAGCATAACCGCCTTCATAGGCCTTTTTAAACATTTCTTTAGTAGTAACTAATGCCATTTTTATTCCACCTTTCATTTAAAATACCGGTTTTGGGACATAAATAGACCCGCTGGGACTAATATGTACAATTTCATTATAAAGCATAGAGTTTTATTTTTCTATATTTATTATGGATTTTTTAAAACTTTTTTACTCAATAAATATATAAATAAAAAATAATACTAAAGACTATAAAAAGTAATAAATATTTCATGAAAAGGAAAAATGAATAATTATATTTAAATTGATGTAAATTTGATATAATCATATTAAGAAAGAAGGTGTTATTATGAAAGTAGAAAATATTCAAAAGTTAGGCAATAAGATAAAAGAAAACATAAATAGGGTAATTGTAGGTAAGGATGAAGTAATTGATGTTATTTTAACTAGTGCAATTTGTGGGGGACACATCCTTATTGAAGATGTGCCTGGTACTGGGAAGACTATGTTGGCAAAGGCCTTGGCTAAATCCATAGGTGGCGATTTTAAAAGGGTACAATTTACTCCAGATTTACTTCCTTCTGATTTGACCGGTATCAATTTTTTTAATCAAAAAAACGCTGAATTTACTTTTAGACAGGGTCCTATTTTTACAAATATACTGTTAGCGGATGAAATTAATAGGACTACACCAAGAACTCAATCTGCACTTCTGGAAGCTATGGAAGAAAGACAGGTTACCATAGATGGTAATACATATGTGCTAGATAATCCTTTTTTAGTTTTAGCTACTCAAAACCCGGTAGAAAATCAAGGAACATTTCCTTTGCCAGAAGCTCAGTTGGACAGGTTTTTTGTAAAGGTAAACATGGGATATCCAAGCTTTGAAGAAGGAAAGGCAATTTTAAAGCGATTTATAAAGGATAATCCTATTGAAAATTTAGAAGCAGTTTGCAGTAAAGAAGAGTTAATTGAAGCTAGTGAAAGCTTTAAAGATGTTTTTGTTAAAGATGAAATTATGGACTACATACTTCAAATAACAGAGAAAACCTTAAAACATGAAAACATAATCTTAGGGGTAAGTCCAAGGGGAACTATTGCCTTATTGAAAGCTTGTCAATGTTATGCTGCCCTGAAGGGGCGTAGCTTTGTTATTCCTGAGGATGTACAAAGTATGATCTTTTATGTACTGCCTCATAGGATCCTTATAAAGGATACATTAAGGATAAAAGGAATAAAGGCTCAGTCTTTGTTAAGGGATATTATCCAAGAGATAAAGGTCCCTACGGAAAAATGGTCATAGCAATAGGTGAAACTATGAGAATACTAATAATTTTAGCGGTAGCTATAGGTTTTTATAAAATTATCAGAGAAATTTATATAAGGAATTGTTTTAAAAATATAAGTGCAGAAATTGACTTTGATAAGAAAGAGATTTTTCAAGGAGAAAGATGTAAGATAAAAATAAGTTTAACTAATAAAAAGCTTTTTCCTTTGTGGTGGATACTTGTAAGATATAAGCTATCGAAAAATCTAGTGTTTGTAGAAGAAAGTAATCTGCAAAAAGGCCATGATAATTATAGGTCAGAAGGTTTTTATCTTCGAGCCTATGAGAAAGTTACTAGAGAATATACCTTGTTAGCTCATAGACGAGGTTACTATGAAATTAAAGAACTTGAGCTTTTAAGCGGAGATATTTTTAGCAGTACCCGATTAATTAAGAAATATGATAATGAGGCTGTACTTTTTGTTTATCCTCAACAAGTAGCTATTGAGGAGATAGGTTTATTATTTAATAAAATTACCGGTGAACTTATAACTAAAAAAAATTTGATAGATGATCCCTTTCAATTGAGGGGAATAAGAGAATACTCACCCTTTGACAGCATGAAAACTATAAATTGGAAGGCAACTGCTAAAAGCGGTGAACTGAAGGTTAATCAATTTGATAGTACATCTAGTGCTGGAATTACTATACTTCTAAATGTTGAAAAATATAATGAATTCGATGATATGGATATGATAGAAAGGGGTATAAGCATAGCTGCTTCCATGGCTAATGAATTTGTTAAAAGAGGTATGGAGGTAGAAGTATTCTCTAACGGTAGGGATGAAACTACTAAAAAAGCCTTAGAAGTAAATGCGGCAAGCTATAATGAAAAAATTAGGGAAGTTTATGAAGCTTTAGCTGCCTTAAATACAAGTAAACAAGAGTTCACACTAGCAGATTTAATTAATAATAAAATAGCAATACAAAAGAAAAATCGTGTAATATTGTTGGTCTCTCATTTTTATAGTCAAGAAGCTAAAAAAGCCTTTAAGTTAAAAATAGAAGAAGGTTATAGCCTAATATGGATAGTCCCTAAAATAAAAAAAGAAAGGGAAAACTTTGATGAGTTGGAAGAATATATTGTAGGGATGTGAAGATGCTATGGAAAAGCATTATCTAATAATACAAAATAGTGAAAGTTGGATCAATAAGATACCCGGAAAGTCATTGCTAATTGAAAGCTTAGAAGCTGTAGTGCGTTTTTTCCTTATTTTTACTCCAGTGTTTTTGCTTTTTTATGGTGATGGAGGAATAAGGGATATACTTATAGGTATGCTTATTATGCTACCTTTTCAATTAAGTATAGTAGTGTTAAAGCATAAAACAAAGAATGGTTTTAGATTTTTAACATATAATTTTCTATTGATTATTTGCATATTTATGTTTTTTTCTAGCTTAGAAGAAAAAATAGTGTATACTATTATTCAATTATTTACAGTGTTTTACTATGTAAAGAAATTAAAAGCTAAATCCACTTATTATTTGAATTTGTCTTCCTTAATTTTTACTATGTTACCCTATATATTTTACTATGGCTTAGCTACAATGACTACATTACCAGAAAGCATATCTATAGTTACTATAGCTGCAATTATCAACATTATTACTATTTTAGTATATCTGCAGATAATAAGCAAAAGTGCGGTATTAGCTTGGGAGGATAATAATTCAGGAAAGATTAGGGAAGGCATGAATAAAAACTCTGGAGCTATTATTTTTCTTGTGATATTTACAATGCTCTTCTTCAACGTTATCTTGTGGTTGTCTGGAGCCTTTGATGTTGCTGATAGCCTTTTTAACTTTATACCCAATAATACAATAAACTACAATATGGATAACTTTCTAAATCCAAAAAAGAATAATAATGATCAAGTAGAATTAGATACAGCCAAAAAAATACAAGAATTATTAGAAGCTGAGCAGAAGGATTCAAAAATACTTATGTATATAGGTTATATTTTAAAAGTTACATTAATAGCAATAGTTACAGTAGTATTAATCTATTTATTGTATGCCCTTGTTATAGAAGGTAAGGAAGCTTTAAAGGATTTATTAGGTTATAAAAAAAATACAAAAGAAAAAAGAGAATCGGTGTTAAAAGAAAGTGATATTGCAAAGGTTATTCCTAATACTATTAATAGAGTAAAGGGTAAATTTAAAGAATCTACGGATCTTTCAAATAACGTGAAGATAAGACGTTTGTATAAAAAACTTGTAAAAAGTTATAAAAAATTAGGGGTAATCCCTGAAAAATATCATACTGCTAAGGTTATAAGTGAAAATATGGAATCAGTTAGTTCTAAAGATTATAGTCTATTGACACATATATATTATAAGGCTAGATATGGAGCGCAGCAGTGTGGTGAAGAGGATGTAAAACGTGCAAAAGAAAATATGTAGTTTTTATCAGAAACATTATAAAGTATACTAAAATATATTTGAAATATTTAGTTTTTGCAGGTCTGCTATATTTTGCGAATAAAACTTAATAGTGTGACTGCAAGTTAATGCATCATCTTTACTTTTACACTTTACATATTGTGTAAGATTCAGAATTTCATTATTCAAGCTATCTATTTCTACATGATTTACAAAAACAGTCATAACTTTAGCTTTTTTTATCCAGCTATAATATAAATCATTTGATAGTTTATCTGCTTCCTCCCAATTTTCAGCGTTAATTAGTTCTTCTAACTTAACGCTTTTTTCTTCTACTTCTTTACATACAGTGTTTAAGTAATTTAAAGCATATAGCATACCTATTATCATTAAAATAAAAAAACTTATAGAAATCCAAAGATTTTTCAAAGCTCTACCTCCTGTTTTTTATTAGGATTTTTTTCGTAATCAGAATAATCTTGTATAAAGAGTTTACCTTCTGTGGTCATTATAGCAAGGAAGATATCTTTTATATTTTTTATATTAGCGGATTCAAGTTGATTCATTAACCATTTTTCTGTTTTATTAATTATTTTTAAGTTTTCCCAACATATTTTTCCTTGACTTATGATAATAACAGGAAGGGTTTTAGCATTTATTTGGATATTCATATCACTTTTAGTAACTGGTTGATTGTTATCTTTAGGAATAACAGATACTTGACCATTGGTTTCTAAAATAGCATATTCCACATCATCAATATTAAAGTAACCTTTCATCCTTAGTTCTTCCATGAGATCATTGACAGTAAATACTTGATTCTTTAGTTCTGACAAAACAAGCTTTCCATTTTTTATTACTATACTAGGCTTGCCATCGAAAAAAGTTCTTGCCTTATCAGATTTTAATTCTAATACGGATATTGCTATTTGAATTACAAGTAGGGTCACTATTGGAATTATCCCATGAATCAAGGGAATACGGGTATCTTGCATGGGAAGGGAAGCAAGTTCAGATATCATGATAGCTATAACCAGTTCATAAGGTTGTAGTTGACCGATCTGTCGTTTACCCATAATTCTCATTGAAATTATAACCATAGCAAAGAGTATTATTGTTCTTATAAGTACAATAAACATACAATCACCTAAGCTCCTTTAAAGTAGTATGTATATATAGAGAGATGGAAATGAAACCATATATTTCAATATATCCTTTTAAGTTATGTAATTGCATATCTATAGTTTTGCATATTAATCAAAAATTATGAGTGAATATTTATATTATTGCTTCTTAAGAGTAGAATAATTCTATTTTTATTGTATAATAGAACTATAGTTTAGAATTTTCAGAATATAAAATGTGATGAAGGTGAAATAAACCTTTTAAACCTAGATTTTAGCAAGGCTTGAAGAAAGGCGGTAGTTTAAAATGAATACTCTGAAATTGAAGTTGGTAAATGGAAAAACTATTGAAGCAAGAAAAGGAATAATCGTTGCTGATTTAATAAATAAATTTAAATTAAAGGGTGAAAATGAACCTATACTTGGAAGACTAAATAATAACTATTTAGAGTTGTCTAGTCCTTTGACAGAGGATGGTGAATTTGAAGTACTTGATATAACTCATCAAATGGGTATGAAGGCCTATATTAGAACTTTACAGTTTATCTTAATAAGGGCAGTGTGTGATATATTCCCTAAGGCTAAAATTACTATAGAGCATTCTTTAGGTAATGCTTTGTTTGGAGAAATTCATAAAGAGATCCCTTTAGATAGTGAAGATTTAATAAAAATAAAAGAAAAGATGCAAGAAATTATTGATGCAGATTATCCAATCCATAAAGTTTCTAAAACTACGGAAGAGGCTATAAAAATCTTTGAAGGATATGGTCTTGAGGATAAAGTTCGTTTATTAAAACATCAAGATATTGAAGAATTCAACCTTTATGAGCTTAATGGAAGATACGATTATTTTTATGGACTAATGGCTAATTCCACCGGAGTTATTAAGCTTTTTGATCTTATGTATTATGAGCCTGGATTTATATTGAGATTTCCTTCAGAGAAAAATCCTAATGAAATTCCAATCTTCGTTGAAAGAAAAAAGCTAACAAAAATTTTCTATGAAACGGAACAATGGGGAAATATATTGGGAGTAGGAGATGTAGGCTCTTTAAATGAAAAAGTAGATAATAATGAGATAATTGACATCATTAGAGTATCTGAAGCCTTACATGAAAAGAAGATAGCTTATATTGCAGATATGATTCATGACAGAAAGGAAGTTAAAGTAGTATTAATTGCTGGACCATCATCTTCTGGTAAAACCACCTTTGCTAAGCGTCTAGGTATTCAGCTTAGGGTTAATGGTTACATTCCAATACCTATTTCATTGGATGACTATTTCGTAGATAGAGATAAAACTCCATTAGATGAAGAGGGAAAACCAGATTTTGAATCTCTTTATGCTCTAGATTTAGATCTCTTTAATAAGCACTTAAATGACATGCTTCAAGGTAAAGAAGTAGAGGTGCCCAAATTTAATTTTAAAACAGGCAAAAGGGAAGAAAAAGGGGAAAAACTATCTATACCTAAAAACGGAATAATTCTTATAGAAGGTATTCATGGACTAAACGATATGTTAACATCCACTATTCCAGCAGAAAATAAATTTAAAATATATATTAGCGCTCTTACTCAGCTTAATTTAGATGATCATAATAGAATACCTACTACCGATGTAAGAAAGATTAGAAGAATTGTTAGGGATTTTCTATCAAGAGGTTATGGAGGAGAACAAACCTTGATGATGTGGCCGTCTATAACAAGGGGAGAGGAAAGAAATATATTTGTATTCCAAGAAGAAGCAGATGTTATGTTTAACTCTACTATAGTATATGAATTATGCGTATTAAAGAAGTTTGCGCTGGCAGAGCTTTCAAAGATCAAGCCTGATAGTCCAGTGTATTATGAAGCAAATAAATTAAAAACCTTTTTAAGCTTCTTTAAGGAAGTTGATACCTCTTTAGTACCAGAGAATTCAATCTTACGTGAATTTATTGGCGGCAGTTGTTTCTATAAGTATTAATGAACATTTTTAGCTACTTCCTAGTATTTTATTAAAGTAGAATTAAAATTAGGAGGTAGCTATGTTTTTTCATTATCCAGATTATTATGTTTTAGAACTTTTAGAAGATAAGGAAGAAAGAAAGCCACAAATAGAAGAGGAAAAGGATTATTATGAGCGAGAAGAGGACTCGGACAAACCTTTGAAATTGAAAGAATAAAAATTAGTAATGATTAATATAATGTTATGATAGAAATATTATACGGTGGTAGGGTTGAGCCAAAGAAATGTAATAGAAAATTACTATGCTGATATAAATAATCTTGCTGATCTACTAACAAAATTAGTGAATTCCTATAGATTACTAATAGCAGGAGCTAATGAGTTGAACAATATTTCATTAGCCCATAGAAGGGATATTAAGGATGCTTTAAATAGGGCCAGTGATCTAGGCAAGGTTATTGATCATATAGTGGATGCTCTAAAGGATACAGATCATGCTTATGTTAATTATTGTAAGCTAAAAACTACGGCTTTGAAAGAACATTTGCAATTAGACTATATTAAAGATGAAATCGATAATGAATTAAAGTTATAAAAAAATAAAAAAGGTGCTACACCTTTTTTATTTTTAGCTTACTTACCATTAAATAGGATAAGGATATAAGAAAAATCATTGGTAAAATAATAGGAGTAGTTTTATGCATAGTTAAAAGTGAAAATAAGGTCATAATTGAACCTGCTAGAGTTATAGGTATTCCCATAAAAAAACCATCAAAGCTAGTACAATTATATCTTGCTAGTCTGTATGCACCTGCTATTGGAAATATTAAAACCACAAGGTAGCCTGGTATACCTAAGCTATAAAACTCATATAGAGAGAACACTAACAGAGCTGGGGCTACACCAAAGGAGACTAAATCTGCTAGGGAATCTAACTCCTTTCCAATATCACTAGATACATTTAATAGTCTAGCAATTCTCCCATCATATCTGTCCATTATACCTGCTATTAAGATAAATAAACAAGCCAATTGGAAGTTACCTTTTTGAAAGGTCATTAAAATAGAGAGTATACCACAGGATAAGTTTCCTAAGGTAAATACATTAGGTATTGCATTTTTGTGCATAAATAAATCACCTCAAAAAATAAATAGATAATTCCTTAAAATAACTATAATTGCTTCACAATATATTATACACTAAATTTGACAAATAATTAAGAGCTAATGAATATATGTGAAAAAATTATAAGATTTTTGATCTTGAGCATACTATCTATGTAAAGAATTTTAGAGAGGTGATAGTGTGAAAGTTAGAGATGTTATGACAAGGGATGTAGCTTGTGTAGATGTTAACGATAATGTAGAAAGAGCAGCTCAATTAATGAATGAGTATAATGTAGGTTCAGTACCGGTATGCGAAAATGGAAAGGTTGTTGGAATAATTACAGATAGAGATATAACTTTAAGATCTGTAGCAAAGGGTGCAGAAAGCTGTAGTCAAACCGTTAGAGAAATTATGTCATCAAATCCTGTTTGCGGAAGTCCCGATCAAGATGTACATGATGCAGCAAGAATTATGAGTGAAAGACAAATAAGAAGACTTCCTATAGTGGAAAATGGAAGGTTGGTAGGAATGATATCCTTAGGTGATATTGCTGTGGAACCTACTTTAAAAGATAATGCTGAAGAGGCTTTAAAAAGTATATCGGAGCCATGTAGTCCTAATATGTAAAGAAGAATTTCAATAAATCCACGGTCTATTGACTTGTGGATTTATTTGCTTTAGTGGTATAATTTATGTTGATTATTATAAATATATATTAGAAAGAAATTATAAGGAGATAAATATGGAAAAGGTAAAATTTATTTATAATCCTTATTCTGGAGAAAATTCTATTATAACAGATATTGATAAGGTTATAGCAGTTCATCAGAAGTATGGTTATACAGTTATACCCTATAGAATTAATTTAGGCTGTGATTTAAAGGAAGCCCTACAGGATTTGGATGATGAATATAAGTACATATTGATTGCTGGTGGGGACGGCACCGTCGATACTGTTGTAAATAATATGAAGGAATTAAACATAAATCTACCTATTGGAATTTTACCGGTAGGCACTGCTAATGATTTTGCAAAGCATATAGGTATGCCGCAAGATGTGGAAGAAGCTTGTGAAAAAATATTAAATAGTAAACCTAAAAAATTAGATATAGGAAGAATCAACGATAAACATTTCGTTAATGTAGCTAGCACTGGTTTATTTACAGATGTTTCTCAAAAAACAGATACTAATTTAAAAAATACCATGGGGAAGCTTGCCTATTATATTAAAGGTATAGAGCAGTTACCTAACTTTAGAAGCTTAAAGATAAAGGTTTTAGCAGAGGAAATGAAATACATAGGAGATATGTATTTAATGTTAGTGTTCAATGGACAAACAGCTGGAAATTTAAAATTAGCCTATAAGGCCTCTTTAGAGGATGGATTACTTGATGTAATTATAGTAAAATCTGCGCCAATAAAAAATATTGTATCCTTATTAATAAAAATGGCTAAAGGAGAACATCTGGAAGGCAATGATACTATAGTTTATTTTAAATCAAAGAAGATTGTTATAGAATGTGATGAGGATATTGTAACGGATATAGATGGAGAAAGAGGACCAGATTTCCCTTTGGTAATAGAATGTTTGCCAGGTGATATAGAGGTTCTTGGCGTTAATCAATGATAAAGTAAAGAATATTTTAGCAGCTTTCATAATAAATATATCTATAGAATAATTAATGAAGGAGATAATAATGCCTACTTCTTATATTTATATATTTATTGAAATGCTGCTAATTTTGATTGCTGTTATGGCCGCTAGAACAGCAAATAAATATGCACCAGATAAGATTAAACTCTTATCAATCATTATTATAACTTTATGGGGATTAAGGTTTGTCGCTAACATAATTTTATTTCAATCAAAAAACATTATATTTTTGTACATACTTAAGTTTTTTTCTCTTGTAAATTTAGCAACTATACCTATAACAGCTCTTCTATGCTTATATATTTTTTATAGAAATAGTGAAATTAAAATTGATTATTTAATATTAATTAGTGTTCTAGTCTTATTGTTCTACACAATAACAGTCTTTAAATTGGACTATAATATAAAAAGAACTGAAAGTTTTGGATATATCATATCCTTTCAAAATTGGCTATTAGTTGATTTTGTGTTTATTGTACTTGTTTCTATAATAATGATCTGTGCCTTGATGATTATAGGAGAAAAATTAGTAAATAGCATAGGGGTAAGTTTATTAATAGGAGCTTCTTCTTTAACTATAATTGAAATAGTGTTAAAGGTTTTGGGAATTCATATATTACCAAGACTAGTTATTAGTGATATAGGATGGGTTTTAGTGTTAGTATATGCTATTAATGCCATTAAGAAAAATAAACATTGATATATAGTAAAATAAAGGCTTCAGTTAGACTGAAGCCTTTTACTTTTTTGCTTTTGAAGGTGAAGTTGATTTTTTTGCTTTTTTTGCGGTTTCTGTAATTTTTGGAGGTCGATTAGGAATAAGACAATTTTTATGGTTGCCTATTAAGTCTTCCCTACCAGCCATTATTAATGCCTTCTTAACAAGATTATAGTTTTTTGGTAGTTTATATTGTAGCAAGGCTCTTTGCATGTCTTTTTCTTCTTGAGTCTTAGGCACATAAACCTTTTCTCCGGTCATAGGATTGATACCAGTATAATACATAGTGGTAGATAAACTTCCGGGAGTAGGATAAAAGTCCTGAACCTGTTCCGGTGTATAGCCCATATCCTTTATATAAAGGGCTAGATCTATAGCTGCATTAAGGTCTGAACCAGGGTGGCTAGACATTAGATAAGGAACTAGGAACTGTTTTTTACCCAGTTTTTTATTAATATTAAAGTATTTATCTACAAACTTATCATAAACATCACGGGAAGGCTTCCCCATTTGTTTTAACACCTTATCACTAATATGTTCAGGGGCAACCTTTAATTGACCACTAATGTGATGTTGGCATAATTCTTTAAAAAATTCATCCTTTTTGTCAAATATTAGATAATCATATCTAATACCGGAACGTACAAAGACTTTTTTAATACCTGGTAGTTTACGAACTCTTCTAAGTAAATTTAAGTATTCACTGTGATCGATTATAAGGTTTTTACAGGGAACAGGAAAAAGACATTGCTTATTTTTACAGGTGCCTCTTTCGATTTGAACCTTACAAGCTCTGTGCCTAAAGTTAGCGGTAGGACCACCTATATCGTGAATATATCCTTTAAAATCCTTTAAACTTGTAAGTAGTTTGGCTTCTTCTACTATAGAGTCTGCACTTCTATTTTGAATAACTCTCCCTTGATGAAAGGTTAGAGCACAAAAGGAACAAGAACCATAACAGCCACGATGACTGGTTATTGAAAATTTTACTTCCTTTAAGGCAGGGATACCTCCCTGTGATTCATACATAGGATGATATTCTCTTGTGTAAGGTATATTATAAAAGAAATCCATTTCTTCTACAGAAAGAGGGCTTTGAGGAGGATTTTGTACTACATATTCACTGCCATGTTTTTGGATAATAGTTTTTCCTCTAATATCATCTTGCTCCTGTGCTTCTAATTTAAAGGCCTCAGCATAAGCTTTTTTATCACTTGAAACTTCTTCAAAGGAAGGAACCTTTATATAATCTGATACATGCTGAAGGTCTTTAGTTATGTACATAGTACCCCTTATATTGGTAAGATTCTTTATATCACCGCCGTACCTTAACATATCTCCAATCTGGACTATAGTCCTTTCACCCATTCCATAAACTAACAAATCTGCTCTAGTATCTAGAAGAATACTTCTACGAACTTTATCATCCCAATAGTCATAGTGGGCAAATCGTCTTAAGCTAGCTTCTATACCTCCGATTATTATTGGTACATCCTTATATGCTTCCCTTAGCTTATTACAGTATACGATTAGAGCTCTATCTGGCCTAAAACCGGCTTTTCCACCAGGTGAATAAAAGTCATCATTTCTTTTTCGCTTAGCGGCAGTATAGTGGTTTACCATGGAATCTATATTACCGGAGGTAACTAAAAAGGCTTTATTAGGTTTGCCTAGTTTTTTGAAATCCTCTAAGTTTCTCCAATTTGGTTGGGCTATAATTCCTACTGTAAATCCTTGAGCCTCTAAAACCCTTCCGATAATGGCAGCTCCAAAGGAAGGGTGATCTACATAGGCATCTCCGCTAACCACAATGAAATCCAATGTATCAATATTTCTAGCGGCTAAATCTTCTTTGTTAACAGGTAAAAAAGTATTGGTTAATCTCATTAGCAAAATCTCCATTTAATTTTTTTT
>NZ_FMJL01000068.1 GCF_900095445.1 Clostridium sp. N3C
AGCTGGGAGAGCACCTGCCTTGCACGCAGGGGGGTTGAAGACCTAAATGGTCTTCAACGGGTGCCATGCCGATGTAAATCGGCGCTTTATGGCACCCAGGTAGAGTTCGAATCTCTTTATCTCCACCAAAGAAAGTCATGAACGAAAATTCATTGCTTTTATTTTTATGAAAAAGTAATGTTATAATTAGAATATATAATTCATCATCAAATTAACCGAATTATGAATAAAGGGTTTAATGGGAGGTAAATATCATCATAAAACAAGCAACTATTGATGATTCCAAAGCTGTTGCAGAATTAGCTTTACTATTATGGCCAGACAATGAAATTAGCGATTTAGAAAAAGAAATCACAAATTGCATTGCTTCAAAAAATGAAGCTCTTTTTACTTATTTTCACGGAACTATACCAGTTGCTTTTGCACAATGCAGCCTAAGGAACGATTATGTTGAGGGAGCAGAAACCAGTCCTGTTGGCTATTTGGAAGGGATATATGTAAAGGATGAGTATCGTAATAAAGGAATAGCTAAACAGCTACTTATGGAATGTGAAAAGTGGGCAAAGGATAAGGGATGTAGTGAATTTGCCAGCGATTGTGAATTAAATAATATAGAAAGCTTAAGATTTCATTTATCCCTTGGTTTTGAGGAGGCAAATAGAATAATTTGCTTTAAGAAAAGCTTATAAGGATAGATGTGTACAGCCATTCGAAGTATATGTCATACAAGCAGAAACTTTTCCTGATTTCAATCGTAAAAGATATAAAAAGGAAATAACTTCACAAGGCTTTATTGAATACATAAAGAAACAAGGTGGCATAGTAGAAGACTCTGAGCAGACTGAGAAGAATATACTTAAGGGAAAACTTACTGTGCTAAATATTAAGGGAAAGCATATAGGTGTATTTGAGTATAAGGACAATAAAGAGATTGCAGAAATAATTAAGAACTATATGGTAATGCCTTTTGCAGCTTGATAAAAAGAAGGTGTTGGCAAAATACTCAACCGGTAGTTTTGCAACATCTTCTTTTCAATTTATGATTTAATACTTGAGATTTATTTACAATATTGATATTGACAGGATAAGTGTTATGTTATATATTTATCATATAAGTTACGTATTTATAACATACGTTAAAAATATATAACAAGAGGTGATAATATGAAAAAAGTATTAAAATTAAAAGAAAATGCTATATTATCAAATGGAATTGGCGGTATAGCTTGTATTATATTAGGTATATCTCAGACTGTAAACCAAAGTTACTATTTAAGTATTGTAATTGACATATTAATATTAGCTGGATTTTTTACGTTTATTGTAGCTTATTTCATGAAAACAGAAAAAGAGGATGAAATGGCAATACATAATAGAATTAAAGCAAAAGCTAAGGTTTATGATTTATTTTTAATATTAGTGCTTGTTTTATGGCTTATATCTAAAATAACAAAGGGAGCATGGATGATTGATTTGAAAATACTAACACCATTTATAGTAGGAGGATTTTTTATAGTTGAATGTATATTCTTTCTTAAATATGAAAAGGTCGGTGAATAGTTATGCCAATATTAAGAACAAAAATTCATGAACTCCGTAGAGAATTTAATATGAAGCAAGAGGAACTGGCTAATCTGGTAGGTGTAAGAAGGGAAACAATAGGGCATTTAGAGAATGGAAAATACAATCCATCCTTAAAATTAGCCATGGATATTGCCAAGGTTTTTGGTAAAACCGTAGAAGAAGTATTTGAATTTGTTGATGATGAAGATAAATAAAAGATAATTTAAAAGCAAATTACAGGCGAGTTGATTAGTAGCTATTACTATGACGTTGAAAACCAGATTAGTGTGGAGGATTGCCCTAATTATAAGAAAAGCGGAACTAGAGGATGCAGAAAATTTATTAAATATGCTAAAGCAGTTAGACAATGAAACCAAATATATGATGTATGAACCAGGAGAAAGAAGTACAACTGTAGATGAAATGAAAGATACACTTGAGCAAATGATATCTTCTAATTCCTTGATGCTAGTAGCAGAGGATCAGGAAAGAATAGTTGGTTTCTTATCTGCAGAGAGAGGTTTTGCTAATAGAATAAGCCATAGTGCTTATATAGTTATAGGCATATTGAAAAGCTATAGGGGTAAAAAAATAGGAGCTAATTTATTTAAGGAGCTAATAAATTGGGCCTCTCATAATGATATTGTAAGATGATGATAGGCAGGGTATTAGCCTTGGGGCAGACGGCTTAAGGCTTACCTCTTATGATATGTTGAAGTTTGGTAATCTGTTCTTAAATAATGGTTGTTTCAATGGTAAACAAATAATATCTAGTGAATGGATAAAAGAATCTACAACACCGCTATATATGACTTATAACAATATTGGGCATTATGCATATCATTGGTGGGTATCATCATTTAATAATAAGGGTTTAGAAATAAGTTATTATTTTGCTTTGGGCTATGGCGGCCAATATATAATAGTTGTGCCCAAGTTTAATTTAGTAGTAGTTTTTACAAGCAGGATGTATAACAATTCTTTAAAACCACTATACTTTTTCAAAGAGTTTATTTTAAAAGCAATTGAAATTTAAATCGCCATAGTAATTCATAACCAACTAAGGATATATAGGAGGAATATAATGTTTGAAGAGTTAAAAGAAGAGGATTTTTATCTTATTGAAAAGGCTAAGGATATAATAAAGGCAAACTATGATAGTGAAAATTACAGACATACTGTGGGTTGTGCTTTGAGATGTGCAGATGGTGAAATATATTTAGGTGTTAATGTTTATTTAGCTCATGGTGCTTGTGGTGAAATGATTGCTATGGGTTCAGCCATAACTGCTGGAAAACGAGAGTTTGAATGTATTGTAGCAATTGGAGGCGACAATAGTGATATGATATATTCTCCATGCGGAAATTGTAGGTAGTTGTTAATGGATTATTGCCCAGAATGTTATGTTATAATAAACACCCCTGAAGGAATTAAAAAAACCAAAGCAAAAAACCTAATCCCCTTTGCCTATGAAACACCATTTAGTTGAGAACTAATATGAAAACTATTAATTTAAACTTAGCCAATGGCTATAAAATCAAATCTCTTTCTACAAATGATTGCCATGCAGTTGAGATGTTATGTGGAAAATGTTCTGATTATTATATTTTGGTTGACGGAGTATTACCCACTATAAAAGAAGTAAATGAAATATTTACTGATCTACCTCCAAATAAAAGTTATGAAGATAAATTTGTTTTAGGGATATTTACTAATAATGATAAGTTAGTTGGCTTAGTGGACCTTATAAGGGACTTCCCAACTGTTGGAGAGTGGATGCTTGGATTAATGATTATTGACGCTGACGAGAGAGGTAATGGATTAGGAACAATTGCACATAAAGCATTAAATGAATGGGCAATTAGTTTAGGAGCAAAGACTTTTAGAATAGGTGTAGTTCAAGAAAACTACGGTGCAATGAAATTTTGGTCAGGCTTAGGATATAGAAAGATTAAAGAAGTTGATATGGAATTTGCAGCAAAGAAACATATAGTAAAGGTTATGAGATTGGAATTTTATAACTAGAATCAAGGGACTGTTGCACAATAACAGATTTAATTGTTGTGCAGCAGTCTTTTTTACTCTAGAAGGGGTTAGGGCAGCTTGTCCTAATCATCCGCTTTATTTAACAACTGTTTTTTAAAACAAAGCAACATAGCTATATATTTCAACCTAAATTAACTCTCTTATAGCAATAGTATGTTCCCGGCTCTATATTATCGCTATCATAGTAGAAAAGTGCTAACTCGTTGAAAACTGTTGTGAAGCTTAGATCCTTTTTCTTTAATTCTGAAATGACTTTTTCATATTCAGAGTATGATTTACCTCCTATGGCTATGGTCATGTGAAATTCATAGGCATCACCATCAAAGGCTGCATTACAGGGACCGAATCTTTCTTCTAATCTATTAGTTAAATCCTTATGTATTGAGGATAATTCCTTTGTTTTTTCAGCCTTTAATACCAAAACGCCGGATTCGTATCCGAAAACAGAATTTGGCTATGCAATTAGTTCCTTGAAATGAATGGTTACAGGCTTTAAGATTTTTGAGTAAGCATCAAAAAAACTTTCAAATTCATCGAGATTATTAATGATAAAAGGTTGTTTTAGAGAAAGGTGAAAGGGGAGTCGTGTCATTTCAAAGCCTAATTTACCGATTTTGTTGGCCTCCAGTAATAATTTAGAAGCTAGATTTGAAGTTTCATTATTTGCAATTAATACTATGGTTGCCTTCATTGACTTTCTCCCTATTTCTAATTATTTTTTATAAAAACTTAAATACTCTTCTTTAAAAAATACCTTTTATGACCTTGAGGACATTCATCTAATACTCCAAAAACTTCATACCCATGCTTTAGATAAAAGTCTTTAGCTTGAAAATCAAAGGTGTCCAAATGAATTAGTTGACAGCCTTTTTCTTTTGCTATTGCTTCAATTTCCTTTAGGAGTTTAGAGCCTAAGCCCGTATTTCGATGGTCTTCCTTTACCCATAGCACATCTATGTACAAGCAATTCCAACAATACATCTTGCTAAGTATTCCAGCGATAATTTCTCCATTTAGGTCTTCAATTATCCTATTTATCCATAAAAAATCAATATCCTGCTTTAGTGGTACCTTTGATAAATTGTATTCTACTAGCCTGTCTATAATTAAATCATCTTCACCTTTTTTAGCTTCTCTCACAATATAGTTGTCCATAACTATCCTCCTAAATAACTATCAAAGTATTTATCCCTAGTCAAAGCATAAAAAATCTTATCCTATTCTATCCCCTATAATCCTCTGCCACAAGTCCATAAATTGAACAATCACAGATGCCTTGGTTATTTATATCTCCCTGTTTTATAGTGCCTTCATAAATAAGACCGCATTTTTTCATAACCTTACCTGAGTTGGGGTTTTTTGTATCGTGTCTTGCTTCAATTTGATTTACCTTTACCTCTTTAAAAAAGAAGGATATTAATGCAGATAGAGCTTCCGAGGTTATTCCTTGATGCACCACTTACTACCGATGCAGTAACCAACTTGTACCTTATTAATTCGTTCGTCCATTTCCACTATACTTATAGATCCAATGGGTTCATCCCCATTTGATTTTAATACAATAGCCCATTGATAGAACTTTGGGGCTTCATAGTGTGATACCCAGTCATTTACCACGTATTCTGATATACCTACTTCAGTATGAGTGGGCCAGGTTAGATATTTTGTTACTTCAGGATCGCTAGCCCAATTTTTGAACATTGCTTCTCCATCAGATACCTTAAACCTGCGTAATATTAGCCTATCTGTTTCTAATTCCTTTGTACCTAAATGATTCATTTTAACACCCCTTTAAATTTGTAATTGAAAAAAATGCTGAACTTAAGGTTATTTTTAAGTTTTTAGGATAATTATAACGTAGATGTTTAATTATTTACAAGATACTTTAATAAGTAAAATAGGTATCATAATTACACCTAATATATAAGCACTTAACATCTCTAGCATAGATAAAAGATACATGATGTTGCCTACAGGGTGCATATCTCCATAGCCTACAGTAAAGAAGGTGGTGGCGCTAAACCATATGCAATCAGAGAAGGACTTGTAATCTCTATAATATTGTTTAATAGGATCCTTTAAATAGTTTTCACCAAATATACCGTTAAACCTTTTGGAGGGATAGTTATGTATAATAAAATATATAAAGGCGTTTATAAGTATAATTAAGAGTACAATTAAAGTAATGAAAAGTATGGTTTGTAGTAGGGGAATATGTACTTTGCCCCTGGTCTTACCGTATGAAAGTTTATTATTGATAGAAAGTAGTATCACTATCAGTACTAAATAGATGGATATTATACAAGCTATAGGAGCAAGTTCTATTAAAAATATCCTAGTAAAAGGGAGCTTTCTTTGTATGTAAAGTCTGCCAGGATAGTAGTATATTATTTTAATAAGGCCATAAACAGAAAAGGCAATATTAATTAAGTTTAAGGAAAGTATACGAAGTAGTTCCATGGAGTTTATTTTTAGCTTTTTCTTATTATAATATCTATAGGAAATTAGTAGCATATCTATGAGGTTTATATAAAATAAAGCATAGCTTTTAAACTTAATTAGCAAAATCAACAAAGTAAAGCTTATAATAATGCCTTTTATAGGACTTAAATCTATAGTGAAAGCTAGGTAAACATATATTAAAGAAATAACTAATATTGTTATATAGTAAGCTATAATAGGGATAGCAAGCACCTCCTAATTGGTTTCATTCTTACCTTATATATTTATTAATATCAAATAAATTAATTCACTAAGTTTCTTTAATGTTTCCTTTTAAAAACCCTATTGTTTATAGCAAATAAAAAATATAAAATTAGACTATAGATATTATGTTTTCTAGTATTGCATTAGAGGTGTGCTAATGAGTTTATATAGAGTTAAGCAGTTCTTTTGGGCTGTGTTCAGTAGAATTACCAATGAGGATAAAAAATATATACAGAGATATCTTGATAAGGAGGAGCAGGAACTTTTTTTCAGGTTGTCTGTTTCAGAGCAGAAGCATAGTATTAGGGTTGCTAAAGATGTTGAGAGAAGACTTGAAACTAATGAGATTCAAAGGGCTGTAGACCTAGATAGAGATGAATTTATTAAGGTATCTTTGTTACATGATATTGGTAAAATTGAAAAAAAGTTAAATCCTATTGATAAGTCGGTATTAGTTATTTTAGATAAATTGGCAGGCAATAAGATGAGGAAGATGACTAATATAAAAAAGATAGATGTTTACTATAATCATGCGGAAAAAGGATATATACTTTTAAATAGATTAAATAAGTATAGGGATAGATTTCTCTATTTGGTGAGAAATCACCATGAAAATGATATAATAGGAGACAGTAGTTTAGATATTTTGAGGGCGGCAGATAGTATAAGTTAAATTAGAATTGTAAGGTGATGAGAGCTATGAATTCAAAGGAAAGAAGAGAACGTATACTAAATAAATTGCTAGCAAGTAAAGATCCGAAAAAGGGTCAAGAGCTTGGAGAAGAGATGGGCGTTACTAGGCAGGTTATAGTAAAGGATATTGCCATACTTAGAGCAGAAGGTAATAATATAATAGCTACTCCAGATGGATACATTATAGCATCTGCTCAATCAAATAAGATAAAAAGAATAATTGCAGTTTCTCATAATGAATTACAGATGGAAGATGAATTAAGAACTATAGTTAAATATGGAGCTATGGTGGAAGATGTTATTGTAGAGCATCCTTTATATGGAGAGATGAGGGGGATGCTTATGATTAAAACCCTAAAGGATGTTGAGAATTTTGTGGAAAGATTTGATAAGGGTAAGGCTCAACCTTTATCTAGACTTACAGACGGTGTTCATATGCATACCGTTGTAGCAGATAGCCAAGAAGTAATAGATAATTTGTTAAAAGAGCTTGCAGAAAAGGGGTATTTGGCTTGTGATTAGCCCTTGCTCTCATTGAAGTTCATTTTATAAATATTGTTTTTACTACGGATTTCAGTTGTATATATTAGCGGGAGGATTTATATGGATTATGATGTACTAGTATTAGGGGGAGGAATTATAGGCTGTGCTGTGGCTTATGAACTCTCTAAATATAGTTTGAATATAGCATTAATAGAGAAGGATTATGATATAGCTAGTGATGTGGCCTTAACTAATACTGCCATTGTATATGATGGTGTGGAGTGTGATAATACCTTTATGGCTAAGCTAGAGTTCATGGGCAATTCTATGTTTAGCCAGATTACGGAAAAATTTAATATTCCCTTTAAAAAGTGTGGATCTTTGGTAACTGCTTCTGGCAGCAAAGGGGAGGAAAGATTAAATCATTTATTCAAACAGGCTCAGGATAGAGGAATTGAATATGTGAAGTTACTTTCTGGTGAAGAAGCTAGACGGATGGAACCTTCTTTAAGTAAAAAGGTAACTAAAGCTTTATATTCACCTAATACTGGAGTAACATGTCCTTATGATCTTGCTATAGCTTATGGAGAAATAGCCTTTGATAATGGTGTTAATTTTAGATTGACAGAAGAGGTTTTAGACATAGAGGATATTACCAAAGGGGTTAGGGTAACTACAAATAAGAATAAATTTACCTGTAAGATGGTGATTAATACTACCCCAGGTGAGCATTATAGCATAGATTTAGATAGAAATATAAGTTATCACGAAAAGGAATATATGAATCATTTTCTTTTAGAAAAGCAGGAGGATTTATATTCAAGGATAGTGTTATCCATAGGGGAAGATGGAAAGAATGGCTATTATGTAAATACCTTAAAAGAGTATGATTTGGTTTCTGTTAGGTCAGAGGAAAAATTGAGTCTGAAAAATACTGTGGAAGAGGCTAAGAGATTATTTGACTCTATAGATGAAAAGAGGATAGATAGCTTTTATTCCGTTGGATATAAGGAGGACGATATAGTAATTGATGATAGCTATTTAAGCGATGGATACATAAGAATAATAGGTAAGCATTATGGACATGTAACCATGACACCTTATATAGCAAAAATGGTTTGTGAAACGGTTGTAAGTAATTTGAATGCTAAGCCTAAAAAGGATTTTAAGGATAGGCGTAGAGAAACCTATAATTTTAAAAAGCTATCCAATGAGGAAAGACAAAAGCTAATAGATATGGACAAAAGGTATGGAAGTGTTATTTGTCACTGTAACATGGTAACGGAAGGTGAAATAGTAGATTGCATTAGAAGGCCTTTAGGAGCTAGAACCTTAGAGGGGGTTCAACGCAGAACTGGTGCTACTTTCGGCAGATGTAAAGGAGCTTATTGTCTTAATAAGGTAGTATCTATACTTGCTAGAGAAACCAATCAGCAGGTAACGGATATAGTTAAAAATTCTAAGAAGTCTAAAATTCTATTAAATAGAATAAAAGAGTTTGACAGTGTGTGAGGTGTTGGAATGCTGCAACAAAGTATTTGTTATGGCTGCAGTGAGAAATGCTTGCTGAGCATAGATAAAAAAGGCAATGAAATAATTGTAATTGGAAACAAGTGCTATAAGGGAATTGAGTATGGGAAAGAGAGTCTTAACAATAAAGGAGTGCTTACAACGGTAGTAAGAGCAAAGGGAACTAAGAATCCCAAAGTTGTTCCTGTTAAAAGCACTGCACCAATAGATAAAGGTTTATGGTTGGAATGTTCCAAAGCCTTAAGCAGAATTTATGTATCTCTACCAATAAAAATTGGAGACATTGTATGCAAAAATATCTTAAACACCGGTGTAGATATTGTTTGCACAAAGAATACAGAAAAGTTATAAATCTGAGATAAATATGTTTACTTTTTTAAAAAATTGTGTATATAATAATATACAAAAGATAATATTTAACCGTTGAAGAGGACTAGTAACTTATATAGCTTTTTTAAGAGAGTCAGTGGCTGGTGTAAACTGATAGGCTGTATTTGAGAATCCACCTCTGAGGGACTGTGAAGAGCAGTACGGCAAAACCGTTAAATGTATAAGAGAGAACTGTCTTTATGTGGCAGTTAATTAGGGTGGCAACGCGGAGTCTTTCGTCCCTTTTGGGAGGAAGGCTTTTTTTTATTATAAAAATATAGGAGGTAGAGTTTCATGTTAGACATAAAGAGAATAAGAACCAATCCAGAAGAAGTAAAGAAAGCAATGCTTGGAAGAAGTGCAGATTTCAATGTTTCATTAATTGATGAAGTAGTTAATTTAGATGAAAAAAGAAGACAAATTTTAGTAGAGGTTGAAACTTTAAAAAGCAAGAGAAATCAAGTATCCTCAGAAATTCCAAAGCTAAAGAAAGCAGGAGAAGATGTTCAGCCTATTATGGCAGAGATGAAAAAGATTGGTGAAGATATAAAGGCTATGGACGCAGAGGTTGCTGAAATAGATGATAAAATAAAGAATATAATTTTAAGAATACCTAATATCCCAAATGAAAATGTTCCTGACGGAAAGTCTGATGCAGATAACTTGGAAATTAGAAAATGGGGTGAACCAACAAAGTTTGGTTTTGAACCTAAAGCTCACTGGGATTTAGGTGTAGATCTAAACATATTTGATTTTGAAAGAGCTGCAAAAATAACTGGTTCAAGATTTACAGTATACAAGGCTCTAGGTGCTAGATTGGAAAGAGCTATAATAAGCTACTTCCTAGATACTCATGTAGAGGTAGCAGGCTATACAGAAATATTGCCACCATACATGGTAAATAGAGATAGTATGACTGGTACAGGACAGCTTCCAAAGTTTGAAGAAGATGCTTTCAAGGTAACAAATGAAGATTACTTCCTAATACCTACTGCAGAAGTTCCTGTAACTAATTTATATAGAGATGAAGTACTACCAGGTAGCGAACTTCCAATAAAGCATGTGGCTTACAGTGCTTGCTTTAGAGCAGAAGCTGGTTCAGCAGGAAGAGATACTAGAGGTCTTATAAGACAGCATCAATTTAACAAGGTAGAGCTAGTTAAATTCACAAAGCCAGAAGAGTCTTACGAAGAATTAGAAAAGCTTACAAATGACGCAGAAAGAGTTCTACAAGGATTAGGCTTACCTTACAGAGTAGTTAAGCTATGTAAAGGAGATTTAGGCTTCTCATCAGCTTGTACTTACGATATAGAAGTTTGGATGCCAAGTTACAATAGATATGTAGAAATATCAAGCTGCAGTAACTTTGAAGATTACCAAGCAAGAAGAGCAAATATTAAGTACAAGGACAATCCAAAGGATAAGCCTCAATTTGTACACACTTTAAATGGTTCTGGTGTAGCAGTAGGAAGAACTGTAGCAGCTATTTTAGAAAATTATCAGCAGGAAGATGGATCAGTTATAATTCCTGAGGTATTAAGACCTTATATGAGATGTGATAAGATATCAAAATAAAGCTTATTTTTTAGAGCAGGATAATATACTATAATGTACATTAAGTATTTTTTTAGTGGAAGGGGCTATAATGATTGAAAAAAGAAATATAGCAGTAGAGGTAATACTTAGCATTGTTACTTGCGGAAAGTATTTTGGTATACTTGCAGCTATTGGAGCTGTAAGTATACTTTTTGGCCATATAACCAATAGAAGCATTTGTTTATTTTATAATATTACAGGAGTTCCCTGTCCCGGTTGTGGCATGACTAGAGCATTTTTACATCTATTTAAAGGTAATATTCTGCAAGCTTTTAAGTATAATCCTTTATTTCCCCTAGTTATTTTTATTCCCTTCATGACTAATTTGAAAAAAGTTAGATATATTTATTTTGCAGCAGCTTTAGTTATCATTGTTTGGATTATAAGATTAAAATTATATTTTCCAAATACTGAACCTATGCTTTATATGGAAGATAATTTTATTTCTTATTTAAAGGTTATAATAATAAAATTATTCAAATAAATTTAGGGGAATAGATAGTTTGAGTTCCATATTTTTTGATATAAAAAAATTAATTTTATTATTGACATAAGACACAGTGGTTGATATAATAATACTTGTCATTGAGATACGTGGAAAGATGGTCGAGTTGGTTTAAGGCACCGGTCTTGAAAACCGGCGTGCGGGTGACCGCACCCAGGGTTCGAATCCCTGTCTTTCCGCCATATTTTATTAAAAATATAAACAATGTAGGGCATGGAGAAATACTCAAGTGGCCGAAGAGGCGCCCCTGCTAAGGGCGTAGGTCGGGTAACCGGCGCGAGGGTTCAAATCCCTCTTTCTCCGCCAAGTAAGAACTCGCTAAATGGTGAGTTCTTTTGTTTTTAGCATAATTTAAGTAATGGGTTCATGCTTTTCCATGAATCCCAAAAGGTTTTCAATTGACTTTTTACCTCTTGCGTGATATTATTAAAAAAGTTAAAAGTTAAATAATAACTTAAATTCTTAATTATTTCACTTAATTTTAATTTAGGAGGAATAAGAATAGAATGAAAAAAAAGATAATGGTAGGTGGAGCATGGCCATATGCAAATGGTTCTCTTCATATAGGTCATATGGCTGCACTTGTACCAGGTGATATAATCGCAAGATATCATCGTGCTAATGGTGATGAAGTAATATATGTTTCGGGTAGTGATTGTCACGGAACCCCTATTTCTATACGTGCAAAAAAAGACAATGTTCAACCAGAAGAGATTGCTAACAAATATCATGAGGAATTTGTAGATTGTTTTAAACGATTAAACTTTACATATGACAAGTACGCAAATACAATGCATCCTTTTCACAAAAAATTTGTTAAGGATTTCTTTTCAGCATTAATTGAGAACGGAAGTTTTTATGAAAAAGAAGAGAATCAAGTGTATTGTGAACACTGTAATCAATTTCTCCCAGACAGATATGTAAATGGTATCTGCCCAAACTGTGGTAGCGAAGCTCGTGGTGATCAGTGTGACAATTGTGGTTCACTTTTTGAACCAGACAAACTAAAAGACATTAAATGTGCAATTTGCGGTAATTCTCCAATATTAAAACCATCTAAACAATTATATTTGGATATGCATGCGCATATATCGGAATTAAGTGATTTCGTTTCACTTCATAAAGAGTGGCGCTTTAACGCAATTAATGAATCTGAAAAGTATATTAAAGACGGAATTCAGGATCGTGCAGCGACAAGAGATTTAGATTGGGGAATAGATGTTCCTAAAGAAGGGTATGATGGCAAAAAAATATATGTTTGGTTTGATGCTGTTCTTGGATATTTATCAAT
>NZ_FMJL01000070.1 GCF_900095445.1 Clostridium sp. N3C
TTCTGGAGGTCTTCACGGTGTAGGTGCCTCTGTTGTAAATGCTTTATCAGAGAAATGTACTGTAACCGTTATGAGAGAGGGAGGAATCTGGACACAGAGCTATAGTAGGGGAAAGGTAGTTAGTGAATTTAAAAGAATTGGTGACACTGATGATCACGGAACTACCGTTTACTTTAAACCAGATCCAGAAATATTTGATGAAGTTGAATATGATTACGATACATTAGTTCAAAGACTTAGAGAATTAGCTTTTTTAAATAAAGGTATAAGGATTGATATAATAGACGAAAGAAACGATAAGAAAGAAGAATTCTGCTATGAAGGTGGAATAAAGTCTTTTGTAGAGTACCTTAACAGAAATAAGGAAAAGTTACATGATGAGCCTATATATATCGAGGGTAAAAAGGATGATTATATTGTCGAAGTAGCTCTTCAATACAATGATACCTATACAGAAAACATATTTTCCTTTGCTAACAATATTGATACCGTAGAAGGTGGAACACATCTAATTGGCTTTAAAACAGCATTAACTAGAGCCTTTAACGATTATGGAAAAAAATTTGGCCATTTAAAGGAAAATGATAAAAATCTTTCAGGGGAAGACATAAGAGAAGGTTTAACTGCAGTGGTTTCCGTTAAACTTTCAGATCCTCAATTTGAAGGTCAGACCAAGACTAAACTTGGAAATGCAGAAGTAAGAGGTATTGTTGACAGCATAGTAGGAGAAAAGATAGCGGAGTATTTGGAAGAAAATCCTTCGGTAGGAAAAACTATAATAGATAAGGCTCTTTTAGCAGCAAGAGCTAGAGAGGCTGCAAGAAAAGCTAGAGAGCTTACAAGAAAATCAGTATTAGAGAGAACATCTCTGCCTGGTAAGTTGGCGGATTGTTCCTCTAAGAATCCTGATGAATGCGAAATATATATAGTTGAAGGAGACTCTGCAGGAGGTTCTGCTAAGCAGGGGAGAGATAGAAGATTTCAGGCCATACTGCCTTTAAGAGGAAAAATAATGAACGTTGAAAAGCAGAGATTGGATAAGATTTTAAACTATCAAGAAATAAGATCCATGATTACTGCTTTTGGTGGTGGTATTGGCGAAGACTTTGATGTTGAAAAGATAAGATACAATAGAATCATTATAATGACAGATGCGGACGTTGATGGTGCACATATAAGAACTCTTCTACTTACCTTCTTCTATAGATACATGAGAGAGCTTATTGAGCATGGTCATGTCTATATTGCACAACCACCATTGTATAAAATAACTAAAAACAAAAAGGATTATTATGCTTACAGTGATGAGGAAAAAGACAGGATTCTTATTGAAATAGGTGGCCAAGATAGTAATACTAACATCCAAAGATATAAGGGTCTAGGTGAAATGAATGCAGAGCAGCTTTGGGAAACTACAATGGACCCTGCAAAAAGAACTCTACTTCGAGTAAACATAGATGATGCTATGGCGGCAGATGAAATCTTTACCATACTTATGGGGGATAAGGTAGAGCCTAGAAGAGAGTTTATTACAGAAAATGCTAGGAAGGTTCAGAATCTGGATATTTAGAAGAGTTTAAGGAAAAGTCTACGATTTCTACACTTATATTTTGCTATGTAAAAATAAGTGTAAGGAATTGGAGCTTTATAAAGAGGAGTGTATTGCATGAATAATAACGAAGGTAAAGTGTTACCCGTTGATATAAGAAACGAGATGAAAAAGTGCTATATAGACTATGCTATGAGCGTTATAGTAGGTCGTGCTCTTCCGGATGTAAGAGATGGTTTAAAGCCAGTACATAGAAGAATTCTTTACTCTATGTATGAGTTAGGTTTAACTCCTGATAAACCCTATAGAAAGTGCGCAAGAATAGTTGGAGATGTGCTTGGTAAATATCATCCACACGGAGATAGCGCTGTTTATGATGCTTTAGTAAGACTAGCTCAGGATTTTTCAATAAGAAATACATTGGTAGATGGTCACGGTAACTTTGGTTCTGTGGATGGCGACTCAGCAGCGGCCATGAGATACACAGAAGCTAGAATGAGTAAGATAGCATTAGAAATGTTAAGAGACATTAATAAAAATACCGTTGATTTCATGCCAAACTTTGATGGTGAAGAAAAAGAACCTTTAGTATTGCCTTCTAGGTTCCCTAATCTTTTAGTTAATGGTTCTTCCGGTATAGCAGTAGGCATGGCCACTAATATACCTCCACACAATTTGGGAGAGGTTATTGATGGAGTGGTTAAGATTATTGAAAATCCAGATATAACCATCACGGAATTGATGTCAGTAATAAAGGGACCAGACTTTCCTACAGCGGGGATAATCATAGGTACCTCCGGAATAAGGGAAGCTTATGAAACTGGTAAGGGCAAAGTAACAGTAAGAGCTAAGGCAGAGATAGAAGAAGAAAATGGCAGACATAGAATTATCGTTACAGAAATACCTTATCAAGTGAATAAGGCTAAGCTTATAGAGCATATTGCAGAACTAGTTAAGGATAAGAGAATAGTTGGAATATCAGATTTAAGAGATGAATCAGACCGCGAGGGTATGAGAATTGTTATAGAAATTAAAAAGGATGCTAATGCTAATGTAATCCTAAATCAGCTTTATAAGCATACAAAGATGCAGGATACCTTTAGTATTATAATGATTGCCCTTGTGGATAATGAGCCACGTACCCTAAATTTAAAAGAAATGCTAGTGCATTATTTAAATCATCAGAAGGAAGTAATAACAAGAAGAACTCAGTTTGATTTGGATAAGGCCCTTGCAAGAGCTCATATACTGGAGGGCTTGAGAATTGCTTTAGATCATATTGATGAGGTTATTAGATTAATTAGAGCTTCTAAGACTACAGAAGAAGCAAGAAATGGTTTAATGTCACAATTTGGCCTAACAGAAAAGCAGGCACAAGCTATCTTGGATATGAGACTGCAGAGGTTAACAGGCTTAGAAAGAGAAAAGATTGAAGCAGAATATCAAGATTTAATGAAGAATATAGCTTACTTTAGGGAAGTTTTAGCAAATGAAGAGCTATTATTAAAAATAATTAAAGATGAGCTTTTAGAAATAAGAGCTAAATATGCTGATGAAAGAAGAACGATGATAGAAAAAAATCCTTTAGAAGTAGGTATAGAGGATTTAATTGAAGAAAAGGAAGTAGTTATTACACTTACTCATACCGGATATATAAAGAGAATACCAGCAGATACTTATAGCGCTCAAAGAAGAGGCGGTAAGGGTATACAGGCTATGACTACTAAGGAAGATGACTTCGTTGAGCATCTATTCGTTGCATCAACCCATAGCGATCTTCTATTCTTTACTAATAGGGGTAGGGCCTTTAGAATTAGGGCCTATGAGGTTCCAGATGCAGGAAGAACAGCTAAGGGAACAAATTTGGTTAACCTGTTGCCTTTAGATAGCAATGAAAATATTGAAGCTGTGTTATCTATAAAAGAGGATTATGATGACGGCTATTTAGTTATGGCTACTAAGCAGGGCTTAATTAAGAAAACAGAGCTTAAGGAATTTAAAAACATCAGAAGGAATGGACTTATAGCTATAAATCTAAAAGATGGAGATGAGTTGTTAAAAGTAAAGGTAACTCATGGTGATGCAGAAATTATCATAGTAACTCAAGAAGGATATGCTATAAGATTCAGTGAACAAGATGTAAGACCTATGGGAAGAACAGCATCTGGAGTAAAGGCTCTAACCTTGAGAGATGGTGATATTGCTGTATCTATGGATATAGTTGTACCAGAACAGGAACTTTTAGTAGTATCTGAAAATGGTTATGGAAAGAGAACTCCAATGACTGAGTACGGGCTTCAATCTAGAGGTGGAAAGGGATTGAAGACTTATAAGATAACAGAAAAGACAGGTAAATTAGTAGGAGCAAGAGTTGTAAAAGAAGGCGATGAACTCATGCTAATAAACAATAATGGAGTTGCTATAAGAATTAACGTATCGGATGTTTCTGTAACAAGCAGATCTACCATGGGTGTAAGATTAATGAGAACAGTAGAGGGAGAGCTGATTGTAGCTCTTGCTAAAATTCCATATAGCGAAGATATAGAAGAAGAAAAAGATAATCAATCATCTGTTAAAGATATTTCAATTAGTGAAGCTTCATATGATGAGGATGATGAAATTAACATTAATTATGATAGTGAATCAGAGGAAGAATAAAGCTTTAGAACAGAAGCGCATATCTTGTGCTTCTGTTTTTATATATGTAAATGGATTAAAATACCACAATAAATTTTGTTGACACTAATATTATATCGTGTTATTATAAATGAGTCGCTTCTTTAAAGTATTCAAAACTTTTAAGAAATGATAAAAAAGTATTGACACGATTTTAAAAACGTGTTAATATATAAAAGCTGTCAGATGACAGCAAAGATTTTTAAATCTTGGTCTTTGAAAATTGAACAGAGATTAAATGACAATTCTTTACAGAATAAATCATGGTCAGCGATTTCTTTGACAGGTAAAAACCTGAAAGATAAAAAGCG
>NZ_FMJL01000081.1 GCF_900095445.1 Clostridium sp. N3C
AAAGTTCTTTTATCATCGCATGAGGAGTATTTATCATAAAGTGTCAAATTTTATTGAAAAATTAAAATAGATGTATTATATTTTTATGTATAATGTGTAAAATATTTGCCATAAGGCTGTAGAAGGGAGAAGTTATTTTGAAAAAGAAGAAGAGGGTTTTTTCTTATTTACTGAGTATTTTCTTGCTTGTAAACCTATTTCCAAATATCAAGGTTTCAGCAGAGGGGATCCCAGCTTTAGCTCCGAAGAATTTAACTTTATCGGTTAGTGGGACAAGAAGCGGAAATGATGGGATAAGCTTTACTCTTGGAGATACCATTCAATTATCTGTTGGCATGGATAATCCAGAGAAGTTTGATAGTGTAGAAATTTACTACTTGGAACCAGAAACTAGGGATCTCGTACACTATTATTTGAATTATAATGAGGATACTAATCAATTTGAAGCTTCTATTAACATAGAGCAATACATATTTATAAATGGAAAATATGAGGTGCTATGTTTAGATTTCTGGGGCAAAGAATTTACTTTTTATGAAGTTTATAATTCAGTTGTAACAAATTCTGATGATGTAAATAAGTAGGACTTTAGCAATGGGGACTTTTATGTTAGTGGATTAATTAGGGATACAGATCCACCAGTTTTTCATTCTATAACTGTTGATAAATCTAATGTTACAGGTAATGACACAGTGAAATTCACTGTAAATGCTAGTGATGATGGTGCTGGTGTTGAAGGTTGTTATTTAGAGCTTTTAAAGCCTGATGATAGTACCACTTATATTAACTGTGAAAAAGTATCAGAAAATGTGTTTGAGGCAGAATACAGCATTTCAGCTTATGCTTTGAGTGGTGATTATAAGATACAATATATCAATATTAGGGATAATGTTGGGAATTTTGTCGGTCATTATAATTCTGAATTATATCCAGACAATTATGATGTAAAGGATTTAAGTGCTGCAGACTTTACAGTTTCAGGAACTATTTAAGATAAGGAGTATCCAAAAATTGATTCAGTTAATGTAGATAAGAAGGAAGCAAGGTCTGGGGATACCATCACCATAACAGTTGAGACTAGTGATGATGTTTCGGGGATAAGTTATTTTTATCCAAGTGTAGTAGAGGTTAATAGCTTAACATCTGGTGAATATTGGCCAAATACTCTTGCTGTTGACTGGCAGAAGGTTTCAGAGGGAGTGTATCAAATAACCTATACGGTAAATGAATATGATGAGAGTGGAAGCTACACAATAAGAAGCATCAGTATTGAAGATAGGGCTGGACACTTTATCACATATTATAATTCAAACTATTATGACGATGAACCCTATACCTTTGATTTCAGTGCAGCAGATTTTGATATATCTGGTACTACCCCTGACAAAGAAGATCCTAAGATTGACTCTGTAAGTGTAAATAAGAAAAATGCAGAGCCTGGTGATACTGTGACTATAGCAGTTACAGCTAGTGATGATGCTTCAGGCATAGAATATTTATATGCAACTATAGTAGATGCTGATAGTTTAGGAGATGAGTGGACATATTCATTAGATGTAAGTTGGATGAAAGTATCAGAGGGTGTGTATGTAGCAGAATACACTGTAGGGCAATATAGTGAAAATGGAAACTATAAAATTGCCTATGTTGAATTAGGAGATAGAGTTGGAAATGAAATAACCTACTATAATTCAAATCTATATCCGAATGAAAATAATTTATATGATTTTAGTAATGCGGATTTCAGTATATCTGGTTGCACACCGGATTATGAAGCTCCTAAACTTCTTTCTGTAAATGTAGATAAGAAGAATGTAGAACCTGGTGATACTGTAACAATAACTGTGCAGGCCAGTGATGATGTGTCAGGCATAAGTTATTTTGATGCCAATGTTGTAGAACTTAATAGTTTATCATCAGAAACAGAATGGGCTAAAACCTTAAATATATATTGGGAAAAAGTATCAGAAGGGGTTTATCAGGCAGAGTATACTGTAGGATTATATGATACAAATGGAACCTATGTAATTGACTATATTGATATGAATGATAAGGCTGGAAATTGGATTACTTATTATAATGCGGAGTTATTTACAGATGAAGAAAATTTATTCGACTTCAGTCCAGCATATTTTACTATATCAGGTTGCATTAATGATAATGAAGTGCCTACCATTGACTTTGTAACCGTTGATAAGAAAAATGTACAACCTGGAGACACTGTGACTATAACGGTTCATGCCAGTGATGATCTTTCAGGTATAGATGACTTGTTTGGATTCGTAGTGGATGAGAACAGCCTATTATCAGGTGAATATTCTTATATGGGACTTGATTTTCAATGGGAGAAAATATCAGAAGGAGTATACCAGGGTCAATATACAGTAGGGCAATTTGATGAGAATGGTATCTATACAATAAATTACATGGACATCACAGATAAAGCAGGAAATTATGTTAGATACTATAATTCTAATTTTGACCCATATGAGGATAATACTTTTGATTTCAGTGCAGCGAATTTTAGTATATCTGGTGCCACACCAGACTATGAAGCGCCTGTGCTTACCTCCGTATCTGTGGATAAAACAATAGCAAGACCTGTAGATACCGTTACAATAACAGTAAACACTAGCGATGATGCTTCAGGTGTAAATTGGTGTTATGTAGAGCTTTTAAAACCAAATGGAGAGATTGAATATTTTTATGGAAGTGAAGTTTCAGATGGAGTATTCGAGATACAATATACTGTAGACCAATATGATGATAATGGTACTTACCAAATTGACTATATTAGCATATGGGATAAGGTAGGACGATTAAACTACTACTACAATTCTGTTTTATATCCTTACCAATATAGCAGTATGGATTTTAGTAGTGCAAACTTCACTGTCGAAGGAGCTACAGCAGACCATAATGGTCCAGAATTGATAAGTGTTAGCATAGATAAAACAAGTATTAATCCTTTTGAGGTTGCAACCCTTACAATTGAAGCTACCGATGATGTATCCGGTATTGAATCCATTTGGGCTAAGTATAGAACCCCTGATGGAGAGTACAAAGAAGTAGGATTTACCCATGTAGGTAATAATATTTATAAGGGGTATGTAAGTGTAGGATTTTATTCACCCATGACTACATATGAGCTAGTGGAGATAACCTTAACAGATAATGTATATAATTTCAGATGGTATACTGCTGAGGATACTAGCCATGGCATAGATTTGAGCAAGTGTAATTTTGAGGTTTATGGAACTATAGTAGATAATAACGATCCAGTATTATTACAAGTGTTTGCTATGATAAGAAATGCAACTATTGGAGATACATTAAGCTTTGATATTCTTTGCATGGATTTAGAGTCTGGAATTCATACTCCAACTAAAATGGAATATTATAATAACACCTATATTACCTTTGTATCTAAAACAGGAAAGCGAGTTACTACTCCAATAACTAATAATAAAGGTATATTCAATAGTTTATTTAACGTTGGAAAGTATACTGAAGATGGTATTTGGAAAGTTTACGAAATATCCTTGGCTGATAATGCTGGTAATGTACTAAAGGTAGGAAACAAGGACATTCTGTATAATGATTATGAATCCTATGATTATATGATGGATTTTAGTCATTTAGAGTTTACAGTGTTTGGTACTCTTTCAGACTTTGCTGCTCCTGAATTATTGGATATAAGTGTAGACAAGAAAAATATAAATTATAATCAGATAAGCACTATAACACTAGATGCTATTGACGACTTATCAGGCATTATCACATCTGGAAAGAATGATTATATTTTTGGTGTATCTTCAATGATATTCCTTGGCCCTAATGACACCATAAAAGTTTATGGTATAAAAGAAGGAAATAACAATTATTATGTTGATTTCTATCTTGGACAAAATGATCGGACTGGAATATGGAGACCTGTTGGATTAATTTTAGCGGACAAGTCAGGAAATACTACTAATTATGTAGACTCAAACCTTTCTCAATGGATGAGGGAAAGGATTGAAGCCTTCTTTGATGACAAAGGTAACATAGTTGAAAAAGATTTTAGTTCCAATAGTATAACTGTCCAAAAGCAAAATGAGGATACTGTTCCGCCAGTGCTAAATAATGCTGTTATAGATAAAAATGAAGTTAATGGCAAAGATGTGGCTACCATCACTTTGGACATTAAAGATGACCGATATATAAACGATAATTCTTCATTAGGTTTCGTTGTTTATAAAAATGGTACCGATGAGAAATATGGTGAAATTTACAAGGAAAATGGCAAGTTTATTGCAAAGGTAAACTTCTATGGCTTTGAGAGCAACGGATTATGGAAAGCTACCTACATTTATTTTAGAGATGAAGCAGGAAATTATATTAACTATGAAAACTCAATAGGCCAAAGCCCATATGAAACTGTTAAGTATGTTGACCTAAATCATCTTAATATAACTGCCACAGGAATGTACGATGGTTCTGGGGATGAGCCTAACTTCAGCCAAGTATCAGTGAACACAAAATATGTTGATATGATTAATAATTCTCAAGTAGAGATAACTATTGACGGCGTGACTGGTATTCCAAATGAAGATGATGGCTTATTTGTATCTTGGATTATCTTTGTGTCACCTACAGGAAAGTATTATAAGCAAGCACAGCTTAGTTATGAAAATGGTAAATTTAAAGCTACATTGGCCTTTACTACTGATGATGAAATTGGTACCTGGAGAATTGATAATATATTAATACTTCCTTATCTTGCTGGCGGTTTGAAAGTAATAAATTCAGCTAACCCACACAAGGATTTGTTTGGAAAGTATAAGCTAATGGATTTAAGTACTTGCGACATTGAATTCTCTTCACCGCTAACGGATTTAATAAAGCCGGAATTAACTAATATTGAAGTAAGCCAAAAATCTATAGACTTAGATGGTAATGTTTTAATATCCATCGATGCAATGGATGATTCAGGTGTTTCTTCCGTAAAGGTTACATATTTAACACCTGGCTTTCATGAGGTTGATTATGTACTAAATAAGGTTGGTGAAAGCTTCCAAGCTTACATTTCACCATACAGTACAGATGTAAATATCGGACAGTGGAAGATTTTAAGGGTGGAAATAAGAGATAACACCGGCAATGTAAGTGTTATTGGAAATTACATGAATGACAGGCTTTATATGAACTCCATTAACAAGCTTATGGATTTAAGCGCAGGAGATTTTGAGGTAACGGACAGTCTTCTCACCGATGTAACTGGAGATAATCAGGTTAATATACTAGACCTAGCTATGGCAGCTAGAAACTACAACCTAGACGAAAGCTCTCCATTCTGGGAGCCTCGGGCAGATATAAACAAGGACAAGAAGGTAGACATCTACGACTTGGTACTTATCTGCAGGAGGCAGTAGGTGCCCCAGGGGCGCGCGGTTTGCAGCGAACTGTGTCGGAAACGCCCCAGGGGTGTGCGATATTTGTAGAAGCGGCGAAAAGTTGCTTTCCTAAGAGGACTACTCTAACGAAAAAAGGATGTCTTGTATCCAAGCAAATATGGATGACAAGATATCCTTTTTTATTGGACGTTATGTTATAAGCAATGTTTTGGCTTCTGACATTTAAAAGCGGGGTAGCGGTTTTTTGGTATGTTGCTTTGTTTCAAAAAGGTGTTGATGCAGAAATGGATTGAGTTGGATAAGCAGTAACGACGGATTTACAGCTTCTATTACATCATCCAGCACCTATGACTGTTGACGGCACTATAGTAGCTTATGTCAGTTTAATAGGTTCAAAACGAACATTCATTATTCTTTAGATCCTTTATAAAACATAGTATATAGTGATTCAGCTATAGGATAATAGGCTCTAGATTTCTTATATCATATATCTCAATTTTTACTTTTTACCTCTTAACTCTAACAGTTCGATAGCACTTTTTGATTGTAATTGAATAGGAAATTATAAAAATGAAGAGCCTGAAAGGACGCAAAATTTTCCTAAATGTCTGACTTCTAATCTCTAAAAGCTATGGAGCAGTTTTTCTATAACAAAGGGTTTTTGCAAGGTGGAGTTTATAAGGCTGATGATGAATATTTGTTATTAATATCATGTGGCTCTGCGCTGGTAGAGATGCAGTTGCTTTTGCTACCGAAAGGATTATCGCCATTTATACCAAGTTGCTCTGTGGCGCCAGTGCTATATTTGCATCTGCTACCAGAAGGATTATCGCAATTTATATCATGTATCCTGTAGCGCCAGTATTGTAGTTATTATTGGAGGAGCATTTCTACATTTAATCTGTTACCTTATATTGTTTATTCTGTACTAAATAGGCTGCCTGTTATATCATTTCTACATATTATCTGTTGCCAGTTGACTTGTTGCCTGCAAAAGTAGTTTGCCCCGTTTTAAGTAGAAAATTGCTGTAATTAATAGTAAAATATAATTAGTTGTTAGGTACTGTAAAAAGTTTATGAAAAACTAGCTTCAAAACTACCAACAAACTGAAGTTAGCTGCAACTAACCGCAGTTGCCTTGACAAACATTCGCCAAATGAAGTCTTTACCTCGTAGAGGGCAAAGGGAATAGATATAAGGGCATGACACATAAGCCCTCTCATCCTAATTTTGCCATTTGGCTCATTGTTTATCAAGGGCTCGCTAACGC
>NZ_FMJL01000071.1 GCF_900095445.1 Clostridium sp. N3C
TTGTTATTCACCATCTTGTTGTGGATGGAGTTTCTTGGAGAATAATATTGGAGGACTTTGAAAATGCTCTAAACCAGCTAATAAACTCAGAACCTATTAAGCTACAGAATAAAACTACTTCCTTTAAGGAATGGGCTCATAGATTAAAGGCTTATTCAGATGATCCTATTTTGCAAAAAGAACTAGAATACTGGGCAATGATTACTAATAAAAGTGTTAGTTCTATACCAACGGATAACAATATAAAGGATAGAGTTGTAAAAAATATTAGTACTAATACCTTAACCATACCAAAAGAAAAGACAGATTTATTGTTATTTGAATCCAATAAAGCTTTCAATACCGAGATTAATGATTTACTTATAGCTGCATTAGCATTATCACTGGAACAATGGAGAGATATAAATAAGTTTTTTGTTAACATGGAGTCCCATGGTAGAACCTTATCATTTGATGGTATAGACCTATCTAGAACAGTGGGATGGTTTACTGCAACATATCCATTGTTTATAGAGGTTGATTCTTCCATGGATTTAAGCAAAATACTAATAAATATAAAAGAAACAATAAGAAAAGTTCCAAATAAGGGTATTGGATATGGAATATTAAAATATTTAAGCTCTTTGGAAGGAAAATCTGAAATAAACTTTGATGTGCAACCGGAAATAGGTTTTAATTATCTTGGACAAGTAGATGACAGTATCAATACGGATAACTTTGAAAAATATGATTTAGGTATAGAAGCATCCTTTGGTGATAATATAAAGTGTATACATAAAATAGAAATAAATGCTATGATAGTAGATGGAAAATTAGAAGTTAGAACTTCATATGACAAGGAAGAGTATAATAAAAAATCAATTGAAACTCTTATGAATTTATTTATGGATAATTTGATTATGATTGCAGAGTATTGTGCTGCTAGAGAAGAGGTTGCATACTCAGTATCTGATTTTGATGATAGTGAATTGTCTCAAGAAGAATTAGATGAAATAAGTAAATTATTTAATTAATTGCTTTATTAATATTATTCAGTTATTACATTTAGATATGTGGTAGCTGTATCTCCAGAAAAGGTTGAAAAATTAGCTTATAAGACTTTTATGAAAAAAAGCAATCCTAAACAGATTGCTTTTTTTGCTAACTATACAATATAGAAAGACTTATCTTTACTCAATACTAAAATTTGATTACTTTTGGCTCGTCAGTAAAGGAATAGAAGGTAGCTGTAGCATCTTCAAAGTAAAGCACCTCTGTATTGTCATCTTCTGCTGAATACATAGATTGAAGTTCTGGATAATTACCTAACATATGCTTTTTTGCTTCTACTCTGTCATCTCTGATAAGCTTACCGGACACTCTAAGCCATCTTCCATCAGCAAAAGCACAAATTTCTGCCTTTGGATTAACCTGTAGCTGCTTAGACACATTCTTTACTTTACCTGTTTGGATATAAAGTTTACCTTCAAAAATATCTACTGTACCAAAGGGTCTAACTCTTGGCTGATCTCCTTCCACTGTAGCCAAATAATATGTTCCACATTTCTTTAAAAACTCATAAACTTCCTGCATTTTTCTGACCTCCTATTGATTTTTAAAGTGTTATGTAATTTTTTCCTTTTCCTATGTTAAGTCAAATTTGTGTAATGGTCAAGGTTCTATGTTGGTGAATGGAACTATTTTTAAAAATTTTCTAAAAATAATCAATATTCAGTAGAAATAGTTACATTTCTATTATATAATATACATCATATAGTAAAGTTGAGCAATGTACGCCGTTAAAGTCAAGGGAAAGTTCAAGAACCTTTAGAGAGAGCAGAAGTTTATTAGTATGTAATTAGAAGCTAAGGTTTTAGAATTCCTAAACGCAATTAAACAAAAGATGAAGGGAAAAGGAGATGATTCTATGAAATTCAAAAGTATTACCACAAGAATAACTTTGCTATTTGGTCTACTAATGTTTGTAATCTGTGGAGGTTTAGGAATTTCTGCTTTCTTAAATTCTAGAGATGCATTGAAAACAAACATTGACAAACATTTAATAGAATTAGCTAAAGCTGATGCTAAGATTATTTCTCAGAAAATAAATACTCAGATCAATTCACTAGAGACACTAGCTGATAATCCTTGGATTACAAGAAATGATTTGTCAATTGGCGAAAAATTGGAAGGCCTTAAAGATGAGACTAAACGAAGTGGACATATGGATATTTTGATTGCAGATACCAATGGCAATGCTTTCTCCGCTGATGGAAAGATTGGGGAAGTTAATGATAGAGAGTACTATATCAAAGCTATGTCTGGAGAAAGTAATGTTTCAGATCCGTTGGTTAATAAGATTGCTGATAATGTTATTGTGGTATTTGCAGTTCCGATAAAAGAAAATAATCAGGTTACAGGCGTACTTTTTGCAAGACGAGATGGTAACGATTTAAGCAATTATACTAATGAAATGCAAAATGATGAACAAGAAGTCTTTATGATTAACAGCGAAGGTACTATCATAGCTAACAAGGATAAAAGCCTTGTTATGGAAATGTTCAATATTGGTAAAGAATATGAAAATAATCCTGAGCTAGAGGAATTATATAATATTCAAAAGAAGATGATTGAAGGGGAAAGTGGAGTTGGTCAGTATACATTTAATGGAAAAACCAAATATATGGGTTATTATCCTGTAGAAGGTACAGACTGGTCCTTAGCTGTAACAGCAGATAAAGCAATGGTTATGAGTAAGGTTAATGATTTAAATAAGTTTTTAGTAATTATATCTGTTGTTTTCATCTTGATTGGTATAGCAGTAACTATATTGCTGGCTCGTAAGATTTCTCAACCAATCAAGGAGACAAGCCAATGCCTTAATGTTATAGCCACTGGAGATTTTACGGGAGCTATATCTAAAGATATGTTGGCAAGAGAAGATGAAATAGGTAGTTTAGCTAAATCCCTTGAAAAAATGCAGAATTCCATGAGGACAATGATGAAAGCGGTTGTGGATGAATCTTCTATGGTCAGTGAAATGTTGACTACCATTAATCAAAATATGCATGAATTGAATCAAAGTATCGAAGATATTTCTTCTACTACAGAAGAACTATCTTCAGGAACAGAGGAAACAGCTGCTTCAACTGAAGAAATGCATGCTACTTCCTTAGAGGTAGAAAAGGCCATTGAGACCATTGCCTCAAAAGCTCAAGAAGGTGCAGCTACTGTTAACAAAGTAAATTTAGTTACTGAAAGAATAAAAGATATGTCAATATCATCTAAACAGGAAGTTGTGGACATATATAGTAAAACAAAGGTCAATTTGCAGAATGCAATTGAAAAGTCTAAATCCGTTGAACAAATTAATGAATTGTCTAATACCATATTATCTATTACAACTCAAACCAATTTACTAGCTTTAAATGCAGCGATTGAAGCAGCTAGAGCAGGAGAATCCGGTAAGGGCTTTGCGGTTGTGGCAGAAGAAATTAGAAAGTTAGCTGAAAGTTCTAAAACTTCCATAGCTCAAATTCAAGAAGTGACAAATCAGGTGCTATTGGTAGTAAAGGATCTTTCTTCAAGCTCTATGGATATTATAGACTTTATTGATAAGAAAGTACTTAATGATTATGATGTCTTAGTAAATACCAGTGAACAATATAATGAGCTTTCTAGGGATATAAATGATGTAGTAATTGAGTTTAGTTCGATCTCAGAAGAGATTTTGGCCTCCATAGAAAATATGGTTGAATCCATCACTGAGATAAGTGCTTCTACTAATGAACAGGCTATGGGAGCAAGTAATATTGCCAATAAGGCAGAGGGTGTTGTTAATATGGCTGAAAATGTAGTTAATTTAGCAAGTAAATCAAATGAAAAGTCAGAATCCCTCATTAAGGTAGTTAATCAATTTAAAATTTAACTTCTACTTATTTTCTACCGCTAAGGTCAAAAGATCTTAGCGGTAACTTATTTTAGGAATAAATATAAGAGATTCTTATAATTTAAATGTGATATCAATTAATCAGATATATCTATAGTTTTTTAAAATTAAATAGCTAATTTCTTTTAGCATTTTAACTTTATATATTCATAACAAAGTCTAAAGTTTTGGCATATAATAAACAAGCTAACAATATCAGAGGAGTTTTATATGTACAATTTCTTTTGCACTAGGCAGCTTATTTATTTTGATGGTTACAGTGCATATATCTTAGACTTTAAGCAAGGAGATGTAACTGGAGACGGAATAATAGATAATGTATATCTTATGGGGGATAGACCCTATGGTTTTCAAAGCCCTTTTGTTACTAATATCAATCTGGTAGTACAGGATGGAGCTACTAATCAATATAATAGGGTTCCTATTAAAGAGGGGGCAGGTTATAATCCTACTATCTTTTTAGGAGATTTTACTGGAGATAAGGTGGATGACATAGTAGTGTATATAGATTCTGGCGGTAGTGGAGCTATCCTTTATAGCTATATATTTTCTTTTGTAGATAATAAGCCAAGCCTCTTATTCGACTATGAAAAGTTCAATAATGAGTTTCAGTATGAGGTTATCTATAGAGACAATTTTGAGGTAGATATTATTAGCTTTAAAACTAAAAAGAAATTTACTATAGATATTAGCTATAAAGGTGAAGAGTATTTATCAGAAATATATAATGAAGATGGCACCTTAAAGGAAGGGATAAAGGGCTTTGTTAATCCTATAAGTGGCTTGTACCCTATAGACTTTAATAGGGACGGAATATATCAACTTATGGCAGTTCAAAAAATAGCTGGTAGATATAATGCAGATGCTATAGGCTATGTGGAAACAGACTTGAAGTGGAACGGTAGGAGTTTTATACCCTTTAGACAGGAGATTGGAATTTTCGGAGAAAATGTTCTAGATATATAAATTTTTAAAATTTGTATATGCTATAAGGGTAAGGTTTTATTTTTTGAAAAGAGGATTGGATTATGAAAAGTAAAAAAGAAAAATATAATCTTACCTTTGCCATAGCTTTTGAAATTTTACTACTAATAACAGCTATTGTTAATTTTATAAATGGCGTAAAACGCAATGGTTATTTATCAATAATGTCTATGTTTTTGATACCAGTTCCCTTTATACTAAGTAACTTAGCTGATAAAAAAGATATTAGGCTTCCTTCAAGTTTTAAAGTTATAGCTATATTGTTCCTATTTGGAACTCAGTATTTGGGAGAGTTAGTAGGCTTCTATTTCACCCTTTGGTGGTGGGATATTTTTTTACATGGCTTTGCAGGTTTTTATATGGTTTCAGTTGGAAGGGATTTGATTAAAAGTTTTATTATCAATGAAAAGGGAATAAAGAGTAATAGATATGCCTTCTTTATTTCCCTGTGGGCTTTTTCTTTTTCTACTACTATAAGTACCCTGTGGGAAATCTTTGAGTATATTGGAGATAGTTTGCTAAATACTAATATGCTTAAAGAAGGTATTAAAGACACCTTTCATGATTTGCTTGCTGGTGAGCTTTTAGCTCTTTTAGGTGCTATAGTAATATATTTAAAACTAAGATATAAAAAAGCAGCTCTTTATAAAGTGTAAGGGCTGCTTTTTTAATGTCCAGTTATTTATATTCTCTAATTAAATATTCGTCCAAAATCAAAAGTAAGAGAAATAATTTTGCATCTTAGTATTTAAAAAATGCATCTTGGTAGTATGGATATTTACTTGGAATTGGGTAGTGATATACTATATATTATAGTAAGTGATACCACTTATCAGGGGGTGTTTAAATGAAGATTACTATTGATGAATGTCCTAGTCACAAGGAAGTTGAAATTGTAATTAAGTGTGACAAGGTTACAGAAGAAGTTGAAAAAGTAATTTCATTGCTTAGAAGTTCTGAAGAAAAAATTACAGGGGTAATAGAGGGGGAAAGATACTTAATAGATCCTTCTGATATTTACTATTTTGAAAGTGTAGATAAAAAGACCTTTATGTATACAGAAAGTCAAGTATTAGAGATACCTCTAAGACTATATGAGTTAGAAGAGAAATTAGCAAAACAAGACTTTTTTAGGGCAAGTAAATCTACAATAATAAACATATCAAAAATTCAAAGACTGTCCCCAAGACTTAATGGAAAGTTGGATGTGATACTGGAAAACAATGAGAAGCTGGTAGTATCTAGGCAGTATGTTGGTAGACTTAAGGATATTTTAGGATTATAGAGGAGGTATATCAATGAAAAGGTTCATGGAATTAATTGTGCAGTTTAAGTTTGTCTGGGGCTTGATTTTTAGTGCTACAATCCTACTATATTCGGTAGTGGCTATGATTAATGGGGATACAGCTATGGATTTTATATTAATGTGGAAGTTGGTTGGATTTACAATTGTGCTAGGGGTTATACATTTTATTATTTATGGTGAATTTATATTGGAGTCCCTTAGTGCAAAGTATAAAACAGTAATTCATTTTATAGCCTGTTATATAGTATGCCTTATTTCAGTGGTGATACTTAATTGGGCAGATATATCAAATCTACGGCATGTATTAGTATTTTCAGGGGCTTATATATTCATATATTTAACAGTATTTCTTTCTTTATATATGTATTATAAATTTACTGGAGAGCAACTTAATGATCGATTAGCAGCTTATAAGCAAAATAAAAGATTAGAGGGGGATGGAAATGACCGTAATTGAAATCAATAATCTATCAAAAACCTATGGGAAAAAACGGGGTATATCTAATGTTAATTTAAGAGTAAACAAGGGAGAAATATTTGGTTTTATTGGGCCAAACGGAGCAGGAAAATCTACCACTATAAAAATCCTTATGAATTTTATTTTTCCAAGTTCCGGAGAGGCTAAAATTTTAGGAATGAATTGTGTTACTGAAACAGATAAAATCAAGGAAAAGGTAGGTTATGTGCCTAGTGAAGTAAGGTATTATGATAACATGACCGTAGAGGAGCTACTAAATTATGCTAAGTCCTTTAAGAATAATGTGGACGATGCTTATATGAAGGATCTGTGTCACAGCTTTGATGTGGAGCTTACCAAAAAGATGTGGGAGTTGTCCCTAGGAAATAAAAAGAAAGTAGCTATTGTGCAGGCCCTTATTCATAAGCCACAGTTATTAATTTTAGATGAACCTACTAACGGTTTAGATCCCTTAATACAACAAAAGCTTTTTAACACCTTACTAAAGATAAGGAAAGAGGGAACTACAATATTTTTATCTAGTCATAACTTAACAGAAGTAGAAGAGTTTTGTGACAGAGTGGCTATTATTAAGGAAGGTAAAATAATCGAAGTAAGAAGCATAGAGGATTTTGTCCATAAGAGGATTAAGAGAATTACTTTGAAGCTTTCTAAAAATATTGAAGAGGAACTAAAGGTAATAGGAGCAGAGGGCTTGGAAAATGAAGGAGATAGGATATGCTTTAATTTTAATGGTGATATAAATAAATTACTAGTGGTAATCTCAAAGTACCAAGTAGAAGATTTGTTAATTGAAGAGAAAAAGCTGTCGGAAGTATTTATGAATTACTATGACCAGGAGGGGAGATAAATGAATATTTATAAAATGGAAGTTAAAAAAGGCTTTAAGTCTATGTTAATATGGAGCGTTATATGCGTACTTCTAACTATATTATTTATGTCCATGTTCCCATCCATGCAAGACAGCGGAATGCAGCAGTTAGTGAAAACAGAGCTAGATGTTATGCCACCAGCCTTGTTGAAGGCCTTTGGCTTAGAGGATGCACCGGATTTTTCAAAGCTTAAGGAGTATTTTGCCTATGTATTTCAATATTTAATGATGGCGGGAGTAATCTATGGAGGTTTATTAGGTTCTAAGGCTTTAGTAAAGGAGGAAAGTGAAGGAACTATAGAATTTTTATACGCTCAACCAGTAAAGAGAAGTAAAATAGTAACTATGAAAATTTTATCGGCAACAACCCTTTTTGCACTCTTTGTGATTATCATTGCTTTTTCATCCCTTCTCATATCTTTTGTGGTAAAATCATCAGATTTAAAGGTTATAGATGTGATTAAGGACTATATACTTTTGTTTTCTGGATTTTTAATGGTAGGCTTGGTTTTTCTAGCTGTAGGTTTTGTAATATCAGTGCTAGTACCTCATTTAAGATTGGCTATGCCTATATCCATAGGGTTTTTCTTTGTAACATACCTTTTAGGCATATTCTCAGATATGATAGAAAAACTAAGTTTTTTAAAATATTTTTCTCCATTCCATTTTGCAATGCCAGCGGATGTAGTTAAGAATGGTATTAAAGTTAGCTGTGTAGTGCTAGCATTGTCCTTTATAATTGTAGCTATAGCGGCGACTTATATTAAGTATATCAAGAAAGATTTTAGGATATAAGATTTAAAAAATAATATTGCAAACATTTTAATATGGAGTATAATAAAGGAGTGTGAAGTGAAAATAATTATCAATAAATAAAGAATATCAAATGAAAAATACTAATATTTATAAAAATTTATAAAAGTACTATAGAAGGGATGATAGTAATGAGTATATATGATTTTTCTGCTAAGAAAATTAATGGTGAAGAAGTTTCTTTAGCAGATTATAAAGGAAAGGTATTAATAATTGCAAACACTGCAAGCAAGTGCGGATTTACACCTCAATATAAGGATTTACAAAAGCTATATGAAAAGTACAAGGAAGAAGGACTAGAGATTTTAGGTTTTCCTTGTAACCAATTTGATGAACAAGAACCAGGTAGTAATACAGAAGTTAAGACTTTTTGTGAAATTAATTATGGAGTTACCTTTAATATATTCGAGAAGATAGAGGTTAACGGACACGATGCCCATCCTCTATTTAAGTATCTAGTTACACAGGCGCCTTTTAAAGGATTTGATAAGAGTACACCTATGGGAAAAATACTTTATAGTGTAATTAGAGAAAAGTATCCTGAGAATCTAGTAGGAGATGCAATAAAGTGGAACTTCACAAAGTTCTTAATTAGTAGAGATGGAAAGTATATAAAGAGATTTGAGCCTACTACAGATCCACTAGATATGGAAGAGGATATTAAAAAGTTATTAGCAGCCCATTAATCTTTGTACTTAATATAAAGCTGTTGACCTAATTATTGGGTCAACAGCTTTTCTAATTTGGCACCATTATTAGCATAGATAAATTACATATTCAATCCTATTAGTTCAATAAATTTCATGGAGGTAGGAGATAGGGATACCCCTTTTAAAAAACACACACCTATATTTCTTGCTGGGATTTTTTCAGTCAATTTTATCTCGTACAGTAGGCCTTTTTTCAAGTATTCATGGGAAAACTCTCTAATAACGCAAGCTATACCTAAATTGATTTTAGCAAGCTCTAACAGTAAATCATGAGAGCCTAGTTCAATTTCTGGCATAAGGCTGATACCCTTTGATAAGAAATAATTTTCTATGTACCGTCTAGAGTTTGATTTAGGCTCAAGCAATATTAGGGGCAATTCTGCTAGCTGAGAAAGACTTAATGGCATGGATATAGTGCTAAGAAAATTTTTTCCGCAGACAAAGGTATCATGAATGGTCAAAACTTCTCTAACTTCTATGCTTGCATCACTAATAGGCAAGTTGCAAATGGAAAGATCCAGCTCCCCAGACTTTAACATTACACAAAGCTCTGGAGTAGTACCATTAATAATTTTGAATTTGATATTAGGAAATCTATTATGAAATTCCTCTAGATAAGGTAATAAGTAATGTTTAGATATGGTATCTCCTACACCAATCTTTAATTCCCCAACTAAAAGATTTTTGGATTCTAACAGCTTCTGTTCTGCTACATTAATTAAGTTAATGGCAGAATTGATATATTCAAATAGCATTTGTCCTTCCTTGGTGAGGATTACTCCCCTCGGAGTTCGGGTAAAAAGGCGAATATCTAATTCTGTTTCAAGCTGCATAATGGCCTGACTGACAGCTGGCTGAGTCATATATAGTTCCTTAGACGCTTTAGAAAAGCTATTACATTGAGCAACTTTACAAAAAATCCTATATAAATCTAATTTTGTAGACATATAAGTTCTCCTTATATCAAATATCATACTTACTTATTTTACTTATACCATATAAGTATAGTATAGTACAAGTGTAACAAATAATAATATTATAATGAAAATATAAGGAGCGGTTTTAATGGAAAGAGTAGTAGGAACTGTAGTTAGAGGTCTTAGAGCGCCTATTATTAAAGAAGGAGAAGACATAACAGAGATAGTTGCTAACACTGTTTTAAAGGCTTCAGAAGTAGAAGGCTTTACAATAACTGATAAGGATATTATAGCTATAACTGAATCAGTAGTTGGTAGAGCACAGGGAAATTATGCTAGCGTTGATAATATAGCAAAGGATATAAAGTCAAAGTTTGGTGACGATACTATTGGAGTAATTTTCCCTATCTTAAGCCGTAACCGTTTTGCAATTTGTCTTCGTGGTATAGCAAAGGGAGCAAAGAAAATTGTTTTAATGCTTAGTTATCCTTCTGATGAAGTAGGTAATCACTTAGTTGATATAGATGAATTAGACGAAAAGGGTGTGAATCCTTGGACAGATGTTTTAACAGAAAAACAGTTCCGTGAATATTTTGGATATAAAAAGCATACCTTCACTGGTGTAGATTATGTAGACTATTATAAGTCTTTAATAGAAGAATACGGTGTTGAATGTGAAGTGATTTTCTCAAATAATCCAAAGACAATATTAGATTACACAAAGAGTGTACTTACTTGTGACATTCATACAAGATTTAGAACAAAGAGAATACTAAAGGCTAACGGTGCTGAAAAGGTATATGGTCTAGATGATATATTAACAGCATCTATTTATGGCAGCGGTTATAACGAAGCTTATGGCCTTTTAGGATCTAACAAATCAACAGAGGAAAAGGTTAAGTTATTCCCAAGGGATTGTCAGCCTATAGTAGATAAAATACAAGCTATAATTAAAGAGAAGACAGGAAAAACTGTAGAAGTTATGGTATATGGAGATGGAGCCTTCAAAGATCCAGTAGGTAAGATATGGGAACTTGCAGACCCTGTAGTATCACCTGCTTATACTTCAGGTCTTGAAGGAACACCTAACGAAGTAAAATTGAAGTATCTTGCAGATAACGAATTTGCAGATTTAAAAGGCGAAGAACTGAAAAAGGCTATTTCTGAATATATTAAAAATAAAGATGCAGACCTTAAGGGTTCCATGGTTACTCAAGGAACAACACCTAGAAGACTTACAGACCTTATCGGTTCACTTTGTGATTTAACTTCTGGAAGTGGTGATAAGGGAACACCAATAGTTTATATTCAAGGATATTTTGATAATTATGCTAAGTAATATAATCATTAATTAATAAAAACTTTCTAAAAGAGGACCCCTTGTAAATTATAAAAAATAAGCTTGTTTTTAGGAGAAGGACTAAAAACAAGCTTATTTCTATTCTTTATCATCTAACTCGTAGGATTGATACATATTGTTATTAATATATAGGTAAATTACTTTAGGCGCTGATTCCTTTTTTGGGTCAATGGTATATAACTTCTTTCCAGTGTATATATTGAAAGAATCAATGGGATAAATAACAGTATCTTTATCAATAAAGGTTTTTGGTATATCCTCTCTTGATTTATAATAGGTATACCCATAACATTTGATTTTTTTGGGCAAAGCAAAGGGATTCCACACTCCATAAAGATATCGATTTGTAACTAGTAAGGACAATAGTATAAAAAGGATTATAAATCCTATTATCTTTAATGTTTTGAATTTTTTCATAAAT
>NZ_FMJL01000073.1 GCF_900095445.1 Clostridium sp. N3C
TTTATTACAGCAATAAATAGTTATTTGAATGTCAGTATAATCAGAAGCCTTTGCTATGATAACAAAGCTTTAGAATCAAGGATGGCGAATAAGCCAAAGGGCAGCGCTATTGGTATGGCTGCAGACATGGGCATTGAGCTTTTAACGGAGGAACAATATATAGAGTTACAGAATTTTGGGGATTTTGATATGAAAACCTCTAGTTGGTTAAAGATACCTTATGATATTAGGAAGTTAGGTAGTGCTATTTTTGATGACTATCGTTATGGTAAGGTATTTGTGTATCATAATGGTGGGGAATATTATTATGGAGGGAGAGGGGTTAGGGGATGGGGTGAAGTTTGGGTATGTTACAGTGGAATTGTCAGGTAGATTCTAGCTATTATAGCAATTATTAAAGTATATTTACAATTTATAAAATAAGCTATAATAAAGATATCAAAAAATACATATTTGTACAAATTTATAAATTTACTTTGAATTATTATAATCTCTTTACAATAAGACGCTGAATTATTTGTGAAAAAATGATAAAATAATATAGATAGATGAAAATGTTGTTGATTTTAAATATTACTTAGTTTTTTTATAATTCATTAGTGTACGTTTTCTTTTCATAGTTTTCCTACAAATTACTTTCTACATTATAATAAATGTATAGACAAATCTTTAAATATATCAAAAAATTTTATTAATAAGATTTATATAGGTGAATGAGAATTTAATTAGAATACTTGGAAAGGTAAAACTAGAAAAGACATAAACGTATAATAATATTAAGAACTTATTACAAATAATGATATATTTTGATATGATGCAAGAAATATAATGTTATTGTGTTAATAAAATGAGTATTCAATTATTAATAAATTAATAAATAAATTTTAGCAATATGTAAAAAATTTTTTATCAGTTTGGAAGGTGTTTAGTAATTGGAAAAGGATGTTTTCAGTTATTTAGAAAAGGATTATACATATTTAAGAAATTATATAAAAGATATGAATGAAGCTTTATTTACAATACCCCATAGTGCAATAATAAAAGGACGTACGTTCGCTGAAAAATTAACTCAAGAGATAGGAAAGTTAAGCGGATTAGGTTTACTAAGCATGATGAATCAAGTCGATAGATTAGAGAAACTAGAACGAGCAAAAGTGATTTCTGGTGAAATATATAGGATGTTTCATGAGGTAAGAAAACTTGGTAATAAAGCAGCACATGATAGCATTGAAGGAGAATTGGAAGCTGCTTTAAATATGCATAAAAATATTTATAAAATTACCTGCTGGTTTGTTAAAAAATTTATTGATGAAACTTTTGAAGCACCAGAATATAAAAATCCTATACCATCAAAAAATCTGACCTCAGGTATTGATGCTGATATAATATTAAAATTGTTGAATAGCATGGAAACAATAATAGAAAAAACTCAGTCTGTTTCTGCAGAAGATGAATTGATAACTACAGACTCCATAGTAAAAGAAGAAAAAGATCTTTCAGAAGAGGTTAAGGATAAGAATACTCTTGATATTAGAAACGTAAGTAAAAAATGTTTAATTGACAAATTGTCACATCTTAAAGAATCATCAAGAGAAGCTGTAGAAGGATTGGGAAAGTTTAGTGATTTTAAAAGATATATGCATATAGAACGAGAGCCTCAAAATAAATTACAGGAATTGATATTTAAAGCCTATGAGTCAGAAAAGGCTCAATTAATTTTAGTATGCGGTAGTGTTGGAGATGGTAAGTCTCATATTATATCATATTTTTATAATGAATATCCTGATATGATGAATAATTTTAATATTCATAATGATGCCACTGAAAGTTTAGAGCCTAATAAAACATCTACAGAAACTTTAAATATGGTACTAGATAATTTTAGTGATGAAAAGATTGATCAAAGTCATCAAAAATTAATATTAGCTATTAATCTTGGAACATTAAATAATTTTATAGATTCAGAATATGGTAAAAGATTTACGAAGTTAAAAAAGTTTGTTCAAGATAGGAAAATTTTAGAAACAGGTATAGAAAATAATGATTTTGATAGCAATAGTTCATTTCAATTTATAAATTTTAGCGATTATCATATGTTTACTCTTACAGATGGAAAGGTTCGCTCTGAGTATATAAAAACAGTTATGAGAAAAATAACAGCAACTACAGATAATAATTTCTTTTATAAATCTTATAAGGAAAATTGCTCAGAGTGTGTGAATTGTAAAAGTTGTCCAATTAAAGCCAATTATGAACTGTTAGCTAACGAAAAAGTTCAGGAAGAAATAATAGATTTGTTAGTTCAATGTATTATAAAAGACAAAATTATAATTTCTACAAGAGCTTTATTAAATTTTATTTATGAAATAATAGTGCCTGTAGCAGAGATTGATGTTAATTCAATAGAATTTAAAAGAAACATTCAAAGATTAAACCATATTGAATATATAAAAGCACTTATGCCTAATTTACTATTCAATCATAAAGAATTATCCTTTATTTTTGAATCATTTAGTAATTTGGATCCATTAAATATTAGAAGTAAAGAAATAGATGATTTCATTTTAGAATTTAATAATTCAGCTGACGTATTAGGTTATTTTAAAAAATATTTAGATTATCCAGAAGGTTATATAGGTAAAATGGATGATGTAAAACTTGAAGAAATTCAAAAGCATAATATTAGATTCGAATTACTTAAGTTATTTATAAGAAGCTATCGTCTTTGTGGTAAGGGGGAGATTTTTTCTTTAAAAGATACGGTTTATGAAGAATTTATGAGAAATATTTATTATTGGAATAGAGGAGATAAAATAAAACTTAAGGGTTTGTATGATGATGTGGAAAATGGAATTTTAAAGTGGAATGGAGATGCCGGAAAGGATCAAGTCAACACATTTTTAGGAAAAAAGCAGATAAAATATAGAATAAGTGAAAACATTAACTTAAAAGTAGATACAAGCAATTTGCCTAAAAATAATGATACCGAGCTAAATAAATTTATCACAACTATTAAACTAAAATATAGAAGTGAAAAAACAGAACAGTCATATGAAATTGATTTAGATTATTCATTATATAAGTTATTGATTCAAGTAAATCAAGGGTATAGACCTAATAATAAAGATAAAAATCATTTTATTAAATTTGTAGAAGTTGTGAGTAAGATAGAAGAAAATGGATCTCAAAATGAGAAACTTATATTTACTGAAAAGAACCGAGATATAAATAAAAAGTATAAGCTAGAATATGATAAAGAATTTGAATTTTATAGATTTGTGGAGATGTAGGATATGAGTAATAGTGAAATAACTTATAAATTAGACATGGAATCTATTTCAAGTACATTTAAATTTAAAGAAAATGGTTTAACTCATAGTCAAGGTAATAAACTTAACTTATTACCTTATACTGCAAATGAAAAAACACTAGTTTCAAATTTTGACGGTGTTGTTGGAGCATTTTCTAGAATTATATCTAATAAGCAACTAAAAAGTGATCTTAATATTGATGAATTCGTTGAAAATGTAATTGATCAGGTAGGTGATTTTGAGGGTGCTACAAGTAAAGAAGTTTTTAAAGATATAATAAAAACTATATTCATTGATAAAGGAAGTTTAATTGATTTTGATATAAAAACTATAAATTATATACCGTCAAGCAAAGCGGAAGAGAAAATAGCTAGCTTCTTATACTCTATATTTTTTGATGATACATTAAGGGACTTGGTAAAAAAACATTATGATAAAAAAGTAGATAATATTCTTTATAAATTAGTTCTTAATGCTTTGCCAGATTTGGTTGAAAAGCAGTATTCTATAGATATGTATTTGAATTATTTACCATTTATAAAAGAATTATTTATAAAAGATTTTGAATTTCTTATACAACATGAAGAGTTATATAAAAACTCTTTAAAAAGGTTTTTAGAATACTACTATATGTTCTATGTTTCTCAACTTTCAATGAAGTTGTCAAACTTTGAAAAAGCAGATTTAACAAGACCTGAAAAAATATATTATTCTCTAAGTTGGGAAAGTTTATCTAAGAACAGAACAGCATATAAATTTGGATGGGATCTTTTAAAGAATAGTGTTAATTCACTATTTTCACATGCTATAACATTAGAATTTTTAAATCATCATGGTATGAATAAACAATTAGGTTATGTTGAATTATATAATCTCTTTCAATCTGATGATCAAAAACTTATAGCAGATCAAATAGAACATTTATATCAAGAATATACAAAACGAATAAAAGATAAAGAGTGGTCACAATTTAAGTATAATGACATAGATAGTGGTAATGAAGCTTTTAATAAAGTGTATAAGTTATTTAATGCAATTGAATACCAATTTCAAAAATCTAGTAGAACAAGAGCTTATGAGGCTTATAAAAATTGGTATATTAAATTTGTGCAAGATAACTTTGCTAAAAGAAGAGGCGCATTAGGATATTGTTTGAATATAACAGAAGAAGATATAATTTTAATGACCAAGATCTGTATTAAGAAAGATGAAAAACTTAAATTAAGTGTATTGTTTGAAAAATTTGAAAGAAGAGGATTATTCTTTGATAAGGACTCAAAAATCAAAATAATACAATTATTTGAAAAGTTGAATTTATTAGAAAAGAAATCAGATAGTGGGGATGCTCAATATGTCAGATCAGTTTTATAGTTATTTGTCAAATAAAATAATAAATTTTTTTCATAATAATCCATTAACAGCTGGTACTAAATACAATATTCAGTTTGAGAATGAAAGCCAAGTTAAAGCTTTGTATGATGAGTTAAAAAACAGTATATTAACTGAAAAGTATCAATATAAGGACGAAAGTGGAGAAGTTAAATACGAATCGTATCTTCTAAATTTTCCAGGTGCAAAGTTGATTGTAGCAGCAACAATTGATAATGTACAGCCGGATTTTTTAACTAGACTTAGAAATATGGTTGGTATAGCAGAAGATCATAAAGATAAAGCTATATTATTAATTCATAATACTAATTTAGACAGTATTATTGGTGGCACAGAGTCATTTAGTAAAGAGGGGATGCCCTTTCATATAAACTCAATTGAGAAGGATATTGAGAGTAAATTGGCTACTTCTAATTTTAGCGAAGTTGATAAAGAGATAATAAAATTTGATTTGAAAAATAAGAAGGAAGCATTGGCTACAGATAGTATTACTATTTTTGAATTTAAGGACTTACTAGAAATTATAAATGGAACTTGTATAGAAAGAAATCAATACAGTAATTTTGGACTTTTCTATGACAGTGAATTAACTAACTATACAGGGAGTCAGCTTAAAGATAGAATTAGCAAGAATTTTTATTACTATAATATTGTTAATGAGATACATAATTATGGTAATCCAGAAGTTCAGTTAGATAAATATTTTGATGAAAAGGGAATAGAAAAATTAAAAGGTGAAAATTGGAAGGAGACTGATTATAAAGATATAGTTAAATTTATAGATGCAAAAAAGCAGTTAAAACCATTAGAGTATAAGTCTTCAAATGTAGAATGGGATAAGGAAGAAGGAGCAACAAAAGCTAAAGCTAGAATTAGAAATGTAATTGTATTTAACGAAAATGGTCAGGAAAGTGTAGAGCTAGAATTTGCTTTTGATGATTATTTAAAAAGTGAATTTTTAAAAACAGATGGTTTAGTTGATGCATCAGTTTCTGGAAAAAGAATAAAAGCAGTTATTCATAATTCTGAATCAAATATTAATTTTTATAAGATAACTTATAAAAATGATAAAAGTATAAAGTTTGAATTTAAAATAGCAATGTTAAAATGTAATGAAAAGTATTTAGAGAGTATAAAAACAAGATATTCAATTGTGATGAAAGGAAATAATAAGTACATTGCTATCAATTCTAATGAATCTGATATTATATTTAATGAAAATGGAAAGGGTTCATCTAAATATGAAATAGATTATAATAATGAAACAATTGAATTTAATGAAGATGAAAAGTTGATCGTAAAAATTAGTGATAACTTTGAATATGAAAATGATTCTGATATTGTAAAGTTTAATTTACAAATAAAAGAATGTAAAATTCCAATGGCCATAATAGGAACAAGTGAAAAAATATCTCCTATAGAAGGAATTAAAGTATGGAAACTAAAGAGAGAAGCGAAGAGCAATTTTAAGTTAATTGGTGATAATAAACTACAGCTTGGAACAAAAGAATTCTTTGCTAGAGATGATTTTAGAAAAAACATTCAATTAGAAAAAGAAATTATTGAAAGTGAAGGAATGTATTTTGTTGAATATAGCGACGGATTGGAAGCTATTAGTCTAGAAGTAGATTCAGAATTAAAACAAGCTTATAGTAACATTATAAAATATTATAAAGTTTCAAATTGTTTACCAAGTTTAACTTATTTAAATGAAGATTTAATTGTTTTATATGAAAACTTTATAGCAAAGTATATTCAAAGTCTTGAATCAATAAAAGAGGGAATTTATCTAACTAAACAAGAAAAGAATTTATTTAAAATTGGTGTATTAAAAAGAGAAATAGAAGATAGAGAAATTATACTAACTTCACTTCATCCATTGAATATTGTTTATCAGCTTCATTTGCATAAAACAATCCAAAATGAAGCAATGGATGATGAAATTATTAAGAGGTTTACTTCAACATATCTTTTACCATATATATTAGACGATAATGGAAAGCTCTTTATTCCAGTTGAACAGTACCATACTCCTGAATGGAAGTATTATGTTGATGAAGCTCTACCTAGATATAAAAGTTCGCGTGATTTTGTAGCAAAATTGGTTCAGGAAAAGATAGAAGAATTTGTTGGACATTTTAAATATATGTTCAATATGGGTAATAAAGCTCCTATAAGAATTAATTTGATAAATACTGGTGATAGCAAAGAAATCTTACAAGGAATATTTAAATATTATATTAAGCAATTAAAAGTTGAAAATACCAATGCATTGTTGCCAATTGAATTATTTATATATTCAAATAAAAATATAACTAATGCATTTGAAGAGGTCGCATTTAGTGATGATATTAAGAGCTTAAAAGAAACTTATGATTTAGATTTAGATGTGCAAAACATGTCTGAAGGAGATGTACTGGATTTATACAGAGATAAGGTACGCTTTTACACAAAAAAACAAGAAGAGGGTATAGAATACGCTCATATTACTTTTATAGAAATGAGCAATGACGCTAAAATTGTTACTTCAACAATGGACGATATTCCATCAGGTGTCATATTAAATGGATTGATTTCTGGTGTACCATCTACTTTTCTAGGGGATTCGTATAGAACTGGATTTGGTATAAAACATACTAATACTAATAGCGATTTGATGAAAATTGCAATGTATCTCAACGCTTTGATTGCAGCAAGTGAAGGAGAACCTTATAATAGGAAACATTGTAAAGCTATTTCAATCCCTAACGATAGTAAAGCTGAATTGGATAGTATTTATAATGCCAGTCATTGGGTAACATTTATTGATCCTAAGGTAGATTTAAACTTTTTCAAAAATGATCCTGATGCAAAAGACCTCTTAATAATACATTATAGTGATCAATATACAACAGCTGGAGGATATGATGCTATAACAGTAACTAGAAAATCAGGACCTTATCAAAAAGTTATTGAGGAGTACTTGTCACAAAAGGGAATTAATGATATACATGATTATTCTCCTAAAATAATTAATATGTTCAATGCTGTTAATGGTGATTGGTTATTAAGATTGTTGTCTAGTAGAACACAATCACATTTTCCTAAAGAGAAAATTAGCATTTTATCTGCTATTAAGTTAGCGTTAGCTATTTACAAAATGGATAATATTATATGGGTTCCTATATCTTTGGAAGAAGTGCTTAGAGTGTCCGGTGGAGCTGGTCTAAAGCAAAATGATGGATTATTTTCTGCTAAGAACTTAGGTTTTGATAAAGGCGTAACTTGCGATGATCTTCTTCTAGTTGGAATAGAATCAAAAGATGAGAGGATTTATGTTCATTATTATCCGATAGAAGTAAAAATAGGAGAAAATCAATCTTCATATATTCAAAAGGGTATAGAACAAGTAAGATCCACCAAAGGAAAATTTAGAAAAATATTTGAAGATGCTGTATTAACAGGTGAATTTGGAAGCGTTAATAACACACAAAAGGTATATAGGAACTTTTTAATGCAGTTGGTAGTAACAAGCGCAGAAAAGCTTAAATTATATAATGTATGTGATGAGGTAAATTGGGAACGAGTAATTGATTCAGATTTAAGAAGGAAATTATTAAATGAAGAATATGAAATAAGCAATTTTTTTGATAGCTCTTTAGGGGAAGGGGCTGTAATATCTTTTAAAAGAGGAAGTTCCTCTAAAACTATTAGCTTTGAAGACAGTGTGATGGTTATTGAAATGTCTGAAGAAGATGGCGTTAATTTTATAAATAAGACCGTAACTGAGATTAGAAATTTAATTAATGATTTAGTTAAGGATATACAAGTAAAAGAAGTTACTTATGAAGATAAGTATACTGAAATAATTACATCAAAATATAACAATGAAGATGTTGAGAAGAATGAGCAAGAATCAAGTAACGATTATGTTTCTTATAAAGTTATAGAACAGGATAAAGTAGAGGATCTTACTCTTGATCAAATTAAAAAAGTGGATATAACTATAAATGATAATGTGACAGAAACTATAAAATCAAGGGATATGAGAATTTTATTTGGAGTAAATCAAAAGAGCAATAAAGAAATATATTGGTGTCCAAATGATACAAATAAATTAATGCATACAAATACTGGTATTATTGGTACAATGGGAACAGGCAAAACTCAGTTTACTAAATCAATGGTTACTCAGATCTATAGAGAATCCATAAATAATGTAGATGGAAAGAAAGTAGGTATATTGATATTTGACTATAAGGGCGATTATAATAAATCAAAACAAGATTTTATAGAGGCTACAGATGCTAAAGTATTTGAACTGTATCATTTGCCATTTAATCCTTTGTCAATTGTAAAGACTGCTAACTCCAAACCTATGCTACCAATGCATACTGCAAATGGTTTAAAAGAAACTTTATCAAAGGCATTTGGACTAGGGCCTAAGCAAGAAATAGTTTTGAGAGATTTGATTATGTTAGCTTATGAAAGTAAAGGAATAATTAAGAATAATCCTGAAACGTGGGATATTCCAGCACCTACTTTAAAAGATGTATATGATATTTATATGGAACGTGAAGATATAAAAAAAGATGATAGCTTGTATGCAGCTTTCAGTAACTTAATTGATTTTGAGATATTTGAACCAGATTCTTCGAAGACAAAAGGATTGTTTGAACTAATCGATGGAGTTACAGTAATAGATCTTTCAGGCTATGATCCAGGAATCCAAAATCTTGTAGTGGCAATTACCTTAGATTTATTTTATTCTCAGATGCAGGCTTATGGACATAGCAAAATAGAGGAAAATTTAAGACAACTAAACAAGATAATTTTAGTTGATGAAGCTGATAATTTCTTAAGTAAAAACTTTACTTCTTTAAAGAAGATTCTAAAGGAAGGAAGAGAGTTTGGTGTAGGTACAATTCTGTCGACTCAATTATTAAGTCATTTTTCAACAGGAGAAAATGAATACGCCAATTATATATTGACCTGGGTTATTCATAATGTAGCAGACTTAAGTTATAAAGATGTGAAATATATTTTTAATACTCAGAATAAGCAAGAAGACGAAGCATTATTTAGTAAGATTAAGAGTTTGAATAAACATTATAGCTTAGTTAAAATGCCCGATAGTAATAGAGCTATTCATATGAGGGATTTGGCGTTTTGGGAGTTGATTTCAAAAAATAATACGACATATGAATATATTAAGTAAATTTGAACTTAAAAATTTAATTACTTAAAATAAGTCCTCCCATTAGTAAAATTTGTGAAATTTTCGATGGGAGGGTAATTTAATATGGATAATTTGAAAATTTAACTTGTAATAGTAAATATAATGTATTTCACATATTTAAATTACAGATAATTTTGAATCGAAAAGTTATAATTATATATCAAAATTATCTGGTATTATATAAAGATTTTGATTACTTATTTATAAGTTAATTTTTAGAGTTTTTAATAAATAATATAATATTTAATATTGAATTAATA
>NZ_FMJL01000076.1 GCF_900095445.1 Clostridium sp. N3C
CCATTATATTTAATTTTATGAAAAACAAAAATTAGCAGCTTTATTTTAAACTGCTAATTTTTAAATTACAACTCTAATGCCAATGTTCCTCCATAACCGTCCATATTATAAAAACTGGCTAATAACGTTGGCAGGCTCTGTTTAATATCTATCGCTATGCCTATATTTGCTATAGAACTTTTACATATTTAAAACGTAGATAATGCATTACTTTTTATTATTTATATTTTCAACCACGAAGCGATTGTGATGTAAATAATCGCTTCACGAGATTTAATAAGCCCATTTTATCAAGCATATTACGCAGTATAGATTTCACTTTTCTCTTTATCTTTACCGCCATACTATCAGAACAATATTTTTTTACTAATTCATCAAAAGAAAACTCTTCTAATTCTTCGAAAAACCCCTCACGTTTCGGATTATATTCAACAGACTTTACTGCTGATGAATTATATTTTACTGCCTCATTTATATCAATTTCCTTATATAAAATCTTATCTTTTATCTTTTCTAACGCAGCTTGTCCTTTTACACTATTAACAAAAATAAGAGAAGTACCTTTATCATCATCCATCTCAGGTAATATATTTTGAACTCCCCAGAAATCTGCAAGTGTTATATCACTTTGTCTATGCAAAGTTTTAAAATTGCATTTATAACAAGATGGACGTAAACAAACATTTCTTAAAAATGCTTTCATAAACAAATCCTTATCAAAATTTTCTCGATACTCCGCCTCATTCTCAAATGAAAATGATACGGAGTATCGCTTCCAGCCTTTATCCTTTCGTCTAAAAGCTATTCTCTGTGTTAACATCCCAGACTGTTTTTCACGATAAGAAATATATTTCTTCCAAACTTTTGGTGAAGGTACTCCATGACATATAATATCTATACAAAATAAATTATTATATTCTCTTTGTAAATAAGACTTTAATCCACCAATTTGGCATGGAGTTCCTGTAAATAATACCTTTCTGCCTTGATTTAGAAATTCTTTAGCTTCTTTAAATGTATTTTCTATTTTACTTTGAACATATTTAGATCCACGAAACTTCTTCAATTCTTCCTTTGTTTCTACATAACTATGAACTACAGAAAACTTTTCATCAAAACCTGCTCCAAAAACGACGCCATTATTATCTATTATATATTCAGCAATTAGAGTGAAAATTCCACCCGATGAGCTTTCTAATCTTATAGCTTCATTATTATTATAGCAAGCATAAGCTTTTGGCTTGTTTTGAACTATTGTTTCATTTATAATAGGACATACTTTTTCACACAAGCCACATCTTATACACTTATTATAATCTACAACAGGATACCAAAATCCCTCATTATCGTTTTTCATATTAATACAATCTTTAGGACAAACATTTGAACAAGCATGACATCCCATACAGTCTTTCTTATCGCTAATTGTAATCATAAATTTCTCCTTCTATTCTAAAATCCTAATAGTTTACTAGACAAACTCTTTCCAATTACTCTTTCTACAATATAAATACTGAAACAACTAAAAATAATGGTAAATATAAGTTGTATAAACTGATAAATTGGCAAAATATTTTCTGTTACATGTATAAGCGCTAAAATCTTATTACTAAAAATAATCCAAAGCATATGAACATAATATATACCATAGGAATTATCTCCTATATGCTTTATCCATCTTATTTTTTGTATTTTTATATGAGGCTTAATAACCATTAATAAGTTAATCAATGAAAAAACATATAAAAAAGATGATATTTTAATTTGACTAGATACAAATCCTTCAGAAAATCCTAATGCTAATAAACCGTAACCTTCGATAATAGAAAATATTAATGTAATACTGCAACATAATATGGAATTTAATATTTCATTCTTTTTAAAAATAGACTTATATCCTCTAATTTTTACTAACAATCCAATATAATAAAAAACAAACCATGCTGGAAAAAATGTTTGATAAAAAGGCATTTGCTTTTTATAAATAATTATGTAAGAATATAAAATTAATAAATAAACTGGTGTAATAAGGAAACAAAGTTTCATGCCTTTATTACTTTGAATAATTTTAATTAATAATGGAGTTAGAATTGTTAATTGTAATAACACTAATATAAAATATAATTGACCTGATGATAGCCCCAATAAAAATTTAACTAATTTTTTTATTATATTTATATTTTCCTTAGTCGTTACATGTTTAATTATTGTATAAAAAGCTGACCACATTAAAAATGGTACTAGAAGTCTAGCAACCCTTTTATAAATATATGTAACATAAGATTTCTTAATACCTTCTATATTTACAAAATATCCTGAAAGAAAAATAAATATTGCTACTGGAAAATTAATAAACTGTCGCATTATTAACCAGTAATCAAAATTTAAGGAATTATTAAATTGATTTCTATATTGTATACCATTTTTACAATGTATTAAAACAACAAAAATTATACATATTCCCCTTACACACTGCCAATATTCATCTTTAGTTTTATATAATTTGTCTTTACTATTCATAAAGCTCCACCTTTACTTTGTTTTCATCTATTTATTAATCTTAATATTGGTTTAGCCACCAAGTTTTTCTCATATTGATTCATTCCCAAAAACCATACAGAAATAGAAAATATAATTATATAAACAACTCCACATAATAAGAATACTAAAATATGATTCATATCTATAAATAGAGTAATTAAGATTCCTACTATGATTGGCAATAATAGTGATGGAGTAAACTGTAATATTTCACTCCAAAAATATTTCATATCAAGACCAATCTTTTTATGATAATAAATATTCATAATTATTCCATTTCCTATTAGTAATGAAATTGCTGTACCTAATGCTGCTCCTACCCCACCATATGCTTTAGAAAGCGGTATACTTAAAAGTACATTTCCTATTGCAATAAATAAATAGGTCCAAGAACGAAATTGATGCATATTTTTAGCTTTTTGTATTTCAATACCTAAATTTTGAATTAAAGGAATTGTAACTGGAATAATTAAGAGTAATGCTATTAAGTATGCTTCACTGTAATTGTTTCCTGCCCACATATTAATAAATGGTTGTCCAAAAAATATAAGCCCTGAACATATTAAAGAGAGTAAAATAAACTGTACTCTTCCCACACGTGTAAATAAAAATGTTAATTCTTTATTATCATCACTAGACGCTACCATTCTATTTACTCTTGGTATAAAAACATTTGAAATAGCAGTCGATAGCGATAAATAATACGTATTTAACTGCGCTGCCAATCCATAAACAGCCACAGCTACAGTACCTCTAAAGCGTCCTAATATAAACTTATCCACACTCCAATTAATTTGATCAATAATCATGTTTAAAAATATATATGATGAAAAAACTGCCATTTCTTTCATTAAATTAAAATCAAACTTTTTAAATATAAATCTCATTTTTAGTCTTCTAAAGCAGAATACTGTATTACTTAATTCTACTATAATATTAAGAACAGTTGTAACAACTACCATTCCTATTGATTTATATCCCATTAATAAAACTGGCAGCATAATAAAAGGATTTACTACTGTCTTAATCATCTGAAGAGTTTTTTGAAAAACATATCTTTCATTAGCAGTAATATATGAATTAAATACACTTGCTGGAAATGACAGTGCAATATTAAACACCATTACTGCCATTAAAATTTTAGCTGTAGATAATTCATTAACAGTAAGTTTTTTACCAAATATTAAATTTATATTAAAAACAAGAAGTATTCCCGCTAAAATCGCAATAAGCCCAATTGACAAAAAAATAATTAAAAACATACCATTTAGCTTGGCAATGTTTTCTTCATCATTATTAACTTTATACCGAGAATAATATCTCATATAGGCACTACCAAATCCAAAACTAAGTAAGCCTAAATAACTAACTACTGAGGATACCAAATTGTATAATCCATATTGACTTTGTCCTAATAAGCGAAGCATCACAGGCGTATATACTATTGATATAATATATCCAAGTCCCATTGAAACATATGATAAAATAGCTCCTGCTTTTAATTGATTAATTTTCATAATTTATTTCATCCTTAATTTTTTAATTTACTTTAATTAATTATACTTTTCTGCTTTTTAAATTGTTATTTCTTTTAAAGTTTTGTTATTTCTTTTAAAGTTTTAATGATATTTTTATTTGCTAACTTATTATTATGTTCCATCTTATTTTGTATTTCATCATATTCTAATTCAATTGTATTCATTAAATCAATAAATCTTTTTTTCATTTCGTCATAACTTAAATATCTTATATCTAAAATATAATCTTTTAGTCCATATCTCTCTCCAATGATTCCCCAATATTTAGTGCTATATGACAAAGCAATAGCTGGTACTTCACATTGAATTGAAGAAATTATAGGATGCATTCTACTAGAAACTGTAAATAAAGATTTCTGTATGTAGTTTCTTACTTCATAAGGATACATTTCTTTATCTTTAATAATAATTCTATCTTTATATTTATCTATAACTAAATCATATAATTCTCTTGCAATTTTTCTATCATCAACATGACTCGGCTTTAAAACATGGGCAAGTAAAACTAATGTTTTATCTTTATATTTTGTCATTATTTGATCTATCATAAATAAGTTAAAGTCAATCCAGCTTTCTCTCTTGGCATCCTTAGAATATCTATATATAAGTTCACTAGGGCAATACGTTATATATTCTTTGCTTTTTTCTTTTATTTCTTGTTTTGTAAGAGGTAACAATGCTAAGTCATCAGTAATATCTATATTTTCTAGTCCAAGTTCTTTTAGGTATTTATATGTAATTGGATCTCTTGGATATATTTTATATATTTTGTTTAAAAGATACTTCATAACTGGTTTTCTAAAAGATTTATATGGTCCCATTGTTTGTCCTAGCATTACTACCTTTAATCCATTTCTCTTTAGTATATTAAATTTTATGGCATTAATTATAGGTCCTTTCCATCCATAATCTTCTGTAAAATCATCTCCACCTAAAACAATTATTAAATCAATATCTTTAATAAAATTAGATGTTATCTTTTTAATTTTCAAATATCCATATATATAGTCATATTTATCTATTCCTTTTTTAAACATAGAATTCATTTTTACAAAATATATTTGATCTATTCCAGTAGCCTGCTTTAATCTTTCTATATTTGTTTCATCTTCAGTTTCTACATAATATTGATTTTGAATTCCAGATATTTTATTAAAATAACTTATAAAATTTTCTCCCATCATCATTGAACCATAGTTATATGTATTGGAAACATTTAATAGCAGTATTTTCATATTGATTCTATCCTTTCACTTATTAATTCTTTCTGTAAGTTTTTCACTTATCTTATCAACTATATATCTATCTATATTATAATCAAATTTCCTTGCAAACAAATATTCAGAATTTATTAGTTCTTTGTAATCATTAATTTTCCATACATAAGGATTTCCTCCATTCCAATCAATATATCTCATACAAGATAAATAATTATTATTAAACTCTTGATTATATAACTTATATTTAAAATCTGAATTATATACTAACGTTTGAACAAACATTTCATCACAATAGCAAGAAAGCTTAAATGTTTTTTCTATCGACGCTTCCTTTGATAAGATATATTTAGCTAGAGAATGCGTTATACTAAACCAATTTGCACCTTTTTGAAAATGAATATCTTGATTTTTTATACGGTTTATATTCACTAATTTTTGAATCAAAATCGCTCCATTATTTATTATACTTAATATTTTCCTAATAAATTTATTGCTCGGTCTACATGTAAATCCCTGTAAAATATTATAATATTTTACTCTATCAATATTTCTTATATCACATTTTTTACTATCAAAATGAATAAATTCTTTACCATAATTTTTATCATAAAATTATGAATATAATCTTGAGTTTTTAATGGTAAATCTACACCTGAAATAAGATGATAGTAATCATAATTATGTTCAATAGCTGACTTCAATAATTTCAATTCACACTTTATCTGAGAATAACCTCCCCATTGAACATTTATACGATCCACAAAAATTATGTTACTTTTTTGGAATTTCTTTAAATTTATAAAAGTTAAAGTTTTTAACCTTTTTATCAATATGAATGTAAATATCACTTCGCGTATCATCTAGCAACTTAATCAGTTCCTCAAGAATATAAAAATTATTATGTGCTATAATTAAATATGCATGTTTTCCATTCTTCATTTTACACTCCTTGTTTTTTATAAAAACTACTAATTATTATCATTTAAATAATTAGCTTGTCTATTTTTACTTAAATAAATTTTTTAAAAGTTTTATAAATCCTATACATTTATATAAAAGTTTAGGACTTATTGCTATTAAAATGATTTCAATTTTATGATTCATTTTCAAGTTGCTATATATGCCAAATGTGCAGCATTTTTTTATATTTTTCCTTATTTCTTCAACTATATCTTTTTCATAACATTTATCTAAAAACATCCAATTTATCACATGAATATTTGCTTCTATATACGCAACCTTAGCTATATTTTCAAATATCGGAGCATTTTTCTCATAAATCTTTGTAATTTTTTCATATGCATTAATATTAGTAGTTTTCTTCAAATTAAATTTATTTTTACATGCGCTCCCACTCCGTTGTAGATAATGATATAAAGGTTCTGATACGTATGAAATAATCTCACTTCTGCAAATACATTCACACACACATAATATGTCTTCTCCCATATAAATATCTGTATGTAATCTAATTTTATTTTCAAAATCATAATTTTCAAATAACTTTCTTTTTATTAATTTATTCCACAACCAATTAAATCCTACATTATCAAACAATATTTCTAATATTTCTTTTCTAGTAAAGTTTTGTTTATATTTATCTAATACTTTATGAATTTTAGTTCCGTTTTGTTCAATAAACACATCACAGATTGAAATATCAGCATTATTACTTTTAATATTTTTTAATAATTTTTCATACATTTGTGATTCAATCCAGTCATCAGAATCAACAAAACCTATATATTCACCTGTTGCAATATCTAATCCAATATTTCTTGCAGCACTAACGCCACCATTCTTGCTATGAATTACTTTTATCCTTCCGTCTTTTTCAGCAAATTCATCACAAATTTTTCCACTCATATCTGTCGAGCCATCATCTATTAAAATTATTTCTAAATTCTTATATGTTTGATTTACTACACTTTCAATACACTTTTCTAAGTATTGTTGTACATTATATACCGGTATTATCACTGATATTAATTCATCCATAATTTTCCCTCCAAACAATATTATATGCCAAAAAATGTTTTATACGGCAATACCTCATGATATCCCCTTATGACAATTGTATAAAACATATATATTAAATAGAGAATAATTATACTACTTTTCACATATAGTCTAATATATCTATTTCTAATATAATTTATAATTTTAGGTAAAAATATAATTACTATAAAAGAGAAATACCACATAATTCTAGACATTAAAGGAATTTGACTAGAGAAAAGACATAAAATTATAATTATCAATTGATTATTAAGCATTATATTATAATCTTCATCATCCTTGCATCTATGATATAAAAAATAGCAAAAAATTAATATCGATAAATTAATAAGAAATGCTAAAAACTCAAACTTTCCTGTATTGTATGAAGAATTAAAATAGCCAGCATAACTAGTTAACCCTACAATATATATAAATGCTTTTGAAATAAAGTTATAACTAATGACAGTTATTGTTAATAATATTATATGTGTCTTTAATTTTACTTTACGCTTATACAAAAAATATATTGGTATACATACTAATACCGATTTATGCATTGTAGCAGCAATTAAAATAAAAATTAAATATTTAAAAAAATTATTACTTTTTATGTACTTTATTGAATACATAAAAATAGCAATACTAATACATTGCCTTATAGTATTCATGGATATAAAGTAAAAATTAGTTAAAACTAGTAATATTATACTGAAGCAAGGGCTTGAAGATTGTTCATATATTGCCTTATAAATAAAAAATGCAAAAATTAATGATGTAATAGCAAATAGCCATTGATAATTGGATGTAAAAAGTCGTATTAATTTAACTATAAGTTTAAAACCAACTTCAAAACGTTCGGCTTCAGTATAAAAATCATAATAAAACGCTGGAAGATATATCAATAGATAATCCGTACCTACTCCATATCGAATTGCTGATACTATAAATAATGGCAAAAGAGATAAAATAGCAAACATCTTTTTCATTATACTTCTAAGCTTTTGTTTACTATTATATAATGATGTTACATTAATATTAATTTTGCTAAAATATATTGAAAAATAAGCAAAAATTACCGATATAATTGTGGACAATATATAAATTATCATACTTTTTCTCCTATTGTTAATTTTATACTTTTTTATCTCTATAATTTTAAATAAAACTAAGTATTCAATATTTAAAAAGATTTATTTAAAATTTTTGTGCATTAATTTTTATTTATTATTAAAAATTAATTTAAGTTATTTATTAAAAACATAAATT
>NZ_FMJL01000033.1 GCF_900095445.1 Clostridium sp. N3C
CAGTAAGTCTCCTTGGATTGTTTTTAAAATTGCCAGCTTAACTAATGGACCCTCTTCTAAATTTATACTTTTATTTATCTCCTGGGAAATCTCTTTAATTTTTAAATTATAATTAACCTCATTCCTTATATCAAAAACTTTTAAATCAAATAATTTTTCATTTATATCCCTATTAAACTGAAATACTTCATTTTGAGTTTTCCTATAAACCATTCTTAAAGCATCATGATGCTTAACTATTTCTTCAAAAGCAGTTCTAACATAACATTCTTCAAAAGAATGCTTACTCTTTAAAATAATTTGATGATTAAAATGATTTATATCTTCCTTATTATTTGAAAAGAATTCTCTTTGTATAGGTGTTAATTCCACATCTCCAGTAACAGTTCCTTGATAAATTTCCACTACATTTGTTTTCTCCACATATTTACGGGTTTCTGATAAAACAGGATGCTTAAGCAAATTTTTCACATCCAGTTTCAAATTATACCTTTGTAGTCGTGAAACAATTTGTATAGCCTTTATGGAATCTCCTCCTAAGTCAAAGAAGTTATCATTTATACCAATACCCTCAACCTTAAGAACTTGGCTCCAAACTTCAATTAATATATTTTCTATTTCATCCCTTCCCTCCTCGTACTTGCTTTCAGCTAGTACAAAGTTTTTAATCTCTGCCAATGCTTTTCTATCTACTTTTCCATTACTAGTACAAGGAATCTTATCTACCTGGATAAAATAAGAAGGAATCATATAAAGAGGTAAGTAATTTGACAAATATCCTCTTATTGAAATAACATCAATCTTTTCAGTTGCAACAATATAAGCACACAAGCTATTGCTGCCATTAGTATCCTTTTGACATAATACTACTGCATCTTTTATATAGTCAACATCTAAAAGTTTACTTTCAATCTCTCCAAGCTCTATTCTAAATCCTCGTATTTTTACTTGATTATCAATTCTACCTAAGTATTCCACATCTCCATTAGGTAATAGCCTTCCAAGATCTCCCGACCTATATAATATTTCATTTTTATTGTATGGATTAACAATGAATTTCTCCTTAGTCAATTCTGGTCTATTCAGATATCCCTTAGCAACCCCTTCTCCTGCAACACAAATCTCTCCAGGAACATTTATAGGTTGGATGTTTAGATTTTTATCTAATAAGTACATGGAAAGTGTAGGTATAGGCTTACCTATATTACTTACATTTAACTTAATATCATTATCTGAAAGTTCTTTAAAGGTAACATGAACAGTGGTTTCAGTTATCCCATACATATTTATAAGCTTTGTATTAGGATACAACTTTCTCCACTTCATTAACTTTACAGGAGCCAGAGCTTCTCCTCCAAAAATTACATATCGTACTTTTAATCTATCGATACCTTGTTCCACAACTGTATCTGCTAAGGCATAAAAAGCTTGAGGGGTTTGATTTAATACAGTTACGCCATTTTTTTCTATTATTTTTGAAAATTCCACAGGACTTACAACCTCATCTTTTGATACAATTACTAACTTACCTCCATATAATAATGCACCATACATCTCCCACACTGAAAAATCAAAGCAAAATGAATGAGCAACTGTCCAAACGTCTTCCTCATTAAAATCAAATTGGAAAGCATCATTTTTCATTAGTCTTACTACATTTCTATGGGTTATCATAACCCCCTTTGGCTTACCAGTTGACCCAGAGGTATAAATAATATATGCTGTATCCCCAGATGTATTAATTATCTCCAGATTATCTTTATGCTCTTGTTTCTCAAGGTCTTCTTTAAAGTTTATAATAGTACCGCCATAGTTTATTTTGCTATAATAGGACTGTTGGGAAATTAAAAATTTCGCTTCACTATCATATAACATATACTCCTGCCTATCAGTAGGATAATCTATATCTATTGGTAGATATGTTCCTCCAGCTTTAAGAACCGCCAAAATACTAACAAGCATATCTATAGATTTATCTAATAATATACCTACGATTGTCTCTCTTTGCACTCCAATTTCTCTAAGCTTTGATGCTAAGATATTAGCTTTTTCATTTAATTGTCTATATGTTAGGCTTTCTTCACCATATACTGCTGCCGTTCTATTAGGAAACCTTCTTACTATATCTTCAAAAATTTCATGTATTACTGTACTCTTCGGAAAATTGCACTGAGAATTACTAAGCATTTGAATTATTTCTGACTTTTCATCTTCTGAAAGCATATTAAGATTAGAAATGTCTTTGCTTGGTTCTTTCATGCCATCATTTAAAATTGACATTAGATGATTATGAATGGCATCTATATCCCTTTCATCAAAAGCTTGGATCTGATAATCATAATCAATTATAAATCTGCCTTCTGATGTTCTATCGTTTATATGAATTATCAATTCTTCTCCAGAAGTTCCATTGAACAACCATACTGGTTCTTGTTCCTCTTCCTCTGCAGTAATTATTTTAGTATTTTGATAGGACATAACAACATTGTAAAGTTTGCCATAAGATCTGCCTTCTTTCCTTAACTCGCTTAGCACCTCATCGTAAGGATATTTACCATGCTTTAAGCACTGAAACCATACTTTTTTTACATAATTTAAAAAATCGATAAAATTGATCCTATCCTCTATTTGAAATCTTATAGGTAAGGTAGTAATAAACATACCTTGCATTTCTTTTTCTTTCTTAGATCTATTTAATGCAACTGTTCCTAAAGTAAAATCTGATTTTCCTGTATATCTACTTGTGAGAATAGCTAGAACACCAAACATTAGATTAAAAACTGATATTCCACTTTCTTTAGAAAATGAAATAATTTTATTTGTTATTTCAGAAGATAATTTAAAAGACTTCCTTTGAGCTTTGGCATCTATATTATTTGAATTACGATGAGACAGACTCACTAAATCAGGTATATCTTTAAACTGATCAATCCAAAACTCCTTATCATGTTCATATCTTTGTGATTTTTTGTATTTTTCCTCGGATATAATATAGTCAATATAAGATGGTTTAGTAGAATTGTATTCCTTATTATTTTTTAGTGCTGAATAAATTTCAGCAGTCATACTAGCAGCAGTGGAAATTGACCATGCGTCTGTAATTATATGATGAAACTTAAAATAAAAACCGCCTCTTCCATCGGGATGGATTACAATAGGTACATAATATAAATCAGAATCATAAATGTTAAAAACACTAGTGTTAGTAGACTGTAACCATTCCTCATATTCCTTATCCCTTTGATAAAAATTAAACACATCAATTTTCTTATATGTATAAGGTGCTATATATTGCTTTATTTCATCGTTCCTCAAACAAAGTCTTAGTCTAAGAGCATCATTAGATTTAATGACTATGTTTATAGCAGTATCCAACAAGTTAATATCCACCGGATTCTTAAAAAGATTTATTCCTGTTATGTTATTAATAGGAGTATTGGAATAGTATTTTTCAACTTGAAATATTCTTTTTTGTGGATGTGATAAATCATAATACTTATATCCACCCATAATTTATCCCCCTCAATTTCCATAAATTTATTTAATTGTTCTTCAATTAATGACTAATAAATACTAATGGTATCTATTCTGCATAAAGTACATTCTTAATCTCAATTTTGTTAAGATTTCTTTTCATAATAAAAATGGATATCTTGTAAACTATATACACGATAATAAAAGAAGCTATTTTCCAAACTGTATTTGTTTGCAAAATAATTAGAATTTCCGTTGACTTGTTTACATAAGTTTGAATAGACTCAAATATTTTATCGATAAATAAGCTACATATTATGCTACCAATGAATATTGCAACAGAATATATATTAATTACCATTTTAGAGATAACTTTATTTTGATACCCTAAGATATTGAGTATGGTAATATCCTTTTTAGCATCATTAATATTAAAATAAGAGATTAAACTGGTGAGACTAACTACTAAAACTATAGTTATTACGAGCATCATAGGTATTAAACTAAGGCTACCTTTTAATAAAGTCATAGTTTGCTCCTTTTGCTGCTCTTTAGAAATTACTACCTTCATTTCTTCAGTCTTCTCCTGCAATATTGAGCTATACTGTCCATTATAATCTCCTTCATGTAATACAGAGTCCATATCCTGCATATAATCAGCATTAAGGTATAACAAACTATCATAAACTGTAATATTTATTGCGGAAATATTAAACTTTTGAATATCCCCCTTACTGTCTTTTATATTTAAGATATCTCCTTCTTTCAAATTGTAATCATAAGCTAGCTTTTTCGAAATAATAACATCGTTTTTCTTCATATTTAAAAGTGGGTTGCTTTTATTATCTGTACTAAGTTTAAGCATATCATTTTCAGCATGAACAAACTGTACATCATACTTTTTTTCGATGTTTTTCTTACCAGCATCGGTCTCTGCCGATTCAATATAAAATCTATAATTTAGAAATGTATTTCTTCTATTTTCTTTACTAGGTTCATTTTTTATATCATTATAAATAATCATAGATTTAAACTTCATTTGATCATCCATCTGTTTAATAGGTTCCAATGTAAGATTAAATATAGCTGCAGCAAAATTAATCATAAAAAATGCAATTAAGCTTATAAATACAATGATAGAGAAACGCCAAAGCTTTCTTAGTAAAAAAGCGTATCGTATTTTATATTGAAAAGGAAAATGTTCAAGCAATTTCTTAGAAAACACCGTGATTTTGCCAACTTGATGCTTATCTCTATCATAAATTAAGTTTAACTCATTGATACGAAGTAACTTTAAACCTAGTAAAAAAGTTATAATAGCTATAGTGATATTTACAGTAATAATTACACCTACTATTAGCAAATAGTTGAATCTTATTACTGGATGCACTATATTGAAAACGTTAAAGTAGTTAACTAAAAAGCTTTCAGACATAAATAAACCTAAAAAAGCTCCAATGGTCATTCCTATTAATATAGGAATTTGAATCAAAACAAAGGGCAAAGCTATAGTAACACGCTTGTATCCGATAGCCATTAACACACCGCTGCATCTTCGTGAATATTGAAATTGGTTTCTAACAAGCAGCATAACAACAATTACAATAACCAACACAAACAAGATAAATCCTATCTTCATCAAAGATAAGCTTGTCTGAAAATTAGAAAGCAATGTGTTAAAGCTTTGAAGATTCTTGCTACTTTCTACTAAACTTATGTCATCATCATTCATCATATCCTTTATCTTGCTATCAAACTCAGTCTTATCTAAATTCTTATTGAATCTTGCCACATATATCTTATCCTCATTTCCACTGAGAGACTCAAAATTATCTTTATTCATCAGCACACCTGCATTTTTAGTTGTGGAAACTGTGGATGCATACTGTGAATTAAATATTAATGATTCTGAAGGCTGATAATATAGCCCTGAAACTGTATAATCTGAATTTGATATCACAATTTTGTCATTAATCTTAATGTTATTTTTTTTAGCAAATTGCAGGGAAAGCAAAATGTTGCTTCCCTGTATATCATCCTTTCCTTCTACCACATAATATTTATTTATATTAGTCATTGGAACACTAATATAAAATGTATTTTGGCCTTCTTGCACATACTTTCTTCGGAATAATTCCGCACTAAAATCATACTTATCTTCAAGTTCAGCTATATTTGCTTTAGGAAGTATTCTAAACTCTTCCACCTTAGTAGCTTTTAAATCCTCTTTATATGAATTTTGGATTGGAACATTACCATAATATAAATATGTGAATAAAAATCCCAGTATAGCTGACAACAGCAAAAGTAATATTAGTTGTAACTTATTCTTTAAAAGTAATCTTATATTATTTTTGATCAGATTTCTCATTACTTCCACACAACCTTTTCTACTAGCTTTGGATTTTCATTAACTTCTTCTGATATAATCTCTCCATCCAAAAGTCGTATTACTCTATCTGCAATCTCAGCTACCTGTGGATTATGGGTAACAAGGACTATAGCTATATTCATTGTTTTCTGCATATGCTGCAATAAACTTAATACTATTTGGCCCGTCTTAGTATCAAGAGCTCCAGTGGGCTCGTCGCAGAATAACACAGTAGATTTTTTAGCTACAGCTCTTGCTATTGCTACACGTTGCTGCTCTCCGCCAGATAATTGATATGGAAATTTATTTTTCTGTTTACCTAACTTTACCTTTTCTATAATTTCATCTACATCCACATCACCATCAGTTAGATGAGCACCTATTTCTACATTTTCCCTTACTGTGAGATTGCCAAGAAGATGATAAGCTTGAAATACAAAGCCTATATGTTTTCGCCTTAACTCTAATATCTTCTTTTTACTAAAGTTAGTAATATCCTCATCAAAGTATAGAACACTTCCACTATCAGGCTTTTCAAGGGAACTCATTATATTTAGTAGTGTTGATTTTCCTGATCCTGATGGTCCTAAAAGCACAACAAATTCACCAGCTTTTAACCTGAAGTTAATATCTTTTAAAATTTCATTCTTTGATTCCTTAATTCCATAAGATTTACGAATATCCTTAAGCTCCAATACTACTTGATTACTTAAAAAACTCTTATTTAATAAACTTTCAATAGTTTCAATATTTTCCTTCAGATAATCATCATTATTGAGCATACTAATATGTCCACCTTTACCGTAAAACAACTCAACGGTTCCAGTAGTGCTATGCTTCCAAGCTAACCTTGTATCTTTGTCATGCTCTACCTTATCTTCAGAAAGCAAATTATAAATATTAGTACCGTTTAATACTAAAAATTTATCCTTATTAGCCTGACAATAATCTTGATAAAGCTTTGCCTCCGTAAGGAAATTATCTCTTTCCTTATTTATAAGCTCTTTAACTGAGTCATTTTCCATTATACTTTTATCTAGGTTTGATTCTTCTATGAAGTTCTGCAACATTTCATCTATACTATCCTTATTAATAGTAGTATATTGCACACCTTCCTGCCACTTATACCCATCAAGCATTATTATTGAATTAGCTCTTAATCCTTGTTTCTCCATACACAATGCGGTATCAAAAGCTATGTTAGCCCCTCCTGAATATCCCAATAATACAATTTTAGAGTTGTCCTTTTGTTCCATAATATATTTACAATATTCCTCGTCCATACCATCAACCTTAAGAAGATGCATTATATGGAACTGATATTCTGGAAAGTTCTTAAATAAAGATTCAAAAAGGGCCATATATGCAATTTTAAGCATAGCTGGAGGAAAAACAAAAACTTTATTCTTACCTTTTGGATTAATTATAGTGGCAATATCATTAGAGTTTTTGTCCTTATAATTCTCAATTTCTCGTAAAATTCTGTTCTCAAGTCCTTCCTCAAGTGTAATATTAGATGCTTTAATAAGTAACTTTCTATACTCTGACAAAATCCTTCTCATTTTTCTTTCTTTAAATAAACAACTATTATAGTTTACGCTGAAATAGAGCTTATTATCTTTAAGAACAGAATTAATTACTATAGGGAATTGTAAGCAAACTTCCTTACCAACCTCTTCCCCATTTTCATCTAAAACTAAGGAAAAGTGTAGATTATCATTAAGCTCACTAAAAGATCCCATGTGATTAAACAATATGTCACCTTTTCTTGTAAATTCAATATCTTCTTTCATATCATCAGGAGTAAGCTTTTCTAATATAGAATATCCTATTCCACTGTTTGGTGTTTCCTTTAGCTTTTCACGTATTAACTTTATATTATTTATGTCTAAAGGTCCTTTTATAATGTTATCCTCTATAACTATTGGATACAAAGCAGTAAACCAGCCTATAGTTCTGTTTACATTTAACCCTAGAACTTCACCTTGCCTACCGTGACTTTCAAGAAAAATCTTCATTTTTTTACATCTTCCAAAATATATTTTTTTGAAGGCTTTAATCAATGGAGCCAATAGTATTTCATTTATTTCAACACCGTATCTAGCTGGTAATCTCTTAGTAAGAGCTTCTGTAATATTTGACTCCAGATAAAACTCTTCTCTTCTCATATCCTTGAACTTATATATATCTTTTGAGTCACTTTTGAATTTTATGTCCTTTGAGCTTTCCTCTAGAGCTTTCCAATACTCCTTTTCTTTCATAAATTCTTCACTTTGGGAGTATTTATAAAGTTCTTCGCTCCATTTTTTGAAGCTATGTGTTTTCTTAGGCAAATTAACTTTTTCATTATTAAGAAGCTGGTTATATATAGCCGTAAAATCATCAAAAATGATTCTTTGTGACACGCCATCACATATCCAATGATGCATTACTATGAGAACGTAAGATGTATCCTCAACTATAAAATGTGCAGCATTTATCAATGGTCCTTTAGCTAAATCAAATGACTTCTGAATTTCATTCTTATATTCATAAATGTTAGATTGTGTACAGTGATACTCTTTAACATCAACATCATACTCGTCAATATCTCCATTTATAGAAAAGTCACTTCCATATTCATATTTCATTCTAAGCGCATCATGATGAACAATTAGATTTTTTAGGGTTTCTCTAATTAAATCTTTATCAAGTTTTATGTTAGATTTAATAAACATAGATTGGTTAAAGTGATTAATGCTATCAACATTAGTTAATTCTTTCAAATAAATTTGCGGAGGAGTCAGTGGCACTTTACCAGTTACAGCATCTTGACTAATCTGCATGATATTCTTAGATATTTTACTGCTTAAATCTACAATTCTTGGAAAATCCATTATATCTTTTATTCTTATGTCATAGTCTGAAAGTAATGCAATTATCTGAATAGCTTTTATAGAATCTCCACCCATTTCAAAAAAGTTATCATATATGCTTACTTGTTCTCGCTTTAATACAGTTTTATATGCTTCAACAAGCACCTTCTCAATTTCATTTCTTGGCGCTTCAAACTTATGTTGTGATTTCTTTTCATATAACTCTATAAGTTTACTTTTATCTATCTTGCCATTCAAAGTTAAAGGAAAAGAATCAACTCTTATAATATTATTAGGAATCATATATTTTGGTATAATCTTTTCTAACCATTCTTTAATCTCTGCTTGTTCAATTTCACTTTCACTTATATAAAATGCAACAAAGTGAGTATTATTTATATCATCCCTGTATACAAAAGGATATGCATCCCTTATAATCGGATTACTCATTATAGCACTACGAACTTCATCCAACTCAATTCTATAGCCATTATATTTGATCTGATTATCAATACGTTCAATAAACTCCATCTTTTTATTTTTATTAAATCTTACCATATCACCAGTTTTATATAACTTTTCCTCTTTATCAAAAGGACTTTGTACAAACCTTTCTTCTGTCATTTTAGGATTGTTTATGTACCCTTTGGCTACCCCTTGTCCACCAATATACAATTCTCCAGGTTCCTCATCTATAACCTGCTCCATTTTTTCATTTAGTATATATAACTTAGTATTGGCTATTGGTATTCCAATTGGTACTACAGTACCTATGTCCTCATTTATATTAAATAAATGAGTTATGCATCCTACAGTAGCTTCTGTAGGTCCGTATTCATTGTATATTTCTAACTTATATTTCGAATTTTCACACACTTTTTTGCTAAATCAGTATATAACTGTTCTCCTCCAACAATAAATCTCTTTATTCCATGATCTTTATCCTTGATTAAACTAGAAAATATGTTTAAATGAGCTGGTGTCAACTTAATTAAATTAATATCCCTTTTCTTTATTATTTGATTACATACATCAAGCAAATCATATTCTTCAGAGAAAATGTACATACTATTGCCGGATACTAATGGTAAGAATATTGAAGTTACTGATAAGTCAAAAGATAATGAAGTGAATACTGGCATATTAACATTCTCTTCATTCTTAATATACATATCCTTTGCCCAAATAAGATAATTAAAGAGATTGGAATTTGAAATTCCTACACCCTTTGGCTTACCAGTGGTTCCTGATGTATAAATTATATAAACAATCGAATCGAGCTCTGACTCATTTATACTTTCAGAATTTATTGATACATCTGTATTTCTTTTTTCTATGATACAAAGGTCCTCAAACTCATATTTTTCATCAGTAATTATATATTTTGCCTTGCTATCAACTATAATATTTCGTAATCTCTCTAAAGGAATGTTCTTATCAATAGGAATATAGGCAGCTCCAGCCTTTAAAATAGCTAATATCCAGATTATAGTCTTATATTCCCTATTTGCTGTAAGTAAAATATATTCTCCTTTAGAAACTCCTATATTATACTTTAGATAATTGGCTAATATGTCCGATTGTCTGTTAAGCTCACCATAAGAAATTTGATGATCTCCATCAAATATAGCTATCTTATTAGGATTTTTGTGCACTGATTCAATAAACAAATCTACTATAGTTCTTTGAGGCCCAAAGTCAACCTTTGTATTATTGAAATCATTTTCAAATCTATCCATATTTATAGTTTCTTCCATTAGAATATTATTTGCTTCTTCTCCTATCAATATGTTTGTAAGTATACTCTTGTAAGTTTGAAATATATTCATCAAATCTTTCAAAGATATATAGGTAGTATTATATTTTATTTTGAATTCTATTTCTTTATTTGGAGTTACTACTATAGCTACAGGATAATTATTTTCTTCTAAAATGAAACCATCCTCAAATTCTAATCCTAACTCTTTAACTTCATCTTCCAATAAACTAGTTACAGATGGATAATTTTCAAATATAAATATATGATCAAATAGTTTACTGCCAAAACTAGTTAGTTTTTGTATATCAGAAAGAGCAGTATGTCCATGTTTTATTAATTCTACTTGCTTTTCTTGAACTGTATTTATCAATTCTGAAATACTCTTTTTACTTATATTGTTAATCCTCATCGGTAGCGTGTTGATAAAAAGCCCTACCATTTTCTCTATGTCCTCAATTTCAACATCTCTTCCAGATACTACGCTACCAAAAACAACATCATCGCTTTTAGTAAGCTTTGACAGTGTGAGTATCCAAGCTACTTGAAGAATAATATTAAGAGTCACATTCTTCTGTGCTGCAAATTCAATAAGTTTTTCTGTCATTCTCTCATCAATTTTTTCAACATAATCTTCAAAGATATAATTATTACTTATTTCATTAGTTGAAAGCTTAGTAACTTTATTAATATCATTAAGTTCATTAGTCCAATACTTAATGGATCCTTCATAGTCATAATTATTTTGAAGCCAACCTACATATTGTTTAAACTGATTAGGCTTATTTATTTTTATCTTTCCATACTTTTGAATTTGGTAATAGCCTAAAAACAATTCTCCTAATACATTTGTCATAGACCATCCATCCATGATAATATGATGGAAATTTAGCATTATTACGCACTTTAACTTATCTATCTTCATTAGTGTCAATCTGATTAAAGCTTCCTTTTCTAAATCAAATCCTCTTTCAAGTTGACTATTCATGTAATTTTCTAAATATATTTTTGCTTGCTCTTCATCTAAGTTTGATATGTCTACATAATTAAATTCACCTTGCTTATTTCTAAGAACTACCTGCTTAGGTCTCTTTAATTTCTTATATGCAAATGATGTCCTTAAAACATCATGTCTTTTTATCATATCTTCAAAAGACTCTTTCAGCTTTTCTTTATCGATAATTCCCTTTACAGTTATACTAACAAACTCATTGTATACCTTCACATTTTCCTTTAATATAGTATAAAAAAGCATTCCCTCTTGCATACTTGTCAAATTATAAATGTCTTGTATGTTGTCCTTCCTATTATTAATTTCTTCCAAATTACTCACCTCTAAATCACAATATCCTTTTTATAATTACTAAATTATATTGTAAAAATTTAATTATTTAACCCCGGAATTCCACCATCCCCAGTAACAAACTCCATTGACTTTATTTTACTGCTGAATGTACAAAAAGATATGAATATAATTATTAATAATAAAGTTAATAACAGTGGTATATTCCCAAGTTCACCAATTACACCTGCAACAAAAGTTCCTAAAGGTGCTACTCCTTGTGTTGATAGAATTACTAATCCCATAATCTTTCCTAAAGAATCCTCACTTACATTTCTTTGTATAGTTGACTGAAGCATTGTCAAAATAAAGTTAAATGCCATGCCAAAAATAAAAGCTATAGAAGATAACCAATAAATTTTTTTTATAAAAGCAAAGGGAATCAATATGAAGAAACTAATTCTTCCTGAAATAATGAGCACTTTTAATAATGTGTCCTGTTTAAACTTTACAATCATTAAAAGTATAGAAACACAAAACATTCCAGCCATTAAAGCTACAGAAACAATACCAAGCCACAATACACCAAGACTTGAATCTTCATTAAACAAAACAATTATCAAGGTTAAACTCATTTGATATAAAAATATAAAGGCCGTAATATATGTAAGTATAGTTGGTAGTCCTTTATATTCCTTTGCTTGTTGAAAGGCTATTTTGTATTGCATAAACAAGCCTGTACGCTCGTTCAATTTGGTTTTTACTTCATTTTTTAAAGTAATAAACATTTCTAAAATTCCTGTAGTAATAAAAGATATTCCATTTATCAATAAGACTATTTCTATACCATAATAATAATATAAAAAAGTAGAAGAACTTCTTCCCACTATATTTGATAGGCTTGTACAAATTGAAAACAAAGAATTGACTTTAATAATATCGTCTTTTCCAACTATCATTGGTGGTAAACTATTGATAGTAACACCAAAGAATGGTGATATACATCCAATTAATAAACTACACGGTAAAACAACAAGAATACTAAAACCATAAACCATTATGTACCACATCATAAAAAAACATAATATTCCTCTTAGTAAATCAGCTGTTATCAATATAACTTTTTTATTATGTTTGTCTGAAAACACACCAGCAATTGGTGCTAATAATAGATAAGGAATATTTAGTAGTGCCATAGTTAATCCCATGAGGAAAGTTGAACCTGTTTTGTCAAGAATCCAAATACTCATTGCAAAATCAAAAATTGCATCTCCTAAAAATGATATAAATTGCCCCTGTGTTAGTAATAACACATTTTTATTTATAAACTTCTTCATATTAAAATTACCTTTCCCAATCTAATATATTATAATTTATACATTAATGATAATATGTGGTAGTTTTTTGTCAATAATATGTATTACAGCATATATTATCAAGAATAATGTTAAATATGCTTCCAATTTAATAGAAATTATCTATTTACAACAAGACTATAAAGTGGTTTTTGCACCAAATAAGGTATTAAAAAAAGCAAACACCTATACGGTGTCTGCTTAAAGCTGATTGCCCCATCCCTTTTTTAACTGTAGATATAAAAATTTATTTCGCCGCTAATCTTCTCTGATACCTACCTACAAACTCTTTTACCAATGTTCTGGGTATTTTTACTAACAGCTTATTAGCTATTCCCGGAACCACCACTGTTTTCTTTTTCATAAGAGCCTTGTATCCTGCTTCTGCAACCTTTTCCGGAGACATAGCCGCCTTATTATCTCTCCTCCCTGCTCTCTTAGAGAAGTTTGTTTTTGTAGCTCCTGGGCACAAAGCTGTTACTACAATGTTATATGGCTTCAATTCCTTTGCTATAGCCTCCGTAAAGGATAAAACATAAGCCTTTGTAGCATAATAAACTGCTGTATAGGGCCCTGGGTGATAGGCACCAGTAGAAGCAACATTTAATATAAATCCCCTCTTCTTATTAACCATATCCTTAGAAAAAAGCTTAGTAAGCTCTGTTAAGGCCCTTATATTTACTTGGATCATATCTGTATCCTTGTATAATTCTTCTTTATAAAATAAACCAACATAGCCAAAACCTGCATTATTTACAAGTGTATCCACCTCTAGTTCTAGCTTATTTACCTTATTGTATAATTCACTAGCAGCCTGAGGATTGGCTAGATCTGTAGGAATTAAATACACTTTCACTCCATAATCTTTTATAAGCTTATCAGCCAATTTTTTAAGGGCCTCTTCCTGCCTTGCAACTAACACAAGATCATGCTTATTTCTTGCAAAAACCCTTGCCATCTCATAGCCTATACCGCTAGAAGCTCCCGTTATTAAGGTTACACTTTTGCTTTCCATAATAATTCCGCCTTTACTGGATTATAGATATCAATAATATATAGCTAATTGTACTATATCCAGTGGAATTATTACAAGGTACTTAAAAGTATCCAAAATATCTCTTCTGCACTACCGCCTGCTTTACCCAATTTATAAGGGTAATGAAATCAAAAACTGGAAGTCCCGTTGCTCCTTGAATATCACAGGCATAAGGTGGAAGATCACTACATTCTAGAAGAATTGCACCTATCTCTGGATGTTCAATAATCAGTTTCTGTGACAACTTTACTAGGTCCTTTGTCAAACGGTCATTGTCCAATTCTGTTTTTCCCCAGCGAATTGGAGCAAAGCTTTCTAGTTTTCCAACATTCTCAACTATGCAATCCTTTGAATCTGCCCCAACCTTATGAAGCAAGGTATCATTTAAATCCTCTCCACTGGCAGCAAACACTGCTATCTTTTGATGTGGATTTAAGCCAAGCTTAATCAAAGGAATTTGACATAGACTAGATAAAAATACTGGTACCTTTACCGCCTCTGCTACCTGCTTTTGAAAGTGTGCAAAATAACCACAAGCACCTACTATGGCTCGTACTCCTTCCTCCTCCAATTCCTTTGCTGCAGAAATTATTTGATCTTCTATTTCTGGTGAACCTACAAATAAAAGCTCAATATCAAACTTTACCTTTTTATATAATACAGGAAAATCAAAAGTGGTAGCATTTGCTACATTGCCAGGCAGTTTTGGATATTCTATATCTACTGCAATGATGCCAATTGGATGTCCAGCACAGTAAGTAGCAGGAACAGAATGTGTTTTATAAATATCTTCAGATCTTTGTATAACTCCCTGCCAACTCATAAAATTCCCCCTAGTTTTATATATACTCCTTCATTAAATAGGGCAGACTGCCACTACAGCTTATGTACATAAGGATTATTTATAGTTGTATTATACTTAATTTTGTAAAAGAGGTGTTAATACATAAAACAAATAGTTGGTTATAATATTCTTCTATAACAGTTTTTAACTTCTAGTACTATCATTGAATTAAGTCATATAAAAACCTCTGCTTATTAAAATTAAACAGAGGTTTTTATCAAGCAGAAGAACACTTATACTATGATAACCAAAATAATTATTCTAGAATAGACATAAACTCTTCTCCTGTTATGGTTTCTTTTTCTATTAGGTATTTAGATAATTCATGTAGTTTTTCCTTATTCTCTTCTAGTATTTCCTTAGCCTTATTGTGACAGCTCTTAATTATCTTAAGCACTTCTTCATCAATCTTAGAAGCTGTTTCAGCAGATACTAGTAATGAAGTATCCCCTCCTAAATATTGATTAGTAACTGTTTCTAAAGCCATCATATCAAATTCTTCATTCATACCGTACCTTGTAACCATTGCTCTAGCAAGTTTTGTAGCCTGTTCAATATCATTGGAAGCACCAGAAGTAATACTATTAAATATAATTTCCTCTGCAGCTCTTCCCCCCATATAGGTTGTTATCTTATCCAGAATTTGATTCTTATTCATAAGAACCTACTCTCCTTCTTCAACCTGCATGGTGTAACCTAAGGCCCCTGAGGTTCTAGGTATGATTGTTATCTTATGCACCGGTGCTGAATGGCTCTGTTTTGCTGCCACCAATGCATGTCCTATTTCGTGATAAGCTATAATTTCCTTATCTTCCTTAGAAATCACCGCATTTTTTCTTTGATATCCTGCTATTACAACCTCTACCGATTCTTCTAAATCTGTTTGAAGTACATGATTACGTCCAAGCCTTACTGCTCTAAGGGCTGCTTCGTTAATAATGTTTGCCAAATCTGCTCCAGAGGCTCCTGGGGTTGCTCTAGCAATAACATTAAAATCTATATCTTCACCTAAAACAACCTTTTTAGCATGTACCTTTAAAATTGATTCACGACCAACTAAGTCTGGCAATTCTACAGGAATTCTTCTGTCAAATCTACCGGGTCTTAGTAAGGCCTTATCTAAAGTATCTGGCCTATTAGTAGCTGCCAATATTACAACACCCTTATCCGCATCAAAACCATCCATCTCTGTTAAGAGCTGATTTAAGGTCTGTTCCCTTTCGTCATTTCCTCCTACACCGCCAGAATTTCTGCTTTTTCCTATAGTATCAATTTCATCGATAAAGACAATACAAGGAGCCTTTGCTTGAGCTTGCTTGAATAAATCCCTTACTCTTGCCGCTCCCATACCTACAAACATTTCTACAAACTCAGAACCTGAAATTGAAAAAAAGGCACTCTAGATTCTCCTGCTACAGCCTTAGCCAAAAGAGTCTTTCCTGTTCCAGGAGGTCCTACTAATAAAGCCCCCTTTGGAACCTTAGCACCAATATCTTTATACTTTTTAGGATTGTGAAGAAAATCTACAATTTCTTGTAAAGCTTCCTTAGCCTCATCCTGTCCTGCTACATCTGCAAAGGTTATGCCTGTTTGAGCTTCAACATACACCTTTGCATTACTTTTACCAAAGGACATAGTGTTTCCACCCATTTTATTCTGCATTATCTTCATAAAGAAAAGACCTATTATAAAGAAAGCAACCATTGGAATAATCCAAGATATTAGAATCTCCATAATTGGTGAAATTTCTTCTGGAATAACCCTAGAAAATTCAACATTTGCCTTGTATAAACGCTCTACCAATTGAGGATCATCCATACGTCCTGTCACATAAGTAACCTCTCTTCCATTTTCCTCTACAGTAAATCCAATTTGATTATCCTCTACCTCTACCTTTTTAACTTCTCCACTTTCAACTTTTGATAAAAAACTGCTATAGTCTACTTCTTTAACTTTACCCTTCAAAACTGAAGGAAAGACAAATATATTTAGAATAGCTATAATAATCAATGCAACAATATAATAAAATATAAATGGCTTCCTAGATTTTTTATCCACTTTCATTTGTTCTTCTTCCTTTCTACATAATAGTTCTAGTCTACAGAGCCGTTAGTACATATTTCTCACATATAGGATTAAAAAATAAAAATGTTTTATACATATTATAGCTTATATTTAAAACTTATAGTTTATTTTTAAAATAATTAATATATTTTTTACAACAGTTTTCTAAGGTGAACCCTTGACAATATTAGATAAAATTACTAATATCTTAATTAACTTATATGTTTAGTTGGTTTTATTTTTTATTAGAAAGGATGATAAAGATGCCTACTAGAGAGGAAGCCTTGGAACTTTTAAAAAAATATAATAAAAGCGAAAGTTTAATAACTCACGGGTTAGCTGTAGAAGCAGCAATGCGTCATTTTGCAGGTCTTTACAATGAAGATCCAGATAAGTGGGGAATCATAGGTCTTGTCCATGATCTTGATTACGAAATGTATCCAGACCAACACTGCTTTAAGGTTAGAGAAATTTTAGAAGCAGAAAACTGGCCAGAGGAATATATTCGTGCAATTCAAAGTCATGGCTACGAGCTTGTCAACGATGTGAAACCAATAAGCAATTTAGAAAAGGTTCTTTACACCATCGATGAGCTAACAGGTCTTATTACTGCAGTATGCCTAATGCGTCCAAGTAAAAGCATTCTTGATTTAGAAGTTAAATCTGTTAAGAAGAAATGGAAACAAAAGAGCTTTGCTGCTGGTGTAAATAGAGAAGTTATAATTAAGGGTGCAGAAAGACTAGGTATGGAATTAGATGATGTTATTAAAGAAACTATAAATGGCATGAAAAAAGCAGCTGAAGCTATAGGATTAAAGGGCAATTTATAAAATAGCATAAATTTTTCTCTTCTACGGAATAACTATATTTGTAACTATACACAAAAGATTTCGAGAGGAGAATTTCAATGAAAAAATTACTTAAATTATTATCAGTACTTTTATCCGCTACTTTAATTACCACGCCTAGGCCAGCTAAAGCCTTTGAAACCACAGGCCCTTTTAAACTTCCAGATCTACCTTATAGCTATGATGCTCTTGAGCCTTACATAGATGCTCAAACCATGAAAATTCACCACACTGGCCATCATGCAGCCTATGTGGAAAAACTAAATGATGCTGTAAATAAATATCCTGAGCTCAAAGGCAAAACCATCGAAGAATTACTGTCAGATCTAAATAAAGTGCCTAAGGAAATTAGAGAAGAAATTAGAAACAACGGCGGAGGCCATTATAACCATTCTTTGTTTTGGACCTTTATGGGAAAGAACAAAGGAACTGGTCCCACCGGCAAGCTAAAGGAGGATATCGACAAAGCCTTTGGTTCCTTTGATAACTTTAAAAAGGAATTCAAGGAAGCAGCTTTAAATAGATTTGGTAGCGGTTGGGCTTGGTTAATAAAGGATTCTGCTGGAAACTTAAAAATACTTACCACCCCTAATCAGGATAGTCCAATAATGATTGGCATTAAGCCTATTTTAGGTTTAGATCTTTGGGAACACGCTTATTATTTAAAATATCAAAACAAACGTGGAGATTACATTGATAACTGGTGGAATGTAGTTAATTGGCAGGATATTTCTAAGAATTATAAGTAAAAATTATAAAAAGGCTTTTTCTCAACTATTATATTGAGAAAAGCCTTTTATATTTTATATAGCCGAAAGACTTTGAGAAATGGACACCCTAATCATATTAAATAAAAGTGTTCCCGCAACCACTATAATTATAGTGGTAATAATCTTTTTATTGCTCATCCTTGTAAAGGCCTTAATGCCATAAAAGATAAATACAAGGCTTAAAATTTCAAATGGATTAAATTGATTAAATAGAACTTTTACATAAGGATCACTACCAGCCATAAAGGAGCTGTTAGTAAGCTTACCAAATACCTCTATAACAAGCTCTCCTAAGATAGTAATAATATAGGCCCCAGAGTAAATTGTCAGCATTTGCTTAAACTTTATTTCTCCTCGTAAAGTTACCACTAAAATATAGTAAAGGCCAGATAAAATAAGTACTGTTATCAAAGCCGTTAACATAGCCATAATGGATATTTTAAAAGCGGATCCAAAGGATTTAGAATTATTTACAATAGCCTCTGACATCTCTTCTGTAAGCTGCTCATTCACAATTTCAGTGACCTTAGATTCACTGAAAAAATAATAGTATATAAAGCTATAAAGGACACTTAACCCTGCCACTAAAGCTAGCAAGAAGGCCCAAGCCTTATCCTTATAGAATATAGCCCATTTCTTAGAATTGTTAATTGTCTTTTCTTTTACTTTTATATTATTTTTCAATGCTTCCTTATTATTTTTTTGCCCACTCTTCTTCTTTGACATAAAATCCCCCAATTTCTTTATACGGTAAATGTATTCCTAACTCTCTCTTCATTTTATCCTTATTTGCTATATATATTCAAGACTTAATGTAACTTTTACAAAAGACTGCTACTATACTATAGTATAAGGGGGCAATACCATGGAGTTTTCTTTTAAGAGCACAAAGTATAATAATACCTCCCAATCTAAAAATAGCAAAGAAACCGATATAGATCAACTAGTTGAATTTTCAGATTTTCTCTTTTTTATAGGAGATGCTATCAATGTATTTACCAAAAGCGACCGTCTTAGTTTGTTAGCTGCTAATATTAAATTAGTTGGTGGCATATTTGCAATAGTTGCAGCTCTTTGGTCTGCTTCGGAAGATGCTAAAAATAAAGATCTTGATCCGTATAATCTTTCTTTAGATCAGCAAGTGATTTTAGGGGCAATCATAAGCCAAATAGGTGCCTTGATACTTACAGATGCTTTGCAAAAGAACATAGGCCTATCTGAAGGAACTGCTGCTCCACCAATTACACCTTTCTAGACTATTTAAAAAAAGTGGCTATAAAAAGCCACTTTTCTATAAATCTATTCTACCGGTGGTACAAAGCATATTCTGCATCTAGGTTCATAACTTTCTTTGTCACCCTGCTGTATAGTTTGACCTTTTATTTTTACCGGCTCACCATTGCTAAGCCTTTGACTAAAAATAGCACGTCTTTTTTTACAGCAAGCACAAATAGGATAAAGATGTTCTACCTCATCGGCCATCGCCATAATATCCCCCATTTTTCCAAAGGGAATTCCCTCATAGTCCATATTTAATCCAGCTACTATAACTCTCTTTGAAAAAATCATAGACTGTATTAGCTCAAGGATTTTACCAGTAAAAAATTGAGCTTCATCAAAACCAATAACATCATAATCTTTAATAAGTTCCTTAGTATAATTTATTACCTCATCTGTGATGCACTGAGGTAATTCCTTTGCCGGTCTTTCAAGACCAGTTCTAGAAGCCACCCGTCCTTTCCCATCTCTAACCTCGATATCTGGCTTAAATACTATAACCCTTTTACCTTCATAGGCCTCTGCTATATTGAGAGAATGTATAAGCTCCCCGCTTTTTTCACTAAACATTGGGCCTGTTATAACCTTTAATCCTACTTCTTCTATAAACATGTGTCTACTCCCCTTGCCTGATACTTAAACTTCCCTTAAAAAATTTCACCTTTCAATTATACAGGCTCCCATCAAGCATATCAAATTGCTAATTTTATATTTAAAGCAATTATAGATACCTTATTGTCCTAACTTTTTAGCCAGTTCTTTTTTTACACATTTCTATTCTTGATTCTATATTTTGAATTACTAATGTTCTTTCTAGTATCTTTCTGTAAAATTCACTAATATTTCCTTGTTCATAGTTTTTATCATTATTTATAAATCTATCTAGCTCTTTTCTATATTGTTTTAATAATTTAGTTAAAAATTTTTCCTCCTTGCTATAGTCCAATTACTCCCCTCCTAGCCACACAGATAGATAAACTTTATTATTGTATTACTTCTTATGTGGCTAAATATACATTTATTACCTTCAAGCTTAACCTTAATATTTTATTTCTTTTCAGTACATAAAATATTAAAAAATCCACCGCAACTCTAATACTTATTAAAACTTAAAATTTCTGCCCAATAAAAAAAGAGATCCTTCACTGAATCTCTCTTTTCAAATATATTACTTAATTAATACTTTTATATCCCCTTCTCTGGGAGCTCATCTAAGGTTTTAAATTCAAAACCTCTAGCCTTCCATTCCTTAATAAGGCTGTCCAATATTTCAGCATTAGTTTTTGATTGTGGGTGTAACAATACAATGGAACCTGGCTTAGTTTTTTCCAGTACCATTTGCTTGGACTTTTCCGGATTGGGCTGATGATTAACATCATAATCCTTGTATGCAAAAGAAAAGAATATGGACTTATACCCCAACTTTTGAGTGTAATACAAGGATAGCTCACTAAAATCTCCCATAGGTGGTCTAAAATATTTAGACATTTTTAAACCAGGAATAGCATTTATAGCTTCTTCCACTCCTAGTATCTCTTTCTTAAATTCTTCTTCATCCTTTATAGAGGGCATAGACTTATGGTTCACTGAATGATTACCTAATATATGCCCTTCATTTACCATCCTCTTAAGCAATTCCACATTTTTAGTACCATTATACGAGCCCTCCACATAAGCTCCTGTTATAAAGAAGGCCGCTTTTACATCATTAGCCTTCAAGGTGTCTAATATACTTGTAGTATAACCATTCTCATATCCTTCATCAAAGGTTAAATATATATATTTATTCGATGTTCCATCATCGGCGTATCCCTGATACTTATTTAGCAGCTCCTTTGCTTCTGTAGGTGAATATAACCAGGACCAGCCTCTTCTGTCCGCATTTAAACTAGAAACATTAACAGATACAGCGGGAACCACTTCATTCTTCTTATCTTTATTATCAAGGGGATCCTTATTACTAGATTCATGATTATTTTTATCACTTTCATCTACAGTCTGTTCCTCTGGCTTCTGTGAAGATTGATTACTAGAATTTTCATTCTTTTGCTCACCGACAGATGTAGTAACTTTTTCGCTCTTATTCACTGCTACAGTTTCTTGAGACTTCCACTTACATCCTCCTAATATTAAAGTAAAAAACAAAATTGCTATTATACTTTTTTTAGCCTCTCCCATCATATCTCTCATCCCCAAATCTATATACTTATGACTTCTTATTAAAAATTATACCATATATTACCTGATTTGTAATGGATATTTGCTTTAAAATTATTATTTTTCACTAAAAATAATTTTCTTTTATCTTCCCTTTAAACTAACCTCATAATAATTGACAAAAAATATACTAATAGCTATAATATAGATAATAATTATTAATTGATAAATATTATTATTCAAATTAGTACTTGTTATACTTAGATTTTTAATAAAGTTAACTCTTTAGATAGATATATAACAAAAGTGCTATAATAAATATACGAATAATATTGGAGGGAGGACAAATATGAATAACGTACTTTTTGCATTTAGTTTAACTATATTAGCTGGTTTGTCTACAGGTATTGGAAGCTCCCTTGCTTTTTTTACTAAGAAAACCAACACTAAATTTTTATCAGTAAGTCTTGGATTTTCTGCCGGTGTAATGATTTATGTATCTATGATAGAACTTTTCAGTCAAGCTCAAAATTCACTTACTGCTGAACTAGGACTAAAGAAAGGTTCCTGGGTAACTGTTATATCTTTCTTTGCAGGAATGCTTCTCATTGCCCTTATTGATAATCTAGTACCTAGTGGTGAAAATCCTCACGACGTTCATAAAATAGAAGATATTGACTCAAAAAAGCAACCTTCAAATTCTAAGTTACTAAGAACTGGCTTATTCACAGCTTTAGCTATTGCAATTCACAACTTTCCTGAAGGTTTAGCAACATTTGTTTCTGCTTTACAGCAACCAACCATCGCTATACCAATAGCTGTAGCTATAGCTATTCATAACATACCAGAAGGAATAGCTGTATCTGTACCGGTTTTCTATGCTACAGGCGATAGAAAGAAGGCTTTCTTTTACTCTTTCATATCAGGATTATCAGAACCAGTAGGAGCTTTCATAGGTTACTTAATATTAATGCCTTTTATCAATGATCTTATGTTTGGCATAATCTTTGCAACAATTGCTGGTATTATGGTATTTATATCTCTTGACGAGCTACTACCATCCGCCAGAGAATATGGCGAACATCATCTTTCTATCTATGGGCTTGTTGCTGGTATGGTAGTAATGGCTGTTAGCTTGCTACTATTTCTTTAAATCTTGCACCAATAAAATAGTGTTGATGATTAAAGTTATAGTATCATCAGCACTTTTTATAATTCTTATTAAATTAATAAATAAAAACACTAGACACCTTAAAGGTATCCAGTGTTTTTTATATACTTATGCTGCAAGCTTTAAAAACTCATCCATAGACATGGCATATTGCATTTCTTTAGCTAACCGCTTATCTTCTCTAAAACCTACTTTATTAAAAACTCTTATTGATCTTTCATTTTTAAAGTTGATTTTAGCAATAACTTCTTCAGCTCTCCAGGAGAAAAATGCCTTCTTTAAAGCTTCCTTTATAGCATTAGAGCCAAATCCGTTACCCCACTTTTCCTTGTCACCAATAACTATCACTATTTCAACAGATTTATTCTTAGGTACTAGCCTTAAAAAACCTATAGGCTCTTCTTCATTTATAGTTATAATAAAAAAGCTACCCTGTTGGTTAAATAGCGGTGTTAATATTGGCAGATTAACTCTATTTATTACCTGCCTAATAGATTCAGTAACATTTTGATCTTCATTCAAATACCTGCTGACTTCATGATCCTCTAGCCAATCAATAATCTTCCAAGCGTCAGACCTGTAAACCTCCTGCCTCAATTTAACGCTTTTATTTCCCATTTGTACAATCCTCCCAAAAGATATTAAAGCCTTTCAGGTATGATCTTATTATCCTGACGGTTCTTTTCCAATTACATGGTAATGCTATCATGATAACTACCTATTGTAAAATAGGTAAAACTGTATTGCAACAGAATAACTGGAGAAATATGCGGAAATCTAAGCTTTCCTCACAAATTGGCATTGGTTTGGTAGTTTTGAAACCTTGATACAAGAGGAATTTACTGGTTTCTTGACAGATCTGGATATGCTTTTAATAGTTTCTCATTGGCATCTTCCAGTTTTTCATAATATTTAGCATAAGAACTGCTAAGTCTTTTCATAGCCGGTATAAATACATCATAATATCCGCTTGTATTATTGAACTCTCTAATTATTTCTAAAAGTTTATGGGCTACTGAATTTTTATATTCCTCAGACTCTTTATATTTCAAATATTCATCAATCATTTCCTTATTTTTAGATATGAATTCATCAGGATTTTCAACAGATTTCTTTGTATTCTCTATAACTTGCCTTATACTTTCTATGCTAACCTGTGTATCAAACTCTATCAAGTATTCTTGGACTTCTTCTGGAAAATTTATAGGAGGCACATTATCTAAAAACTCTATAATCTCATCATAAGCCAATTGCTGACTATGGCTACTAATAGGCTCATTCAAAAACTTTGAAAAATGTAGACAAACAAATCGGCCATAGTATCCTGGAAATGCTTCTAATAATTTTTCTGATATAGTTTTACTATTCTCAATTGCCTTTAATTGAGCATCTATTTCGCCATAATTTTCTTCCTTACTAAGTTTATCAATTAAAGCCTTCTTTGCTTCTTCTCTCTGTAAATTTAATTCCCTTTGTAAAGCTATCCTTCCCAGTGTGGTCTTTGTGTCATCCTTAAAAACAAGTTTAATTTCTTCCACGGTAAGTCCAAGCCTTCGTAAAACAGAAATCTTTTTTAAGATTTCCACATCCTTTTCACTAAAATCCCTATATCCATTGTCTAAAACCACCGGTAAAATTAAGCCTTGTTCTACGTAGTATTCAATTGCCTTTTTAGTTAAGTTTGTTATCTTGCTTGCTTCATTAATTAACATATAACCTCACCTCCATATAATCATAAGGCAGACCCTAAGGTTATAGTCAACATTTTTCTCAATTTTTCCCCCTTTGACTTATCTCTATAAATAAATTAATATATCAGTGTAAATAAATATAGATTTCTAGCTTAAGATAACGATTTCAACAAACAATAAAGCTTTACTTTCAATAGCTGTAAATCATATATTAGAAACGGAGTAGATGTAAATGGAAGCAAGGAACCCTGCAGAGTTAAAAAAGCTAAAAACCGAACTAACGAGATTCATGATGTCCTATAAATTCGGCTTAGAAGAAGTAAACACAAAAATTAATATATTACAGCAGGAATTTCAATATATTCATGATTATAATCCTATTGAACATGTAAAATCTCGAATAAAAACACCGGAAAGTATCTTAAAAAAAGTATATAGAAAAGGTTTGGAGCTTTCTTTAAGCTCTATAAAAGAGAATATACAGGATATTGCTGGTATTCGTATAATATGTTCCTTTGTGTCTGATATCTATAAATTAAGTGAAATGTTACAAAGTCAGAAGGATATAAAAGTACTAGCTATTAAGGATTACATAAAAAATCCAAAACCTAATGGTTATCAAAGCCTTCATTTAATTTTACAGGTACCAGTTTTTATGTCTGACAGAATGGAAGAGGTTTGTGTAGAGGTTCAAATTCGTACCATTGGCATGGATTTTTGGGCAAGCCTAGAGCATAAGATTTACTATAAGTATAACAAGAAGGTTCCAGAAAAGTTATTGCAAGACCTTAAAGAAGCAGCAGAAACGGTAAATCAACTGGATCATAAAATGGAAAGAATCAATAGAGAGGTCACTAGTTATAAGTCTGCTAATGTATTAGATAATGAATTAAACGAAATATATATTAATAATGAAAACTTCTACTTTCCAGATGATTTTTACCATCTTGTGATGGATTAAATTATATTTAGATATTTCATACTGCTGACAAATATATTTTGTCAGCAGTATTTTTATCTTCAAAAATGATTTTTTAATTTGAGTGAAATTATATTAATCATACCTATTTTATAAAAGTTTAATTAGACGCTCCATTTTTATTTATGTGTGTATTCCATAATATTTTACAAAACTTTTATTATATTTTTTTATATCCTTTATTCACATATAATGTAAATTACAGTATAATAAATTTGCAACGTTGCAAAAAATAAACTTAACGAGGTGATGAAATGCTTAATCGCAAACTTATAATAAAGAAAACTACTAAATATATTGCACTTTCATTAATTATTGTATCACTTACCGGTGTTAATGTTTTTGCAGCAGATCTGTCTACTGAAGAACAGAAGGCCATTCCTTCTTCAGAAGAATCTATAAAAGCATCTCAAGAGAAAATTCGTAAAATGTCAGAACGTTTCAAAAACGTTGGTAAAAATAATTCAAATAATTTAATGGCAATCCCTGATGTGCCTTACAGCAAAACCTTAAGTACATCAGGATACATAAACCAACCGGATAATAACACTTGTGGTCCAACATCTGCCCATAATCTATTATTAAACTGGGGCAAGAATATTTCATTAAATACATTAAAAAACGACCTTCAATTTGATGGCAAACAAACACCTTTTGGTGATCATTGGGCCAAAGCACTTAATAAGCATACTAACTCAAATTACTATAATATTACGTGGTCACCAAATCAATCCACTATTTGGACTGCATTCCTTGGCTGTACTGTAGATGGACATCCATTTATTTTAGATACCCATATGTCATCAAAAAATGGGTACCTTGTTGGATACGAAAATTCAGGTAAGGATTACTGGCACTATGTAACTGGAATAGGTTACTCAGGTGCTAATTTATCAGACAGTTATAAGAAAGGGGTTTATCATGACCCATTCAATGGTCGTGCTGGCACTTATGGTGTACACTCACTCGAGCTACCTAAATGGAAAGCTCTATTAGCCGAAAGAGGAATTGTTTGGTAATCACTTGTTACTACAGCAGATTGTATAATCTCTGCTGTAGCATTTTATAATTCAAATTTAACTAGGAGATAAATTATGAAAAAATTAGTATTATTAATAGTTCTAATGACTTTTTTAATGGCATGTGGATGTGGAACAGAAACTCCAACATCTTCACCAAATTCAAAATCACCTCAGCATAGCATCAATGGAGATCAAGGAAGTAATAAAGAGCAAGTAATTAATGAAAAACAAGAAATTAATATAAGCGAGCAAAATGTACATTCATTTAAAGATGCTTATCCTATAGGAGTACTACCAAAAAACGAAAAGGTTTTCTTACAAATAACTGAAGATACTGACAATAAAATATTAATCACAGATGCTAATGGAGAAAAAGTCATCAAGGAAATACCTGCTACCAAAAACAAGGATATATACAGTGCAGCGGTTACTGATAAATGGATTGTATACGCTGAGGCATCAAATGATTTGATTAAATGGGATTGGGCTATATATGCCATAGATACTGAGTCTGAAAAAAAAGTTCAAGTAGATATGTGGAAATTAGACGAATCATCAACGGCATTCGATGTGCCAACAATGATTGGACCTAAAATTTCTGCCTCTAACCAACAAGTTGCTTGGTCAACCTTTGAAGCAGATTCCAAGAATGCTGTAAAGGCAATTGTAAAAATGTATGATCTTAAAAATAATAGTTATAAAATCATTGATGAAATAGATGCCAAAGAAGGGGAGTTTGGACATCCTTCTATTAGCGGTGAGTGGATAGTATATGACAAAGGGAAAATAGATACTGAAAAGCAAGGACGTTTTGGAAGTATTTTTCTAGTAAATACTAAAGACAATAGCAAAAAGATGCTTGAAGAAGGTATGAATGTGGTTGCTCCAGCCATTAACTATCCCTATATAGTATGGGGTTCCGGTAGATCAACAATAAAAATATATGATGATAAAAAGCAAACAACTAAGATAGTTGTTCAAAATAATGGAACTGAATATTGGAACTTCACCATAAATGATAAATATGTTGCCTGGTATTCAACTAAGGATTCACTTGATGTGTATTCAATTAAAGAGAATAAAATTATATCTTTAATTGATACTGGGGTAACTAATGGTGGCAAATTATCAAACAATTTATTATGGTGGTATAAACTTGGCGAAGGAACCACCCAATGGTTAGAACTTGACCTAGAATAACATAAGATACTAACGACACTAAAGTAGAATCTGTAGGAAGTTACGTGTAAATTCAACGTAAACTACCTACATTTTTTTAATAGGAAATGATAGCACTGTAGATCTAATAAATACTTTCTGCTCCAACCATTCTAATTCTATATAAAGATCTAGAAGCTTCTAGCCAACTGCTGCGCATCATCAATAGCATTTTGAATAATTGATTCCATATCATTGCCTATAACATCAAGTCCCTCTGCAGCTATAGTTGTAAAATCTGTTATGCCAAAGAAACCAAAGATAGTTCTTAAATATCTATCTCCCATTTCATAAGCAGCAGCAGGTCCCTGTCCGTACACTCCACCCCTAGCAACGATATGAAGGCATTTCTTATTATTACAAAGGCCTACCGGACCATTATCAGTATACTTGAAGGTTATTCCAGTAACAGATATATAATCTATATAAGCCTTTAATATAGCTGGAATACTCAAGTTCCAGAAAGGTGATGCAACCACATATTTATCTGCCTCTACAAACTGATAGGCATATTTGAGGATTCTGTGATCTCTCTTTTCCTCTGGATTTGTAGAAAATAAATCTTTTAAATCTTCCTCTTGTAAGAAATTTATATCTTCCTTGTACAAATCTAAGGTGATAATTTCATCCTTAGGATTATTCTTTTTATAAGCTTCTATAAATTTTTCAGAAATCCTATAAGTTCTTGATTGAGAATCACTTTTTGCATCTGCTTTAATATATAGCACCTTGCTCATGGAAATCTCCCCTCTGCTTGTTCTTTTATACCATTTCGGATTTTTTGTCTTCTATACTAAAACTCAATTATATTATTAGCTTATTTTTCAAGTATATGCTTTTTATTTACTTTTGTAGAAAGAAGAGAGGAAATATAATATGCGCAAATATTTCCCCATTTATATAGATCTAGAAACTACTCTCCTATTAATCTCCATAACCAATTCATTTATTCTTTTATAGTCTGGATTATCTGGCAAAACACAATTTTCCTTAGCATACTCAAAATTTTTCTCATACTTATCTACCATTTCAAATATTTCTTCATAACTATACTTTCCATTTCTAATGTCTAAAAGCAGTTGTCTATCCTTTTCCCTATATGTATTTATTCCCTTACCTTCTAAGATCTCTGCACCCATTATTAAAAGCCTTATAAGATGCATAGCGTGCTTTAATAGATGCAGACTATCCTTCTTTTTATTTCTGTGATTTAACTTTGAATAATCCTTTAATACCTGATTCATCTCTCCATACATATTCTTTAAATCCCTTAGAGGATAATGATTTAAATTTATATCTATAAAGATTTCCTCATCATAATCCTCTTTATGGGACTTATCAATATATAATCTTAGCTGATCCCTTGTAATAGGCTTATACCTATCAACAAAGGTCATCATTTGCTTTTCTATACTACATAATATATGTCTTTCCTTTTCCTTCTGGGGATAATTATCTCTAGCTAAAGCATTCTCCAACCTTCTTAATTGTTGAATTGCATAACCTCCAAAGGAAGCATAAACTCGTTTGGATAAAAATAAATCGCCATTATTTCTTAACATACGACCTTCCTCTGTTATTACGAACAAATGCTCCTCCTTAGTGCCTAAGATTTCTAAGGTATTAGGATTTGCATTAACAAGTAGCTTTACAATCTGGGCCAAGGGATAAATAGTCACATCTAATTCAAGGTTTTCAACGGGTTTCTCACTGCAATCCATAGTTAAGATCTCTTCTGGGGAGTTTAAATATATTCCCCGAAGATCAAAATCACTAACGTGATCCTCTGTATCTATATTGGTACCATAGGCATGGCTTCCCCCAGTGGTTAATAAAATTAGTCTATTTTTTAATCTTTCATCCTGCCGTAAAAAATCATACTCCCCACTGTTTATTTTTCCCTTCATTTGCTTCACATTCATATTTTTCGCCTTCCCTTAAACCTTATTAGAAGTTATCTTTATTCTTATCAGAAATATTCTCTACTACTTTCACAAAAATATCACATAAAATTATTAATAATATAAACTAGTATATTATCATAAAAATATCATATACAAAAGCTTTATATCTCACCTTTATATTTTACAACAAAGCAACATAGGGAAAGTTATCTATCGCTTCCATCACTTTCTTCAGACTGATTGTTTTGCTCTGAAGCAGCCATTTGGCTAACTAACTCACAGTCCTGTAATATAGCTTCAATTCTCTTTTTGTATCTTTGCTTGTTAATCCATTCTATAAACCCTTCATCTTCCAAAAGATTCTCTAGGAACATATCTACAATTTCCTCTTCACTATACTGAGAGTACTTAGAATAATAATTTAATATAGTTAGGGTCTTATCAGATATTTCCCAAGTAACTTTTTTCTTAGTTGTTTTAGGCTTTATAAACTTCATAACACTGCAACTCCTTTGTTGTTAAAGATATTCCACTTCAAATTCCTACCCAATCTATTGATAAAATTCCTTACACCTGGTCCAAATATATTGAGAAGTGGTATCTACATAATAGCACAAAATCTCCTATAAAATCCAGAAAAAATACACAAAATTTCACTATAAATATTCATAGTATATAACAGATATATTATCCAAATAAACTCATAATAATTCACCTATAACTTTATGTATTGTTTTAAAAGCATTTTTAAGATTATCAATGAGAAAATATATGAGATTTTATACGATAGTTATAAAAAATTGCAAATAAAAAAATGGAGATAAAATACCTCATTCCATATTATTACATATAATACACAATATTAATATCAATCTTTCCTTTTAGCTTAATAAAGCAATAGGTATGTCTTAGTATAAAAATCTTTCTTATCTACAGATCTTTTTTTCTTTTGTAAACTTTTCTTCTTCCCTTTGCTCTTATACACTATATTTTAAACAAGATCCACTTACAGGTCATCAGCTCATATTTTAATTCATAAATCCTCTCCACTCCATTTATTATTCCTTGGCATCTATATACTAGCATGGGATTGCCTGCAAGCTTTTCTCTATCTACTTGAAGTATTCTATCAACCTTCACTACCGTTTCACTTTCTTCTTCATTGGTTATTCTGAACCTAACCGGTCGCGGTGTTCCTTCCTTAGTAAACCACGCTACAACATCTATAGGTTTTGCTAATACTTTCAAGCTAATCCCTCCTATACATACTTAAAAACTTGTAGTTTTAACAATAATGATATAAATTTCTAGAACATCTGTTCGATATAATTATATAATATCTCTTTTCTATTTTTCAAGGGGGATAGCATATTTTTCTTTCATTCCTTAGATATCTTAATATTTTTAAGGAAATAATAATATCCATTCTAAATGGCCTTATATGCCCTCTATTTTGTTACAATAGAAAAAGAATAATAAATATTTGAGATGTTAAAATGTACACTAGAAAAGAACATTACCTAACACTTAATGAATATGATTTAGTTGAGCGTACTTATGACTGTAAAACAGAATATGCTGATGGAGAGATATGAGTAACATCTGACATTTCAATTAAACATAATCAAATTACAGTATCTATCCTGCCTAAGTTTTTAAATTATCTTGAAGATAGAATATGTAAGTTCAGTATTTCCTGAGCTTAAGATCAGTTTAAAAAATATATTTAAATAATAAAATCCATATAAAAATCTGCAGTCATGTCAAGTGGCATAACCGCAGATTTTTAAAAATTAAATATCTATTCCGCCATCTACTCTAATAACTTGTCCATCTATAAAGGATGACTCATCTGAAGCCAAGAATAATGCTACTGAAGCTATATCCTCCGGCTTTCCTGCTCTTTTTAATGGTGAGCCTTGAATTAAGTGACCTCCTACTTCTTCAAGAGTTCCTAAGCTAGCAACCATTGCAGTATCAATTAGTCCTGGTGCTATTGCATTTACACGTATTTCTGGACCAAGCTCCCAAGCCATTGATTTTGTTAAGCCATTAAGTGCATGTTTTGAGGTTATGTAAGTAGCCATTCCGTGATGTGCATGGAATCCTGCAACAGAAGAAGTATTAATGATTACACCCTTTCCTTTTTCCTTCATTATTGGTGCTACAAGCTGAGTTAAATATAAGGCTGATGTTAAATTAACATTAAATACTTTATTCCATTCCTCTAAAGATACCTGTTGTAATGGTGTAATACTAAGGGCTCCTGCATTGTTAAATAAAATATCTACAGTTCCATAAGCTTCTAGGGTTTTATCAACTAGAACTCGTACACTTTCTACATTAGAAGTATCTACTATTACATACATAGCTTCAAAGCCTTCAGATTTAATTTGCTTTACTACTTCCTTTGCTCTTTCTTCATTTCTTCCAGTTACAACTACCTTCGCACCTTCACGAGCGAATGCTATAGCTGTAGCTCTTCCCATTCCTGATGTAGAACCTGTTACAATTGCCACTTTTCCTTCTAATCTTTTCATACAGCTGCCTCCCTACATTCAATAATACAGTAATACTTTTATTAATCTTGTTATTATTTTAACATATCATTATAACGTTTACAATTAAAAGCGTATTAATATTTATAATATTTTAAATTTTCAAATAATTGTAGCTTTACTATTAAAATAAACTTCTCTCCAGCCATACTGGAAATAAGCTTAACTTCTACTATTTAACCCTTCTTCCAGTAATAAAATCATTTCTGGTCATAGCAGAAATTTTTACTACATCTCCAGTATGGGGAGCATGTATGTAGGTATTATTTCCTGCATAAATTCCCACATGAGTAGGATTGCCCTTTTTCCCAAAAAGCACTAAGTCTCCCACCTGTAATTCTTCTCTTGAAATCGGAACTCCAATCTTTATTTGATCCCAGGTTGTTCTTCCTATTTCAATACCAAAATGGCCATATACATACTGGGTAAATCCAGAACAATCAAAACCAGTATCCGCACTTATACCACCCCATTTATAGGGAGTACCTAAAAACTTAAAGGCATAAATAAGAACTTCATTATTTGAATCTGTATTACCACCCCTAGAAACAGAAGCTTCCCCTGTATCTTGTAAGCTTTGCCTATTCATTTCCTCTATCTTAGCAAGAGTTTCATTTACAAGCATCTGAGCTTCAGTAATCCTTGACGCATAAACTCTTCGTTTTGCTTCCAACTCTTCTATAACTTTCTTTTGCTCCTCAATGACCTTATTAATTTTCTCTAATCTCTTTTCATCAGACTTTTTTAAGTCCAATAAATAACTTTTTGTTTTAGCTAACTTAGCAGAAATCTTATTTAACTTGTCCGCTTTTTCCTGTAAACCATCTATAATCTCCTTATCATAGTCTGATATTCTTTTCATGGAATCAATTTTATTAATAAGATCGTCAAAATTTTCAACCCTTAGAATTAAGGATAAATACTGATTGAGGCCATTCTTATATAAACTAGATAATCTTTTATCCCTTAAGTTTTTTCCCTCTTCAATCTCTTGTTCTAATTTCTTAATCTCTCCTTCTGTAGCATAAATTTGGCTTTCTGTTTTCTCAATCCTCTCTTTATTCTTCTCTATTTTCATCATTAATTCTTCAATTTGTGCATCGTATTCTTGTATCTTTATTTCTAGTGCCTCTTTTTCTGTTTCTATACTGTTATAGATTGCTTGATTGTCCTGTAACTGCTTTTGCTGCTTTTGAAGCTGCTCTGTTAAAGGTTCTGCATAAAAGGTAGTACCTTGCAACAAAAGGGCGCTGATAATAAGAGTTATATACTTCTTTTTTACATACATTTTAACCTCTCCTTTATCATATATGTTTTATATGCATAAAGGCTTTAACTACAATTCTTATAAATTTATCCACATATATAACTCCCTTCTCAAAACTCATTCTAAATTTACTTTCTAGGTATATGTTATGGTATGTAAAATTATTACATTTCAAATTTAAGGGCCTTTCTCTCAAATATGACCAAGGTCTATAAGAACTAGCTTCTGCCTTATTGCATATTATGAAATTGATAACACAAATGGGAGGAATAACCTATGTATATGTACACCATTAAATATACTGTAGAACCTGGGGATACCCTTAATGGTATTGCAAAAAAATTCGATTTAAAATCCTACAAACAGCTTCTTCCTATAAATCGTCAAATTACAGATCCTAACCATATATTGCCAGGCCAAGTAATTAATGTGCTTAAAATCACACCTTTAATTACTTATTTTGTCAAACCCGGTGATACTTTAGGCACTATAATTTATAACTATAATTTAGACCATATAAATTTATATGGTAAGGCCATTACTATGGATGAGATCCTAGCCTATAATCCTAACATTGTAGATCCTAATTTAATATATCCTGGAATGATCTTGTATTTGCCTGAATTTCTATAAGAAAAAGCCTAGCTTTTTAAGATGAAACCAAAAAGCTAGGCTTTTTTATATAAACTTAAATCCTTCTTTCCTTCGCATATTTAATATTAAGGCAATAGTCCTTCAGTATTTTAAATCTATAATTATCAAAGACTCTTTTGCTAATAAAAGAAAGGAGGATTTTACATGGAAGATTTAATAAAGGCTGTAGCAAACGTTGGTTTTCCTATCGCCGTTGCCGCCTATCTACTTATTAGGATAGAAGGTAAGATTGATAAGTTAACCACTTCTATTAATCAGCTTGCAACGATACTTTCTGTAAAGCTAAATGGAAATGAAAATAAGAATCCTATTTAACAGTAAACATGAAGATTAAATAATAAATTTTTGTTTTTTCCAAAAACATCCTGAGAAATGCATATTTAATATCGTAAGCAAAAGTTAATAAAGGAGGTGGCAAGATGGCAGTAGCAAATAAAAATTCAACTAAATTAGCTTTAGTTTTAGTTACTGGCTCTAAGGAAGGAAAAGCTACTACAAAGACTATGACCCTTTCAAAAATCAAACCTTCCGCTGAGGACGACAAGATCTTTGCAACCGCTAAGGCAATAGAATCCTTACTTAGGTATCCTGTATCCAGCATTGAAAAGAACGATAACTATTCATTGACAGATATGTAGCCTAAGTAAAATCCCCCATTAAGAAAGGAGGTTATCTCATGGAGTATTCACTACAACTCACCTTTGTAAATGTAAGTGGAGATAAGGTAAACTTCACTATCTCAAACATTAAACCAGATGTGACAGAGGCTGAAGTTAACGCAGCTATGGATGCTATCATAGCTCAAAATATATTCTACTCAGAAGGTGGAGATTTAAAGGATAAATATAGTGCTCAATTAATCCAAAGACAGGTTACAAAGTGGAGTTTAGCATAGTTTAAAGGTTCAAATAAAAGACCAGTCACAAGTAAACCTAATGGTTTGTAGTGACTGGTCATATTTATTTATGCAAACAAATATCCTAAAACTTACATAATAATTTGAGATATCTGTTTATTATTTAAAGAATCTTAGTAGCCTAATAAATCTAAGACCTTTCTTTCAACCTGCCTGTTTTCGCCCTTGTAAGGGAAATCGTGTATGTGCAAGGCTGGATTGAAATTTAGCTCTATAATGCTGTAATTATGGGAACTTGCCCTTGCCTTAATATCCTGTATGATTATATCCGCTCCACAAATTTTAGCCCCTACAGCCTTAGCAGATTGTACCGCTATATCTTTATAATCCTGGTGTACAGCATCGGTATAATCAATACTATCTCCTCCAGTGCTTATATTAGAATTTTCTCTAAGATAAACAACCTCATCCTTTTTAGGAATATAGTTTATATCCTTCCCTTGTAAAGCTAAATATTCCTTCTCCACATTGCCAAGCTTTATCTTTTCAAGAGGCGTTACATAGCCTTCTCCTCTTAAAGGATCCTTATTTTTTTCATTAACTAGCTCCTCAATGGTACTCTTTCCATCCCCTACAACGTTAGCAGGAACTCTGTGCAATACTCCTGCCACTTCATCTCCTATAACTAAGAATCTGTACTCCTTACCTGATATAAATTCTTCAATAAGCACTATACTATCATAGCTTAAAGCTTGCTCAACAGCCTTTTTATATTCTTCAAGGGACTTAATATTCTTTAAGATAAATACGCCCTTTCCAAAATTAGTAGACTTAGGCTTAACAACTATATCCCTACCTTCAAATTCCGAAAATCTTTCCACTGCCTCTTGAGTATTCTTAACACTTATGCCTCTAGGAACATTTATCCCCTGCTCTCTAAGAAGGATTTTTGTTACTTCCTTGTTTTCCATAATTAACGGAGCTATATAAGTATCCACAGAGGTTTTAGTAGCCTGCTTTACATATTCAACCTTTGAACCCTTTTTTAGGCGAATAAAATTATCTTCCCAATCCAGCACCTGAACCTCAATTCCTCTCCTTTGTGCTTCCGCAATTAAAAGCTGAGTTGAAAGTTCTAGTTTCTTATATTTTTCCATCATCTTAAAAACAACTCCTTTAGCTCCTTTTTAAATTATTCTTTGCCTGCCTTACGCCAAATTTTACAAAACTATCTCCCCTATATTTTGTTGCCTGATATATTCTTTCTGAAGGTAAAAGATTTTTATCCATCAGCTTTAAGCATTGCTTTTCAACACTATCCTTGTATTTACTACTTCCAGAATCCTTATCCATAAGCTCTGCAATATACCTGCATTTCTCAAGTATGCTTTCTGCAAAAGTTTTTAAAGAAATCATTTGTCCATCGTATCGGTGTAACATTAAATCCTTTTTTCTACCAAAGATAGCTGTTAGCTGATGATTACTATTCATCTCATTATACTCCTCTTTAGTAATTGGCTTACTATTTTCAAAAAGGCAATACACCATAAAAACCTGTAGAAAATACAACTGTTCTAAGCTAATACCAACCTTTTCAAAGGGATCTAAATCTATTATTCTTACTTCTAAATACTTTACTCCACGTTTTGTTAAAGCCTCTAGCTGACTTTCTCCCCTTACTACATTTTGTTTTAATCGAATAGAAGAGTAAAATTCGCTTTCACTTTGCAGTAAATTTCCATTGAGCTGTACTTGTTCACCATTCCTGTATATACCTAATTTTAAGTACTCTGGACTTTCCATTGCTAAAATTCTGCTAAGCTCCCTATTATACTCTTCCATACCATTAAAATACAGGATATGCCCATTTTGTACCGTATCAGAATAACCAAATCTGCTCACCCGAAGAGATGTGGCAAATTGCTCAAGATTTTCAATAGCACCGTCACAGCTTGAATAACTTTTTTCCATTTCCTTTAACTGCCTGCATATTACAGGGTAATAAGTATAATCACAGGAAGGGGATGCTCCAAATAGGTAAATTAATAGCCATCTGTACCTTAAAAAGTTTCTGGCCACAGCGAAATAAATTTTGTCCCTAAACTCTCTTTTCCCCTCACCAGACTTCCAATGTTTATAGAGAAAATTAATCATATTTTCGCTATAGGAAAAATTAAAATGAATACCAGATATCATTTGCATCTTCTTACCATAACGAAGAGCTAAACCCTTTCTATATATTTCTTTAATCTGACACTCTTCAGTCTTAGGAAACCTTGCAATAGGAATCAAGTCCTCTTCTGGAAGTCTAGGTGGCATACTAAGAGGCCACAAAAGTTCATCACCAATACCTACTTCCACTTCCTCCTGAATTTCTTTTAAGGATTCATATACCTCTTCCACAGAGTTAAAAACTGGAGTAACCATTTCAATTTGACTTTCAGAAAAATCCGTAGTTATCCGGGGATTTCCGCACTTATCACCAAACACAGCAGGATGAGGAGTTAAAGAAAGATCTCCAGATTCTATTATTCTTTGAGATTCTTTCTCTAATCCAAAGTTACCTTCTGTAAGAAGCTGTGCTTTTTTATTATTTATAATCGATTCTCTAATTTGAGAAAAATTCCACTGCATGATATCCTCCTGTAAATGTATTAATATAAATTATAACAAAGTTTTCACCGGAAAGTATTGTTAATTAGTTTATATGATTCATTTTTCTTACTATATTGTATGTTGATTTAAAATAAAGAAACTAAGCATTTGCTTTTTATTAAGCAGAAGCTTAGTTTTCTCATAAATATTTAGCATTAATATTATATTTTTTATAGATAGAAAATGAACACATCACTATTTATCTGCTACAAATTAAACATAATCTGTTCAAATATCCTTGAAAGAGGTACCTGAACATCCGCTAATCCCGCTTCATAAACTACCTTTGGCATTCCATATACTACGCAAGACTCCTCAGCTTCTACAATAACAAAGCCATTATTTTTCTTAACATTATCGCATCCCATTAGGCCATCATTACCCATTCCAGTGAGAATTATAGAAATGAGTCTATCCTTAAATAAAGGAGCAGCAGAATTCAAGGTCACATTAATTGATGGTTTATATAATGTCTCTATAGGTGAATAATCCTCTACTTTAAAAGTAACCTTATTATCATTATTAAGCTCTAAAAATGTTTGAAATCCTGAGGGAGCAATGTATATATTACCAGGAACTAATTCATCGCCGTTCTCGATTTCCTTAACTCTTAAATTGCATATAGCATCAAATCTTTCCGAAAGTGGTTTTGTAAAACCTGGAGGCATATGCTGTAAAACTATAATAGGTACATCTAAATCCTCCGGGAACCTAGGAAGAAGTGATTGAAGAGCAGAGGATCCTCCAGTGGAGCATCCAATAATAATCAAGTCTCTCTTTTTTGAATAGGATGTTTTTTTCACCAGTTCATTGTTAGTTTCTTTCTTAATATAGTCTTCTTCATTTAGATGAACCTTTCCACTTTTTGCAATGGCTTTGAGTCTAACTAAAAAATCATTGATAATCTCTTCACTTGTATTGTCTCCAATAAGACTACTTTTTAAAAAAAAGTCCACAGCTCCTTCTTCTAAGGCTTCTAGTGCTAATTTGGTACCTTCTTCCGTATGCTGACTGAGCATAACTACAGGAACAGGATTGCTCTTCATAATTTCTTTTAAAGCTTCAATTCCATTAAGTTCTGGCATCTCTAAATCCATAGTAACTAAATCTGGCTTTAATCTTTGAACTTTTTCTATAGCATCTATACCGTTTCTAGCAATTCCTATAATAAA
>NZ_FMJL01000079.1 GCF_900095445.1 Clostridium sp. N3C
ATAACAAAGATGGGGGGGAGACTATGAAACTTAATTTAAAAATGATGATGTTGACATCTATGTTTACAGCTTTAATTGCCATAGGAGCTTTTATAAAAATTCCTCTTGGTCCCTTTTTTCCAGCTATAACATTGCAAGTTTTCTTTGTAGTTTTATCACCTTTGATTTTGGGAAAGTATTATGGAGCCTTATGTTCAATTATATACCTATTACTAGGTTTAATAGGTGTTCCGGTATTTGCTAATGGCGGTGGTATAGGTTATGTTATACAACCTTCCTTTGGATACCTTTTAGGATTTATTCCAGCAACCTTTGCTATAGGGTATCTATCAGAAAAGTTTAAAAAGAAGAGTTTTGTTACTTTCTTGATATGTTGCGGCGTAGGTATTCTAATAGATTATATAATCGGAGTACCTTATTTGTATTGTATACTAAAGTTTTTATTACATAAAAATATAAATATTACGGACATAGTAAAAAACGGCTTCTTAATATTTGTACCAGGAGATTTAGTGAAATGTATAATAGCTTCTATGTTGGCAGTTAGAATAATACCGCAGATGAAAAATATTAAAGCTGATAGCTTTCTTTAGCTATCAGCTTTAAATATAGCTATTTTCACATCTTAAAGAAACTTCTCCTGAGATTACCTCTCTTAATGTAGCTCCATCCTGAACAATTAGATGACCATTATTACTAATATCTTTAACCTTAACCTTAGTGCTCTTTCTACCTTCCATAAGAAGCACTTCTTTATTTATTACAGCAGAATATTTACGACAAATGTACAGTGAATCTTCTATAGAGCCAGTATTGATGAAAGCATCATATAAAGACTCAAAATGATTTAAAAGAGAAGCTAATATGATTTTTCTGCTAAAATCTTTTTTAGCTAATATTTTAAGAGAAGAGGCTTTATCTTTTAGATCCATAGGTATATCTGATAAATCTACATTAACATTTATACCTATACCGATAATTAGACTATGGATCTTGTTCAATTCTCCGTTCATTTCTGTTAGTATTCCGCAAATTTTCTTACCTTCTACTACTATGTCATTAGGCCATTTTATCAAAGTTGAAAGACCGTTTTCCAAGAGGGCAGAATGTACAGCTGCTGCTCCTATAATTGTCACCTTGTAGGCCTCCATAGGAGGAATTTCAGGCTTTAATATTATAGACATCCAAATCCCCTTACCATAGGGGGATATCCAATCTCTTCCTAAACGGCCTCTACCAGAACTTTGCTCCTCACTTATGATTACAGTGCCATTAGGGCAGCCATTGTTAGCTAATTCTTTAGCCTTTAAATTAGTGGAGTTTATGCTTTGAAAATGAAATATATTTTTACCTATGTACTGGGTTTTTAATAGAGGTTGGATCTCAGCAGAGCTTAGTATATCTGGTCTATTCAGTAGAAGATAACCTTTCTTAGTGGAGGATTCAATTTTGTAGCCTTCAAGTTTTAAGGCATTAATATATTTCCATACAGCAGCTCGGCTTATACCTAAAGATGCGCTGATACTTTCACCGGAAATATATTCATCCTCTGATAAGAGATTAAGTATTTTATCTTTCATAATCCTATCCTTTCAAGAAAATATTTATAAATTATTTTGCTCTATACCATAAATATTATATCAATGGATAAAAATAATCAAATAAAAAGACCAGAGCTTTATGCTCTTGGTCTGTCTATTTATTGTGAGAAAGTTTTGAACGCTTTGTAAATTTGCTGCCATTTTCATGAGAACCAATTTTTTCACCGTTAATTATACCTATATCGGAACCATCCCTTGGGAACATTTTTCTTAATTCTGCATTGCTTTTTTCGTGAGTCTTCATTAAATTCTTGTTATTATCCATGGTTTCCTTTCACCTTCCATCTAATGATTTATATGTGGTGACCTGATGATTTTGAACTTATTAAGCTTTCTTGTTGATATTAATATAACCGCTATCTTATAAAAATATTCAAAAGCTTAATAGTCTACAAGGTTTTTGTAAATAGGAAGCTTCTTGAGAGCTTTAAGTAAGTAGTTAGCAGTTAAAGCTACAAAGATTCCAGTGCCAACACCGGCCAGGGTTAATGCAGGTAGATATAAAACAATGTTTATATTTTCTATAATAATGGAAGAAGCAATAATTTGACCAACATTATGGAAGAAGGCGCCTGAAACGCTAACACCTATAAGGCTTACATTATCTTTACCTAAAGACTTAGTTAACTGCATAGCTAGCAGACTTAATATACCACCAGCTAAACTGTACATTATACCGGAAGGATTAGGAGCAAGCAATGTATTTAGTAATATTCTTGAAATTAACACCACAAAAGTATCTTTGAATCCTATCATATATAATGCTGTCACTGTTATTATATTTGATAAGCCTAATTTGGCTCCAGGGGTAATAAAAATTACTGGAAGCATACCTTCAAAGATATGTAATATTAATGCTTGAGCTACCAATACTGAAATAAAAGCAAGTTTTTGTATTTTCTTCATAAATCCACTTCCTTTAGTAAACATCTATTTCATCAGTTTTGTTTTCTACACCTTCAATTTCTACGGTGAGTTTATGAGGCAAACATACCAAAGGTTTACCTGGACTTGATATAGAACCGCTTCTAACACAAAGTTTATCAGGACAATTGGCGTCTTCTATATGAACCTTACCATTTTCAACAGAAATTAAATTATAGTTTCCATTTATATTTACAGGAATTGAGCTATTAGTATTTAAAGGAATGGTTTTGTATTCTGCTCCGTTAACCTTAATTACAACTAAAGCTTTACTATAATCTTTAGCAAAAACAAAAGGAATGGCTACTGAAATTATGGTTATCAAAGCTAATATAGCAAATATAACATAATCATATTTTTTTAGTTTCATAATAACTCCTCCTATGAGTTATGGATAATAAAGATAATAATAATTCTACTTTAATTAGACATAAAAGTCTATGTAAAAATAGTACCTTTTATAATTAATTTTAATACGAATAAAAAATTAAAAATAGAAAGTCAGTAATAGGAATAAATTAATAGTTTATTAACAAATTAAATCTATGGATAACTATAAAATATGTATTATAATAAAAAAGTTAATAAAATAATTGATTTTTTTGTAACAAAATGTTGTTATTTGCGTATATATTATGTGGTTATTAAATGGAGGGATGGGTATGAGAGCTATTAATGAAAAGTCAGGAAAAAAAGTTAAAAGAAAAAGCAAGTTGAGCAGAACTCAGAAGATAGTTTTAGGAATAGGTATTTTTTTTATAGCTATGGCTTTAGCAGCAACGGGATTATACTTACATGTATATAATAAAATATATGTTTCAAATGATGACAGTACTTATGGAGATAACGTGGATTATAGCAATTTAGAGTTAGAAGAGCCATTATATAAGGAAGTGAAAGGAATAACTAATATTTTACTTATAGGTATAGATGCAAGGGAATCTAATGAGGCCTCTAGGTCTGACGCTATGATAATACTTACTATAGATAGTAATAATGAAAAAGTTAAATTGACATCTATTATGAGAGATTCTTATGTAGATATACCAACATATAAAACAGCAAAAATTAATGCAGCCTTTGCTAAAGGCGGACCACAATTGCTAATGAAAACTATTGAAGCTAATTTTAGATTAAAACTAGAGAAATATATAATTGTTGATTTTCATGGTTTTGAAGATATAGTTGATGCCGTTGAAGGTATAGAGGTTGATGTTTCAGAATCTGAACGTAAGGAGCTCAATAAATATATCGGAGAAACTAGAGAAGTAAAATCACCAGCATTAACCAAGTCTGGCTATCAAAAACTTGATGGCCAACAGGCTTTAGCTTATGCAAGAATTAGGTATAACGACTCTGATTATCGTAGGACAGAAAGGCAAAGAGAGGTTTTATCTATATTAGCTAACAAACTTTTAAAAACTAGTGTAGTAAATTACCCAAAGGTTATGAATTCTATTTTAGATTGTGTAACTACTAACATAAAACCGGAAATGCTTTTAAATTACGCTTACACTGTATCAAAGTTTGATAATATGAAAATTGAACAGCTGCAAATACCTATGACAGAATTAAGTTGGGGAGGTTATTATAAGGGTGAGTGGCTTCTACTATTAGATAAGGATCAAAATGCTACTGTAATGAATGATTTTATATTTACAGACAAAGAGCCTAATGTTGATGAGTTAGATATGGATGCTTTTAATGCTGTTATTGAGGGATATTTAGGTAGAAGCGTGGTTAACAAAAATACATCAAAGTCATCTACAAGTAAAAGTAGCAGTAAATCAGTAAACACTACTACAACTAATAAGAATAGTACAACTTCTAGTACATCAAACACTAGTAATAATTCAAAAAAATATGATAGCTCTGTGGATAAAGCTGGTACTTCTATAAATACCAAAAATGAAAATACTTATAATAATAGTACAGCTACAGGAGGAAATGGCACTACTAGCATTAAAGAAAAAGATAATACTACTATAGGAAGTGAAGCAGTAAATCCAAATAGTCAATCTTCAACAACGGAAAGCAGTAATGAATCTAGTAATATGCAAAGTGAAGCAAATAGGGAAAAAGAGCAAATAGAAAATAAAGATGGTGGACAAGTACCCCTAAGCTAAAGGTCAAAAAGTAATATGAATAATTTACTTAGTTATGAAATAACCACTATTGCTATGATGGTATGAAAAATTATATAAGACAAAGAATAATAAGGAGCCTAAAGCTCCTTATTATTCTTTAAAGGGGAAATAGAATATGGGAAAAGATTACTTTGAAGAAATATCAATACACTTATTGGAAGATCAAAAGCCTTCGGAATATTTATATGCTATTTCTAAAGAAAGTGACTTTAAAGAATATCCATTTTATATGCTTTATGCACTAAAGGATACGCCACAAAATTTAGTGCATCATCCTGAAGGAAGTGTATGGAATCATACGATGATGGTGGTGGATGAAGGAGCTAAGAGACGAGATAAGAGTAGGAATCCTAAAGTTTTTATGTGGGCTGCTCTGTTACATGACATAGGAAAAGCACCTACCACTAAATTAAGAAAAGGAAGGATTACTTCTTATGATCACGATAAGGTTGGAAAGGAGTTAGCAGAAAAATTTCTAAAGGAATTTACTTCTGATGAGTTTTTTATTAGAGAAGTATCTGCTATAGTAAGATGGCATATGCAACCTTTATTTATTGTTAAGAATCTTCCCTTTTCAGATATTAGGGGAATGCTTTCTGAAGTGGATTTAGATGAAATATCTTTATTTTCCTTATGTGACCGCTTAGGTAGAGGAAATATGTCTCGTGAAAAAGCTGAAGAAGAGAGAAAAAATATTGAACTTTTTACTAATAAGTGTAGGGAATATTTAGCTAGTAAAAATTAAAAAAGTCAGTAGTAAATTACTACTGACTGCATTGGTGGAGATAAGGGGATTCGAACCCCTGGCCTTCTGAATGCCATTCAGACGCGATCCCAACTTCGCCATATCCCCAAGAACAATAAATATTCTACTATGTTATTTTTAAAAATGCAAGGGATAATTGTAAAGAATAAATTACAAATATGTAAATTTGATATTTATAACTACAAGTGGTAATATTAGCTTGTCTGTATAAACTTTTGGAGGTGTATTTTTTGAAAAAGTATTGGGAAATGTTTGTTTCTTTTTTTAAGATAGGTGCTTTTACTTTAGGTGGCGGCTATGCTATGATAGCTCTTATTCAAAATGAAGTAGTAAATAATAAGAAGTGGGTGGACAAGGAAGAGTTTGTGGATATGCTAGCCTTGGCACAATCATCACCGGGGCCTTTAGCAGTAAATACAGCTGTTTTTGTAGGCTATAAAACTGCAGGAATTGGGGGAAGTATAGCTACTACTTTAGGGACAGTTATGCCTTCATTCATAATAATTTTGCTAGTGGCCTTGTTTTTTGTTGGAATAAAAGATAATCCTATAGTAGAGAGTATATTTAAGGGACTAAGGCCAGCGGTAGTTGCTCTCATAGCATCCCCCATTTACTCTATGGCTAAAAATGCGAAGATTAATAGAAAAAATGTGATCATTCCAATCTTAGCTGCAGTATTAGTTGCCTTTGTGGACATATCACCTATATATGTAATTTTATTAGCAGCAGTAGGAGGAATAGTATATTATTCAAGAAAGGGAAGGAAGTCATGATGATATATTTAAAATTATTGATTTCATTTTTTAAGATTGGTTTATTTAGTTTTGGTGGCGGTTATGCTATGCTTCCCATGATAGAAAGAGAAGTAGTGGATTTAAATGGTTGGATTACTCAAAAAGAGTTTATAGATATCGTGGCTATTTCTCAATCTACACCAGGACCTATATCCATTAACTCGGCCACATACATAGGCTATAAGACTGCAGGTGTATTAGGGTCTACCATGGCAACTCTAGGTACAGTATTACCTTCCTTTATTATTATGCTAATAATATGTAAGTTCTTCTTGAAGTTTAAGGGCAATGAATATTTAGAATCCGCACTTTCTGGATTAAGGCCAGTGGTAATTGGATTAATTGCTGCTGCAGCCATATCATTAATAGGTGAATCCTTTATAGATTATAAAAGTATAATAATTTTTGCAGTGGTTTTTATTGCTACCTTTAAGTTTAAGGTTGATCCTATTATAATGATTGTAGTTTCTGGAATTGCAGGGGTATTGCTATACTAGATAAGGTACTGTAAAAAGTTTATGAAAAACTAGCTTCAAAACTACCAACAAACTGAAGTTA
>NZ_FMJL01000034.1 GCF_900095445.1 Clostridium sp. N3C
ATAAAAGGTAAGGGGGAAAATCATGTCTAGGCATAGAAGAAGTAGATCAAGTAGACAGGAAAGATATGAGCAGGAAAGTCCACAAGTAAGTAATCATGCTCAAGGGGGATTTAACCTAGCAAATTTAGCAGGAATAATAAATAGTATAGATATAAATCAATTAGCTCAATCCATAAATGAAGCGGGAGATTTAATTGAGGAACAAGAAGAGAGAGGAATACGTACTGCTCCCAATGCGGATATAATAATGGCTTTGAGAACCTTAATTAATGCAGATAAAGCCATGCTATTGCAAACATTTATACAGCTTTTAGCGTCCAGTAGAAATCAAAAAAAATGATGAAAGAAGCAGGGTGGTTTCAACCATTCTGTTTTCTTTTAGTGTCAAAATTACTATAAAGGAATAATATATACTATAAAACTAAAGTTAAAAGATTATCATGAAAGGAAGTGATATACACTATGGCAGGAACGGCAAAAGATATTGTGGTTAAGGATTGCAAAGGTTCTCGTGTAGATGTGGGCAATGGATTATTAAACAATAACCTTTTGCTAATAATAATAGCTATAGTTCTAATATGCTGCTTATGTGGGGGCGACGATGATTTTTTTGACTCTTTAATCGGTGGTGGTGGAAAAAGAAGAAGAAGGAGAAATGGAAATGGACTTCTTTTATTATTACTGCCACTCCTATTATTAAGAGGTATCGGTGGCAATCAAGCCCCAAATACTAATACAAATATTATAAATGTAGATACTCTTGGAGTTGAAGAAGGAGGCTTATTAGATCTATAGTAAAAGTTAAGGGTACTGAGTTTAAGGGTAGTATGGGGTTATATGGATTTTTTTTAATATTGTGTAGCTAGTTGTGCCAGTGACCATAAGTTTTTAGTTGCTAGGGAGGATTTTTTTACTCCCTAGATATAGTGTATGTTGCTTCCAGAGCATTTATCATACAAATTGATGGAGGTGGCAACGTGGGAAAAAAAAGAAAAGTAATTGATGTAGATGTATACGAAGAAGATAATGAGAGTTCATTACATTCCGGTAGCTTTAATGAATATAAGGTAAGAGATGGAGATCACAGTAGTAGCAGAGAAGGGGAAAGGTTTAGTAAGAGGAAAAGTAGAAAAAATGATGATGATATAGAAAAAAATGATTCTCAAAACTTTAATTTTAATGGAATAGATTTTAGTCAAATAGCATCAATGCTTGGAAATGTAGATTTAAATCAATTAGGTTCTTTATTGGGGGCTTTTGGGAACTCAAATCAAGGAGGACAAGGAATTCTAGAAAGTTTAGGATCCTTAACAGGAGATGAATCTAGCCAAGGTTTATTAAATAACTTAGGTAATTTATTAGGGTCTGGAGGCTTGCAGGGCATATTGGGAAACTTAGGCAACTTAGGCAGCTTGGCTGGAATACTAAACAATTTTACTTCTTCTGCTAGAGAAGATGGAGATTATAAAGATGTTCCTATTAAAGGGGACAGGGGAGTTGAAATACTTTGGGCCTTACGGCCATTAGTTACACCGGAAAGAGCAGAATTAATAGAGATGGTAGTACAATTATATGCTATAGGTAAAATTATAAAAGGTACCTTTTATTGATTATAGATGAATAGTGGAGCTATATAGCTCTATATTTTTATCTATAATATATGAAAGAAGTAAAGTGATTAACTAAGGAAAAAGAGCAGATGCAATATGTAGCATTTGCTCTTCTTTTCTTTTAAAATATGTACTAATCCTCTAGTGTTTCATAGTGATTTTCTTTTTTTACTACGGAACAGTTTCCATTTATAATGCCGCCTTCTTTAACAGATAGTGTTTCAATAGTTATGTCGCCAACTATTTTTCCTGAACCTTCTACAGATAAGCTGCCGTTACAAACTACATTACCATGAATCTTACCTGCTACTATTGCATTTTTACATGTGAGATTACCGTTTATAGTTGATAATACTCCTAGTATTACATCGTCATCCCAGGTAATATTACCTTCAATAGAGCCATCAATCTTAAGTAATCCTTTACCGCTTAAATCACCAACTACTTTGCACTGTTCTCCTATAAGACTGTCTATCCTGGTCATATTTTTGCTCTCCTTAACCGAAAACATAAATTACCCCCTTAGAATAAATGGAAAATAATTCATACATTAATAAAAAATGTAATTAGTTATATTGTATAACTTTAAATATATAATTTCAATCAAATAATAAAATTTAATAGAAAGTGTATATTTTTTTTAAAACGGGAAAAGATATTAAATGTAAAACGGAGAGTTAATCTCCAATAGCTGAAGATGAAAGGCAAACCTTTCATTTGATGCTAAACCCCCCATCCCCCTTGGGACCGTAAAACGGTCCCCTTTGTTTTTTTATTAAAAAATTATTTCTTTTCTTCTATAGATGCAATTTTAAAGGGGTTATTTGCTTCTGTTGTTTTTCTTAAATATAAAATTATAGATTTTCTTTCACTATTGCTACTAGCGGATATAGGTGAAGCTTTAAAGTTAATAATCCATTTATATTCTGAGGCTATACCATTAGAATTAAATTTAGTATCTACAAAATAAGCATCTGTAAATTTATAAATTTTATTTTCTACAGCCATTTTACTAATTATGTTCAAATCCTTTACACTGATATTAGGAGAGAATACATTATTAGGTTTGTAAGCTTCACCGCCAGGAAGTGAATGAATATAATTAATAAATCCGGACACTGCTTCTTTTCCTGGTAGGTCATCACTAGCAGTAATCTTTTCAACATTGCCATTTAAATGCATATAATAAGCAAGGCTTATAGAGTTATTATTATAGTTTCCAGAAACTATTTTTGGTGTTCTGTTACTTTTACTGTCTATAACACCGATTATATTATTAGATGAGCAGAAACTATCGATGAATTCGGAGCCATTCCAATAGAATATATGTTGAATGCATTGCCCTTTTTCCATAGATTGGACAAAAATTTCGGGAATTTTGTCTCTATTTACATCTATAAGATTAATTTTCATTGGAAAATAGGGATAATATTGTCCCATAGTAGCTAATTTATCATCAGGAACTAGTGTATAACTTTTATTATCAGAGCTAATCTGAAGATAGTATTTATCATTTTCATTATTAATATATAAGATCTCTTCCTTACCATCTCCATTTAAATCTGATTTTATTATAGTTTTTTCATCTACTATAGCAAATACATCGGTTTTTTTATCATAGTTCAAGAATAATATAAGGAATAATAGGGATAACACTGCTAAAATGAAATAAAAAATATGTACTTTTTTTAGAAATAATACCCTTAGCTTCATTAAAAACACCTCCATTAAATTATATGATTGGTTTATATATTTAATTAATTTACATAAACTAAAAATGAAAAGTTGTGTTTAATGGAGGTGAGAACGTTGAAAGGTAAGGTTTTTAAGGCTGCAATATGCATAATTTCCATAATTGCTTTTATTGTTAATATTACTGGATGTAGGAAGAAAACAAAAGCTTCTGAGGAAAAACAAAAAATTAATATATATATAGATATTAAAGATAAGGATAATTTAGAGATTGTTAGATCAATTTTGGATGAATACAATAAAGCAAATCAAGATACAGAACTGGTTCTAAATAATTTATTAGTTGATAATAAACTGGAAGAGGATCTTATACAGGGAAAAATTGATTTATTAATTATCTCTAGAGAAAAAATGATTAATTTAAGTCAAAAAGGCCTATTAAGTGATATGGCTCCAGTACGCAGTAATAATAAATTAGATGAAAAGTATTATAATATAATTTCAAGCTATGGAAGGATTGGAGATAAGCATTTTGGATTAGGCTTAATATCTAGTTCTATTGAAATAATATATAATCCCGAGGGCTTAAAGAAAGCAAATCTTGAAGAACCTAGGGATGGTAAAGAGCTACTAGAAACAATAAAAAAGCTCAATGCTGCTGGAACTAAGATACCTGTAAAGTTACCAGAAGAAATAGAGATTAAACAGTTACCAGCAGCATTTATTTTTACTAATGTAGCAGATATGGAGAAGATTCAGCAGGCTTATGGTTCTAGCAAGGAAGGTTATTTAAAGTTACAGTTACAGCCTGTATTTCAAATCCTTGATAAATATGTTAAAGAAGGATATGTAAATGAAGATACCTTTGAGGTAGCTACTGATAGCACTATAGATCGCTTAATTAATGGAGATATACCGATAATGATAGCAGATTCATCTATTGCCAAAAGTATTAAGGATTCAAAGCTTGAAATTGTTAAAGAATTTAATATGTCAGATAGAAAAATTAAAAGTCCTGTAATATGTAGCGGGCTCTTGTGTATACCTGCCAATACAAAGAATGAAGAAGCGGTCAATGATATAATAGGATTCATGTATGAAGAAAAGATGCAAGAAAAATTAGCGGATATGGGGTATATTACAGGCAGTAAGGATATTAATGAGAAAAAAATCACTTCATCACCTAATAAGGATATTGCTAAGCATATGGAAGAGGCAGATGCAGACAGCATATTTTATTTGCAAAACTTTCCTGAACAGTTTAAGCCTAATTTAGAGTCTGCAGTAATAAATATTTTGGAAGGTAAATATACGGGAAAGGAATGGGATGAAATTATAAATAAATCTACAAAATAAAAAGGGACTGTTAAAAAGCAGTCCTTTTTATTAGCCACTTTATTCATTTTTATCTTGCTCTTTACAATCGCTACATAATCCATAAAAATATACTTGATTTGATAAAATTTCAAAGTTTGTATGACTAGCGATTTTAGAATTTAAATCTTCAAAGCATATGCCTTCAATATCTTCAACCTTACCGCAGGATAAACATTGTACATGAGAATGAGGACAAACCTTTGCGTCGTATCTAAAATTGCCTTCTCCAAGATTGATTTCTTGTATTAATTTTACTTCTACAAGAGTTTTTAAGGATTTATAAACTGTAGCAAGGCTCATAGTAGGATACGAAGGCTGGAGTGCCTTGTAAATTACCTCAGCGGAAGGATGTTCACAGGTAGATTTTAAGTACTTATAAACAGCAATACGTTGAGGAGTTAATTTTAAGTTCTTTTCCCTAAAAATGTTAGTAATGTTGTCCATATTCACCATCCCTATTATAAAGTAGTAAAATAATTATATATCCAAAATCAATATTTGTCAAAAATAATTACTATTAAATAATATATGTTGTTTAATTATTAAAATGGTTTATAGTAAAGGTCTTGCTAAAAAGCTAATAATACTTTTATTGCTATAAGCATTGATGATATAATAATATATAAGCAAATGATAGAGTATAGCTGTGGAGGCAATTATGAAGTTATGGAAAAAGTTTTTTGTATTTATAATAGTAGCGGTAGTGCTTCAACTAAGTTTTTTAGTTTTTTTAAATAATTATAAATTAAAGTCTTTACAGGCTTTTAGCTCAGAAGATATAAAATTACAGACAAAAGAAGATAGTGTTCCTAAAGTTCTTGTACCTGATAGCGTAGATGAAATTAAAAGTTCCTATAATGGGGAATTTAGTGCTTACTATAATAATTATAGTTTATTTGTAATAAATGCACAAATGGGAATAAGAAAAAAATTAGAATTTGGCAGTAACAATGTGATTAATATTTATAAGTGGCATCCTAATAAAAACAAAATAGTAGTGGCGCAGCAAAGCCAGGCGGAGGGAGGAAGTAGTTTAAAATTAATAGCCTACGATGCAGATTTGGAAATTAGAGAAGATATTAAAGACTTAAGTTGGCTTGGTAACAATATATTAATAGAAGACTTGGATTTTATTGGAGATAGTGATTTGGTGGTAAATATAGCTTATGCTGATAATAAGAATGAGCTATATTTAGTAGGGGATGAAGTTAATAAACTTGCCACAGTAACTAATAGTATTGGATATATTAAGTATACAGGTCAGGATGATAAGGTATTATATGAAGATAAAAAAAGTGGTAAGTATTATGTTACTGGTAGTAAAAAAGAAATAAGTTTAGATAATTTAAAAGGAAAGGTTATTAATATAGATAAGTATGGAAATATTTATATAGCAGAGGGAGAAGGTAGATCTATCAGTTACATATATTATAGAAATCTTTTTGATGAAAAAAGTAGCTGGAAACCTATAGAAGTAGGAATGTTCAATAGCATTGATAATATCTATGTGAACAGCCAAGGGAAGATATATATAGATAATCCTCAGTCAAAGGAGTTCATTAACCTAATGGAAAAAAGATCTTTAAAGTATAAAGGGAAGCTAGTGGGTGTTTATAATGAAGGAATATTTGTAATTAATGATAATTACCTTATCAAAAAGGAATTTAAAGACTTAAAAAATAGTGAGGAGAAATGATAAATAATGGATTTATTACGAAGTAAAGTGTTGAATATACTATTAGTTTTACCGGCCTTATTAATAGGCTTTACTATTCATGAATTTGCTCATGCTTATATGGCTGATAAATTAGGGGACAAAACTCCAAGATTCCAAGGAAGGCTTACATTTAATCCTTTAGCTCACATCGATCCTTTGGGATTTATTATGATTCTTATTGCAGGTTTTGGGTGGGCAAAACCAGTACAAACTAATCCTTATGCATATAAAAATTACTATAAGGATGATTTAAAAGTGTCTATAGCAGGACCTATTTCAAATCTTATTGTGGCAGTAATTTTTACTCCTATTTTATTACTATATGAAAAGTATGCATTAATTAATATTTCTAATGTGAAATTAGCTGTAGTTATCTATTATATGATGCAATTTATAATTAAATATAATATTATGCTATGTATATTTAACTTAATACCTATACCTTCTTTAGATGGATTTCATATCCTTGAGGATTTATTTCCTTCTAGATTTACTAAATATAAGTATAAAATTCAACAATATCAAATACTAATTTTGATTTTATTTTTAGTAACTCCACTATTTGATTATATAGTTGGAATACCTTCAAATTTGATTTATAAACTACTAAGAAATATTGGAAAACTGATAATATAAGATATTTTATATAGAGGATGGTTTATATTGAAAATTGTAAGTATAGAAGGATTAAGAAAAAAGTTTAAGCAAGTAACCGCTGTAAATAATCTCAGCTTATCTATATATGAAGGTGAGATATATGGATTGCTAGGACCCAATGGTGCTGGGAAGAGCACTACCATAAATATTATTAGTGGATTGTTAGAGAAGGACGGCGGTAGTGTTCGAATCTTTGACAAGGATATTGATAAAGACTTTTCTAATATAAAAAGAAATATTGGGATAGTACCTCAAGACTTGGCAATCTATGAAGATTTAACAGCTTTCGAAAATGTTAGTTTTTTTGCTAGCCTCTATGGTTTGAAGGGAAGAAAATTAAAGGAAGCTGTTGTTCAAGCCTTAGATTTTGTAGGTTTAACACAAAAAGCTAAGGAATTTCCTAAAAGGTATTCGGGAGGAATGAAGAGAAGGTTGAATATAGCCTGCGCTATAGCTCATAGACCACGACTTATAATTATGGACGAACCTACTGTAGGCATAGATCCTCAATCAAGAAATCACATATTGCAGTCAGTAAAGCAGTTAAATTCAATGGGATGTACAATAATTTATACCAGTCATTATATGGATGAAGTTGAGGAAATATGTAGCCGAATAGGAATTATAGATCATGGTAAGCTTATAGCAGAAGGAAGAAAGGAAGAGCTAACATCCACAATTACAGAGGTAAGTAACTTCTTGATAACTGTTTCCTCTACAAGAGAGATTAATCAAGATGAAATGAAAGCTATTCCAGGAGTTATTGCAACTAGTATAAAGGGTAATAATATTGGAATTAGTTCATGGAAAAAGCAAAATAACTTAAATAATATATTGGATTATTTAATGAAAAGAAATATAAAAATTAATAATATTCAAAGCAAGGTTCCTGACTTAGAAACTGTATTTTTAAATTTAACTGGCAGGAACTTAAGAGATTAAATTAGATGGAGGATGAAGTATGAGACTAAGAAAAAAATGGTGGGCAAGACCAGAAATGGAGCAAAGTCCATGTGTAATTATAGAACCTAAGCAGTTTAAAGGTAAGTGGCAAGAAGTATTCAATAACTCTAATCCAATTCATTTAGAATTAGGTTGTGGGAGAGGACGTTTCATTTCTACAAAGGCAGATGAAAATAGAGACATAAATTATATTGGAATAGATCTAAAGGATGAAGTTTTAGTATATGCTGTTAGAAAAGTTGTAGAGAAAGAGTTGGATAATGTAAAAATAATTCCTATGAACATAAATTGGATAGGAGATGTTTTTGATAAGGATGAAATATCAAAAATATACATTAATTTTTGCAATCCCTGGCCTAAGTTAAGGCACAATAAAAGAAGATTAACTCATAGTAATTTTTTACGAATTTATAAGAGCTTTCTGAAGCCTTCTTCAGAAATTTGGTTTAAAACCGATGACCAAGGTTTATTTTCCGATTCTATAGTTTATTTTGAAGAAAGTGGTTTTGAAATAAAGTATATAACCTATGATTTACACAATAGCGGTTTTGAGCAGAATATAGTAACGGAATATGAAGAAAAGTTTACATCTTTAGGGATGAAAACAATGTTTTTAATAGCAAAACTTAAATAAGATAGTTTAACTTTTACTAATATAAAAAGGTGTCTATGAATAAGTGAAAAGTAAAATCACTATCCATAGACACCTTTTTATTTTACATAAACTTAGTTTACTAAATTTTAAGCAGGATTGTTAATTTTTAAGAACTATTACAATTACCTTAAATAAGTAGATCCATCAAGAGGTATAAGTACTTGTAAAGGTGGATTACCATTTAGCTTACCTACCGCATAGATAGTATAAATTTTATCCCCTTGAAGATTGATTCGAGGAACTATCAATATGCGCTTATTATTAGAAGTGGTTATGGCTTCGATACCATAATTACCGGGAGCTAGCTGGATGTATTCAGTAACCTCTTTATAGCTTACATTAGAGAAAAGCTTTTTACCATCTGGAAGAATGATGTTAAGCTCCGGTGTTCCAGGAGCTAAATGGGCGAATCGGACCATAGAGTATCTTGCTGTAGGACCAGGTAATGGTTCAGAAATAGGTTGTATTCCAACGTTTTCTGGGTCTCCTATGGCAGCTATGGTATAAATAGAGCCAGGAACTAATTGAAGTTTAGTATCTATTAAGGGGCCACTTGTTTTTCCAGTAGGATATACTCTTACAGTATATATACCACTAGGAACTGAAAAATAGTTTGTAAAGTTTAAGTATCTTAAATTTCTAGCTACAACTTTACCGTTTATATGGACATCTACAGGGCCAGTTCCAGGGGAAGCATGTAATAGTCTATAATGGGATTTTGGAAAGGATGTAGGGCTTTTACGCATATGATTTTCATAAGGACAGTAAAACAAGGCATTCACTCCTTTGAATTTTAAAAATGCAATTTGAAACCTACATTAACATAGTATGTAAAAAGCAAAAATTGTTGACTGATAACAATTAAATAAATTTATTAATATAGGTAAATGAAGTATCACATTATAGCCACAACTTAATAAAATGATTAAGAGGTGGAGTGTAATGAGTTCTGCACATTTAAATGAAAAATATAGAAAACTTATAGTAGGATTAAATAAGGAAGTACCTGTTAGAAAAGGAAAGTTAAAATATATTAACTTTGATAATGCTGCTACTACACCTCCTTTTGTTTCTGTTATTGATTCCATTGTTAAATTCTCTCCCTGGTATTCTTCCATTCATAGAGGTGCTGGATATAAATCTCAAGTGTCATCTAAAGTATATGAAGAAGCTAGATATAAAGTTTTAAAATTTCTTGGAGCAGAAGAGAAAAATAATACAGTTATATTTGTAAAGAATGCTACGGAAGGATTAAATAAATTATCCTATAGATTAATTGAAGATAGTAATTGGGTGGTTCTTTCTACTTGGATGGAGCATCATTCTAATGATTTGCCTTGGCGTGACAAATGTAAGGTAGACTATGTAGAAATTGATGAACAGGGTAGATTATGCCTATGGGATTTGGAACAGAAGCTAAGGAGATATAGGGGTAGAGTTAAGTATGTAACGGTAACAGGGGCTTCTAATGTTACAGGATACGTCAATGATATCCATAAAATAGCCTATTTAGCTCATATGTATGGAGCTAAGATAATAGTGGATGCTGCTCAATTAATTCCTCATGCGCCTATTAATATGAAACCAGACCATTGTGCTGAACACATAGACTTTGTGGTATTTTCAGCTCATAAAATGTATGCACCCTTTGGTATTGGAGCTATTGTTGGACCGAAGAAATTTTTTGAAAAAGGGACTCCAGAATATAAGGGCGGCGGCACGGTAAAGGTAGTGACACGTTATAGCGTTGATTGGGATGACCCTCCTTTTAAGGAGGAGGCAGGCAGCCCTAACATTATTGGAGTGGTAGCTCTAGTAGCAGCCATTGAAGAACTAACTAAAATAGGAATGGACAAGATTCAAAAAAATGAAAAGGAATTAATGAATTATGCAGTAAATAGGTTAAAGAAATTACCCTTTATTCACTTGTTTGGTTGTTATCATGGATGCGTAGAGAGAGTTGGAATAATTCCTTTTATTGTTGAAGGTATACCTCATAGTGAGATAGCAAAAGTACTTTCTGAAGAAAGTGCTATTGGAGTGAGAAGTGGTTGCTTCTGTGCACAGCCCTATGTACAGAGATTATTAAAATTGACTCCAAGCGAAATAGAGCATTATAGATATTTACCAGATCATAAAAAACCAGGTATGGTGAGAGTAAGCTTTGGTTTGTATAACACTAAAAATGAAGTGGACAGATTGGTTTATGAGCTAAAGCGGATGATAAGACATTACTAAAAATATGAAAAGGCTTTTATTCAGCATAGCTAGAGAAAAGCCTTTTTTCAGTTTATTAATCTTAAGTAGTTACTTTTTTATTTTGTAATAATTAGGTATAGAATCTTCCTTATTAGGACCATGAAGCAGAGGCTCAATATAATTTTCAGCTTCTGGTAAAACAAAGTTATGTTCTTTATTAATCCAGTCTACAGGGAAGTATTTTGTTTTGTTACAAACCTCAGATGCCTTTATAAGGAACATTTCACTGCTATAAGGGTCATTTGAAGTTCTCTTTATTCCAACCATGTAACCACTATGGCCTTCATTAGCATAGTTTAAAGCAGCCTTTCCAGCTTCTGCTGCTTCCTCTATATCAACATTAGAAGCTATATGCATACCGCAACGTTGCATAACACCTAATTCAAGGGTTTTTACTCTGGAAGTTATACCAGCATTAACAATTAAGGATTTTAGATATCCAGCTACACCACCTAACTGTGCATGAGCAAAGTTATCATGGTCACCTAAAGGTTGAATTTCTGAAATATATTTTCCTTCTGAGTTTTTAATACCTTCTGAAACTACAATATAAACATGATTTTTTTCTTTGAAAACTCTTTCTGTATCCTTAAGGAACTTTTCTTCATCAAAGGGTACCTCAGGAAGATATATAAAATCTGCTACAGGTTTACCATTTAATTTAGCAAGGGCGGCGCTAGCTGCTAGCCAACCGGTGTCTCTGCCCATAGTTTCTAATATAAAGATACCATTGTTAATGTACACTGTAGAATCTAAGTATGTTTCTAAAGTTGTTGTTGCAATAAGTCTTGCTGCGCTACCGTAACCAGGGCAGTGGTCTGTAATGGGTAGATCATTATCAATAGTTTTTGGAATACCAATAATTCTCTTATTTATAGAATTATCTTTTGCATATTGGCTTAATTTGTTTACTGTATCCATAGAGTCGTTTCCGCCTACATAAAAGAAGGTATCTATCTGATGCTTGTCCAATATCTCAAAGAGTTTTTTGTATTCATCAGTAGATACTGTAGGATCCTTAAGCTTATATCTGCATGAACCTAATCCTGAAGAAGGTGTGTATTTAAATCTAATTATATCTTCTTCAGTCATAAGAGAAAGATTTACAAAGTTTTCGTTTAATATACCCTCAATTCCGTTTATGCCACCAAATACTTCGTCATAATATCCCTTGAGTTTATTTTCAATTAAAAGACCGGCTACACTAGCATTAATTACTGCAGTAGGACCGCCGGATTGTGCAATAATACATCGTTTCATACTTTTTTTACCTCCGAGAGTAATACTTTATAACACACTAAATATTATACATAAAAAAATCAAAATGTATAGTATAAGGATAAAAAAAAAGGCTTTTGTATATCACATTTAATTAAATGTGTTGTTCTAATTTTTTGAGAAAAGAAAGTCAAAAGGAGAATTCTTAAAAAATAGCTAATTGCATATAAATTTATTATGAAAAAAATTGAGGCTATAAGTAATGAACTTAAATTTAAGCTCTTTTGAAAGGTTGTGTTATCGTTGGATTTGTGGAGTTTGCTTATAATTGCTTTGGCTTTATCCTTAGATGCCTTTGGTGTAGCATTGAGCATTGGATTAAATCCAGAAATAAAATATAAAAGTAAATTAATTTTTACCGGTTCTTTTGGTTTTTTTCAGTTTCTTTTTGCCTTTATAGGAAGTATAGCTGGATATTATTTTGTTAATTATATAAGTAGTCTGCCAGAAGTGATTGGGGGAGTTATAATTGCTCTTGTAGGTGTAATTATGATTAATGATGGAATGGAGCATAAGGAGCAATGTATTTTATTTTCTCCCAAAATGTACATAATATTAGGAGCTTCCGTAAGCATAGATGCTTTAGTGGTAGGTTTTACTGCTTTAGGTATAGTAGAGAGCTTTTCTTTAATTTTAATATATACTATAGTGATTGGAGTAGTTACTTCAACAATGTCTTTTCTTGCCTTTATTATTGCAAAACACTTAAAGAAAATATCCATAGTAGCAAGGTATGCCGATTATATAGGGGGAATTATGCTAATATTCTTAGGAATAAAAATGATGTTTTTTAGGTAAAAAGGCTGTTAGTACAGTCTATTACCTACTTTTTGCTTTTTGGGTTAAGTTTTTATAATAGTGAAAAAGCCTTACTTTAGCTACTGGAATAAGAGAATAGCTTTTTATAGATATTTTTTGTAAAGCTATATTTATTTGTGTTATAATGTTCTAAAGGAATAATTGAAGGTGAGATAGGATGATAGATACAGAGCTTTTAAAAAATAATAAGCTTAAAGTAACCTTTGCTAGAAAGGTTATTTTACAGATACTGAAAGAGGCAGATACTGCTGTCAGCGCTGATTATATTTACGAAAAATGCTGTGAAAGAAATTATGGTATCAATCTTTCTACGGTTTATAGAACCCTTGAAGTTTTTGAAGAAAAAGCTATTGTAGAAAAATTTGATCTTGGTGATCGAAAGTACAGTTATTCTATTAAAAAAGACCATCATAACCATACTATAGAGTGTAATATGTGTCATAGGTCAATTGAATTAGAATGTCCTATTCAAATGTTAGAAGAGATAATTAAAAGCAAAACGGGCTTTACTATGATGGAGCATGAAATTCATATTAAAGGTGTATGTAAAAGTTGCCAGCAAAAGAAAGAAAAAATTATTTAACTTTATAAACCTCCTTTACCTTCCAAGTGCCATTGCTACGCTTTTCTAGCAATATTTTATAGGTAGCTGAGCTGCCCTTATGATTCTTTGATATTCCAGTTACAGATACTATGGCTAAGATATCATCGGAATAGGTTACCTCTGTGGAAGTAATGGAACTTAACTTATATTTATTAAATACTCCTTTAGTAAGCTTTTGCTCTATAACGTATGAAATATCTTTATTCTGATAAGTATTATAGTTATAATAAGCAGCTGAAATTATAATAATAATAAAAATAGCTATAAATGCAGTTTTTTTATTAAAGAAATTCATAAGAACCTCCTAGTAAAATTGAAGAAATTTTATTAGATATTTATATAGAAATTTTTATTATAATATATTCATTAGATTATAAATATAGATTAAGGAGTTGATTTAATTTGGATTTTTCATCCATTGTACTAATGGAAAGAGATAAAGAAAGTGGTATGCTTACAAAAGAAGTAGGCAGCTATAAGGTAGAAGAGGGCGCTGAGTATATTACTAGAGCTTTTTGTGAAGAAGGTATTGTACATATTACCTTTGATACAGGTAGAGATGTGGAGGATTGGGAATATTCCGCCATATATGATAATTTTTCTGAGGAGAATTTTAAAAAACATGGTTTTGAAATTACTTTTGATGAAGATGAATATAATCCTACTTGGCTTGTAAAATTCAAATTCATTGATGATTATTCGGAAATGGAATCAAAAATTTCTCTATTGTGTACATTAATAAGGAGTGAATTGGAAAGTACTTTTAAAGCTATAGAAGGCAAAGAAGAGGAATACAAAGAAGAAATATAGTAATGAAGGGAGAATTTATATGGCAGAAGCAAAAAAGACTAAAACTAGAGCAGAAATCGATGCTAAGGATAAATGGGATTTAAGCAAGATGTATAACTCAGATGATCTTTGGGAAAAAGATTTTGAAGGTTTAAAGCAGGAAGCACCAAAGCTTAAAGAATATGCTGGTAAATTAGGAGAGGCTGATTTACTATTAGAGTATCTTACACTTAACGAAAAGATTTCTAGAAGGGCAGAAAAGTTATTTATTTATGCTCACTTAAAATATGATGAAGATACTAGCAACACTAAGTATCAAGGGTTGAAGGACAGAATAGATACTTATTTGTCTGAACTTAGAGGATATCAAGCTTTTTTTGTACCTGAAATTTTAGCATTACCTGAGGGAACTATAGAAAAGGCCTTAGAAGAAAATGAAAAGCTAAAGCTCTATGATTTTATGCTTAAGGATATTTTAAAGGCTAAGCCTCATACTTTAAGCAAGGCGGAAGAGGAATTATTGGCTAAAGTATCAGATTGCTTAGATGCTCCTGATAATATTTATAGCATTCTTACTAATGCAGATATGACCTTTCCTGTTATAAAGGATGAAGAAGGAAATGATGTGGAGCTTACAGAGGTAAATTACGGAAGCTTTATTAAAAGCAAGGACAGAAAGGTTAGAGAAGCAGCCTTTAAGGCCCTATTTAATACTTATGGAAAATATAAAAATACCTTTGCAGTTTCCTTAACTTCCTCTATAAAGAACTTTATTTTTGATTCTAAGGTAAGAAAGTATAATTCTGCATTAGAAAGCTCTTTAAAGCCTAATGATATTCCTGTAGAAGTATATCATAATGCTATAGATACTATTAATAAAAATCTTTCTGTATTACATAGATATGTAGATATAAAGAAAAAGCTTTTAGGATTAGATGAAATTCATATGTATGATTTATATGCTCCACTAATAGAAATTGAAAAGCAGCATATAGAGTTTGATGAGGCGGTAGAAATAGTTAAGGAAGGACTTAAGCCTCTAGGAGAGGAATATTTATCTATCTTTGATGAAGGTGTAAATAGTGGTTGGATAGATAAGTATGAAAACAAGGGTAAAAGAGGTGGAGCTTATTCTTGGGGATCTTATGATACTATGCCTTATGTGCTATTAAACTATAATTATGAGCTTAACGATGTTTCTACATTAGCTCATGAAATGGGACATTCAATTCATTCCTATTATTCAAGAAAGAATCAACCATATATTTATGCAGATTATACTTTATTCTGTGCTGAAGTAGCTTCAACTACTAACGAAGCCTTGCTTATACATCATTTGATAGATAAAGAAACTGATGAAAAGAAAAAGCTTTACTTGATAAATCAAGAGTTGGAGCAAATCAGAACTACAGTATTTAGACAGCTAATGTTTGCAGAATTTGAATTGATAGCTCATGAAAGCATTGAAGAAGGAAAACCACTTACCGCTGATGAACTTTGCAGCATTTGGCACGATCTTAATGTAAAATACTTTGGACCTAGCATGGTAGTGGATGAGGAAATAGATATGGAATGGGCTAGAATTCCACACTTCTATTCTGATTTTTATGTTTATCAATATGCTACTGGTTACGCGGCAGCAAGCTCCTTTGCTAGAGCTATTTTAGAGAATGGAGAAGAAGCGGTTGAAAAATACAAAGGCTTTTTAAAGGCTGGCGGCAGCGATTATCCAATTAACATATTGAAAAAGGCTGGAGTTGATATGACTACCCCTAAGCCATTAGAAGATACTATTAAAAGATTCTCTGAATTGCTTGATATGATGGAAAATCATCGTTAGAATATAATATAAATTAATATTTAAGAGATTCAGCTCTGCTGGATCTCTTGCTCTTATTGCTTAGAAGTAGTATAAAAAGGTGTGATATTTTGAAGGAGAAATTTCAAAGAGATCTAATAAATTATTTTTTATCCTCAGGCCAATTTGGGGTTTATGAGCTGGGAGAAAACAAGCAAAAGCAAACTATCTGGATGATCCAGGGCAGCATAGGACAGCTAGATGAAATAATGGTAGTTACTAATAGAGAAGATTATGAGCTCACTAAGGAGCTACTAGAAAAGCATATTAGTAAGTCCTATGTTGGAAATAGGGGTATCGGTATTACCATCACTGTTTTATCTTCTGCTAAGGATACAGTTATAAATAGAGATGAAACTGCCATAAACAGCGACTTTTTAGTAGCTTCCGCAGTGATTCAAATTGATATGAAAGACTTAAGCATTATTCAGCAAATAGGATATACTAACAGTCTTCAAGGAGTTCTTGCCTATGTAGAAAACCAAAAAAGAATACAAGTCAAACCTAAGGACTCTTTTCTTACAATTACCAATTTACTTATAGCAATTAATGTTATAATGTTTATTATTACAGCTACAGTTTCAAAAAGTTTATTAGATATTGACATACAGGTATTGATTAAATTTGGTGCCATACTCAAGCCCCTAATTGATTTAGGAGAATATCATAGATTAATTAGTGCTATGTTTTTACATGGGGGATTGTTACATCTAGTAATGAATATGTATGCTTTATGGTTGTTAGGGAATATAATAGAAAAAGCCTATGGCAAATTTAAATTCGGTGTCATTTATATATGTTCAGGCTTGGTAGGGTCTTTATTTAGTTATTTCTTTTTAAAAGCATCCTCCCTTTCTGTGGGAGCTTCTGGAGCTATCTTTGGATTAATGGGGGCCTGCATTGTATTTGCCTTAAAAAGAAAAGACACTATAAGAAAAAGCTTCTTGCAAAGTATATTTCAAGTACTAGTAATCAATTTGGTAATAGGTTTTTCCACTAGTAACATTGACAATGCTGGGCATATTGGAGGACTATTAGGAGGACTTCTTATTACTGCAGCTTTAGATCAGAAAGTAGCTGAAAAATAGAATAGTTTTGGATAAAATTGATATGCTCCTCTCATGGTAAGCAGTTTATATAAAAAGAACTGTTTATTATGAGAGGAGCATTTTTTACTAAATTCAAGATAATCTTTACAAGCTTTTATTTTTACTTCTTTACTATACTTTGGTTTTCTTCCTATAAAAAATACCTCCAAAATAGATAATCTAATTTTAATTAATTAGACTGTTTACTTTGGAAGTATCATATCACTATTATACTTGTTTAATATTTTAATTAGATTTTTGTATTTAAACAAATAATTTTACTTATTGAAGCGTATTGACAAATGTATAAAATAACCAATAAATAAAATTATATATAATATTTAATTATATTTATTAATTATATTAATTTTGCAAAGAGAATAAGAAAGGAGATAATATAATGAATTAGTATAATTACATGAATGATATAAAAATAAAAAGAAAGTTGTTTTTAAGGAAAGATAAACAGAATTATGGGTATCCTCCAAAATCAATAGTTTTCAGGATAGAATTGAAAATAGACAGGAATTTTTAAATGAAGATCCTGGTGAAAAAAACATTAAAATTATATATCCTATAGAAATCCAGTCTTGGAATAACAATTGGTCTAATTTATCAACATACTTTAATTTTCTCCCATAAATAAGGAGAATAAATTTATACTACAAATGCACTAGAAGGATTCAATAGACAACTAAGAAAATTCACAAAGGTTAGATCTTGTTTTCCAACTGATGATTCTCTTAGTATGGTTCTATATCTAGCTATAAGTATGTATAATACTAGATATTTTGCAAATACTAATACCACAAACAGTTATACCTTCTCAGTATTAGTAATACCCAAATAAAATAAAAATTACTACAGGGAATATATTCCTGTAGTAATTTCCAAATAAATCATACCTTGTCTAATTGAATTTACACAATTATATGGACGTTCTTCTAGAGAATGGGAATTTACATGCTAATTAAATCTTCATAATAAAGAGTTTCTTTCTCTAATAAAGCTCTAGTAATACTTTCAAGTTTATTTCTTTCTTTAATTAATAAAGTTTTTGTTTCTTCGTATAATTTTTCTGTTAATGATTTGCACTCATCTAAAAGTTCATTAGAGCTAGCATTGAAGGAGTTATTTATTTCGTTTAAGCTTAATAGTCCTAAAGTTTTGCCCATACCATATTCTGTTACCATTTTAGCTACAATCCTAGTTGCCTGCTGTATATCATTGTAGGCGCCTGTAGTAACATAATCTTTGCCGTATATGATTTCTTCAGCGGCTCTGCCACCGAAAAGTACCATAATTCTTCTTTTTAGGTAATCTTCATTATGATACATATTATCTTCTGGTATGCTTAAGGTATAACCACCAGCTCCCTTGGTGCTAGGTATTATGGTAACCTTTGAGACCTTATCTTCTGGTAGCATGCACATGTTTACTATTGTATGTCCTACTTCATGATAGGCGGTTATTTCTCTATCTTTTTCTTTGATGGATGAACGATCAATTTTTTCATGACCTGCTACTACAATGGAAAAGGCCTTATCCATATGCTCCTCAAGGATGTATTTGCTTTCATCCTTGCAGGCTAATATAGCTGCTTCATTTACTAAGCTCTCAAGCTTTGCTCCAGAGAAATAGGAGGTTTTTTGAGCCCACTGTTTTACATCTAAGTCTTTAGTAGGCTTGTTTTTTAAGTGTAGGTTTAAGATTTTCTCCCTTGCAGCTACATCGGGAAGAGTAACTTCAATATGTCTATCAAATCTACCAGGTCTTAGTAGAGCAGAATCTAGCATATCTAACCTATTAGTAGCAGCTATTACTACTATACCATCGCTGTCATTAAAACCAGACATTTCAGTTAGTAGGGCATTTAAGGTTTGGTCTCTTTCATCAGAGCCTCCACCAGCCTTGTTTGAATCTCTTTTTTTACCTATTGCATCAATTTCATCGATAAATATTACAGCTTTACCGTTAGCCTTAGCTTTTTTAAACAAGCTTCTTATTCTGCTAGCACCAACCCCTACGTATACTTGCACAAAATCTGAACCAGACATAGCATAGAAAGGAACTCCTGCTTCTCCTGCTACAGCTTTGGCTAATAGGGTTTTACCGGTGCCAGGTTCACCGTAGAGAATGATTCCTTTTGGCATTCTTGCGCCATAAGCGGCGTACTTTTCAGGTTTTTTAAGAAAATCAACTATATCTTTTACGCTTTCTTTAGCTTCTTCATTACCCGCTACACTGCTAAAATTATATTTGAAGTTTTCAGCTTCATTCACATCTAGAGCATCTACGGAAGTATACTTTTTATATGGGATACTTCCAGATTTCATAAACAATACTAGAAGGGCAACCATTGACAAGGCTAAAGTAGCGGGAGGTAAAATGTCCATTAAATCATTACCTGCACCTTCAACCACCTTGATATCTTCAATAAGTAAATCTTCTTTTAAACTGTCGCTTCTTGGATTGTCTGTTTTATAGCTTGTGCCATCTTTTAGCAGCACCTTAATCTTTGAGGCATTAGTTAAGTATACCGTATCTATAATTTCAGCCTCTATATCTTTATTAAAATCTGAATAATTCTTATATTTATTAAAATCGCTATTTAAATTTCCCGCGAGTATGGCAATAATTGAAATAAGGGCAGTAATTATAGGAATTATAATGAACTTTTTCTTATGTTTATTCATAATAATTCATCTATCTCCTTTCAAGTTGGTTTACATAATATTATTATAGTGTTTTTTTACTTAATGTCTAATTTTATTCATAAAAATTACTAATGTAAATCTTGGATATAAATTCACTATTAATAATTTTTATTGTATACTTATATTTAGACATTTAACTTAAAAGGCAATTTAAGTTCATTGATTCAATAATCTATACTTAAGTTATGTATTGAATTTTCAATCAAATGGGGTGTTACAGTGAATATAAGTGAAGTTAATTTTACTTTAAGTACAGAGGATATAGAAAGCATAATAAAGGATTTTCTGAAGGTACCAGGTCTAACTATTGATGCTATAAATATTGACAAGCATATATACATAAAAGGTAACTATAAAAAAATTATAAAAATTTCTTTTATGGTGGAACTTAGTCTTCTTAGCGTAAGAGATGAAAGTATTTCTTTTATTATTGAAAAAGTGCAAGTAGCAAAAGTACCAGTATTTAAGTGGCTTCTGAATTTGATATTAAGTAAGTTGATTAAAACTGTGAAGGATTTAGGTATTACTGCCGAAAAAGGCGTTGTAAATTTAAATATACCTAAGCTTTTGACAAAGCTACCAATAAAATTAGGATTTAAATTAGATAACATTCAATTGCTTAAGAATAAGATTTATGTAGAGATAAAGAAAATAAACTTATGCCTTAATGGACAAGTTTTACAGATTCAGCAAGAGGTTGTAAAAAATGAAGAGAAGAATAATTCTAATACTTCGCCAGTATTGGATCAAGAGGATAGGTATAGTAAGTTAAGACGTGAACTAGAAAATAAAATACCTGAAAAGAATAAATTATTGATACCATATATAATGCTGTTACCGGATTTTATAGCTTTAATTGTTAGATTGTTTAAGGATAAAAGAGTACCTTCTAAGATAAAAATAATATGTGGAGCTGTAATTACATATTTTGCTTTACCCTTTGATATAATTCCAGATTTCCTTCCTATAATAGGCAAGATAGATGATTTGGCTATAGTATTTTATGCTTTAAATAAGATAATTTGCAATGTGCCAGAGGAAGTTATAAAAGAAAATTGGGAAGGTGAAGAAGAGATAATATTAGTTATAAGAAAGGGTATAGATATCTTATATAATACAATAGGAATAAAAAATGTTGTTAATACTTGTAAATGGTTTACAAAGGTAACGAAAAATAAAGCTGAGCAGAATAAAGTAAAGGAGACTAAATCAGATGGGCAAGAAAGTTTACGCCATTAAAATAGGATATGACAAGGTTAAGGGGGAAGAGGTAAAGGATCTAATAGTTGATTCCTGGACTGAGTGTGAAAAGTACATAAAAGGAGTTAAAGGGGCAAAATATAAAAGTTTTACAACAATGGCTGAAGCTCAAGATTATTTATCACATGGAGATCCTATATTGAAAAAAGGAAAGGATACATACCCGCTTGATATACATCATGCTTATGTAGATGGTAGTTATAATATAGATACGGGAAAATATTCTTATGGATTACTTATAACTAAGCAAAATGTAGTAACCTATATAGAAAATGGTGTGGCAGCAGATGACAGTTTACGCGATATTCGACAAATAGCTGGAGAATTGAAAGCATCAATAAGAGCTCTTCAGTATTGTAGTGAAAATAATATTAAAGAGCTTGTGATTTTTCATGACTATGAAGGGGTTTGTTATCATGCTACTGGTTTTTGGGAGCGTAAGGAAGAATCTTCAAGAAGATACTATGAAAAGTTCAATAAGCTTGTTAATGAACATAACATAAAGGTATACTTTGTTAAAGTTGATAGCCATACTGGAGATTTGTACAATGAAATGGTTGATGAATTTGCAAAGGCAGCAGGAGGACTAAAGTTAAATTATGAAACCGAAAAGCTGCTAAAGATTAATGAGCTTATGGTAAAAGAAGAGAGCTTGAAATATAAATTAAAGGAAATTATAATAACAGAAGCCTTATTGGAAAAAATAAAGATAAGGAAAATTTAATATGATATCTTATTTGCGACTATAAAGTCGCTTTTTTTATGGAAAAATAATGAGAATTTTGCTGCATAAATTGGAAAGATTGTGGTATAATTAAATCGATTATCGCTTATATTTTAATGAAATTAAATTTTTGTGGATATTTTGAAAAGGAAGAGTGATTATGGAAATATTATCACTAGGTGAAAAGATAAAAAGAAGACGAAAAGAATTAAATATGACACTGAAGGATTTAGCTGGGGATAGAATCACACCAGGCCGGATATCTTTAGTTGAATCAGGAAAGTCTAATCCAAGTATGGACTTGCTAGAATATTTGGCAGATACTTTACAGACTTCTATTGAATATTTGATGGAAACAGAAGAGCATCAAGCAGAAAAGATATGTATATACTTTGAGAATATGGCAGAAGCCTGCATGATAGATGAGGATTTAGGCTCTGCAGAAAGAAATATCGATATGTCTATATATTATGCGGAAAAGTATAATTTAGAATATCGAAAAGCTAAAAATTTATATTTTAAAGGTAAGATTCATAATATGCGTGAAGAATATGCTGCGGCTCAAGAATTTTTCTTATCTGCCAATGCGGTCTTTATAAGATTAAATCAATATGAAGATACCATAAATACATTGTTAAGTTTAGGTAATGTTACTTACAAATTAAGAGCTTATCATTCTGCTATTAGTTATTTTCAACAGGCAGAAAAGGTATATTTTGATCATGAGATAGGAAACGACATTCTTATTGCAGAGATCTACTATCATATTGCCTTAACCTTTTACAAGTTAGGTAATATAGACAAGTCTATAAATTATTCCTTTTTAGCTAAACAGAAATTTGATCAACTAGGAAATAAGAGAAGTTATGGGAAGGCATTAATGCTTTTAGCTGAGGAATACAATAAAAAAGGAGACCTTGATAACGCTATTAAGTATTCCAAAAAGACTTTAGATATATTCAAGGAATTGGAGGATTCCTGTTATATTGGACAAATTGAAAACAATCTAGGAAGATTATTCTATGAATTTGAAAATATTGAAGAGTCTTTCATACATTTAAATAGGGCAAAGGAAATAAGACAAAGGAATAATGATGGTAAGTTAAGTGAAACATTAGTTAATTTGTGTGAAAATTACATTAAATTAAAGGATTTAGATAATTGCAATAGGACTTTACAAGAAATAATTGATAATATTAGAGATGGAGATAATGGTAGTTTAATCAATTATTATTTGCTAAAATACAGAGTTAATTTGTTAGAGGGAAATCATAAAGAGGCAGAACATACTTTATTGACAGCCCTGAATTTTGCTCAAAATATGGAACTATTGAAACAGGCTGCAGAGATTTCTATAACATTAGGAAAGTTTTATATAGACAGCAAAATGGATGAGAAGGCAGCTAAATATCTCAATGATGGTGTTGAGATATTTAAAGAACTAGGAATAATAAAAGAATAAAGAAGCAAATGATATATTGAGAGATGGATGGGTGGTAAGTCATGGAAATACTAGCAACAGGGGAGAAAATAAAAAGGGCTAGGGTATATAAAGGATTAACTTTAAAAGATATATGCGGTGATAAGTTATCAATTTCTAAGTTGAGCTGTATTGAAAATGATAAGATTAAGGCAGAACCAGAAATTTTGCAGTATATTTCTAAAAAGTTAGATATTGATTATGATTATTTAACTGAGAGCACAAAAAGTCAGCTAGAGAGAAATTTGAAACTTTTAAAAAGCAAAAAAGATATAGAAGGTTACGAAGAGGCTTTAAACTATAATCTGAATTTTGCACTTAATAGGGAGTATTATGATCTGGCTTTCGAGTTTATACACTTATTGTTTTCTTATTACTTAGATATAAGAGAAGTAAATAAGATTCAAGATATTACATCTACCTATTATCATATTTGTTATAAGTCAGGAAAAGATAAGCATTATTTTCTTTATTATAGCGATATGGGAAAGTATTTATACAGTTATAATGAATGTGAACAAGCTATAATATATTATACAATGGCTAAAAATATATTGAAAAAGAATGGTTATAAAGAAGAAAACTCTTTAGCTGAAGTCATATACAATGAGCTTTTATGCTATATTTCCATGAAGAAATATAGTTGTATTGATAAATTAGTTTTTCAGTTAGAGAGTCTTGTAGATAAAATAGAAGATCATGATTTAACTGGTAAGATATACCATTTGCTTGCAGGAGCTTACTTAATAATAAATGAGGATAAATTCAAAGAATATGAGAAGAAAACATATGAATATTATCAGGATATACCGGAAAAGTTAGGTAAGGCTAAATTAGATTTTGCTTTTACTTTGATTTATATGGGCTTAAAAGATAAGGCTATGGAATATATAAGACAGGGGTTGGAACTATGCTCAAAGTGTGAGCCATCGGTAAGAGTGGATTATGTCATTGGTTCCATCGGAGTTTTAATAGAATATGATATGTTTGATTTAGCGGAAGAATTATGCGATGATGCCTTAAACTATGCGATAGAATCAGGAGATGTTAAATATATTGATAGAGCTTATTATTATAAAGCTATGATTTTAGAAAAGAAAGCTAATTATGAAGAAGCTGAAATGTACATGAATCTTTCTTTAGATGCTTTCTTTAAATATGGAAATAAAAGTGAAAAAGTTAATAAATACATGGATATTGCTAATATGTATCATAAATTAGGTATAGTTAAGGAATCCCTTAAGTATTTAACATTAGCTATGAAGTTAGAGGATCCACTATAAGATAACTTTTGAATTTTATAATGGAATTCTATAAAATTAAGGAACATGAAATAGGAGGTATAGATAAATGGGTATTTTAGTATGTGGTGGTGCAGGTTATATTGGTAGTCATATGGTATCCTTATTAGCGGAAAAGGGTATGGAGGTTATTATAGTAGATAATTTTCAAAAAGGTCATAGAGATGCTGTAAAGGGACAAAAGATATATGAAGGAGATTTGAGAGACAGAAGCTTTTTGAATAAGGTTTTTTCTGAAAATGATATAGAAGCGGTTATTGATTTTGCAGCGGATTCATTAGTAGGAGAAAGTGTTACAGAGCCATTAAAATACTTTAACAACAATGTTGGAGGAACAATCAATTTATTAGAAACTATGAGGGACTATGGCACGAAGTACATAGTATTTTCTTCTACAGCAGCCACTTACGGAGAGCCAGAAAGTATTCCAATACAGGAGGCTGATAAGACTGAGCCTAAAAATCCTTATGGTGAATCAAAGCTTATGGTAGAAAAGATTCTTAACTGGTCAGCACAAGCTTATGGAATTAAATATACAGCTCTTCGTTACTTTAATGCAGCTGGAGCGCATCCTTCAGGAGAGATAGGAGAAGATCATAGACCAGAAACCCATTTGATTCCTTTGATATTACAGACAGCCTTAGGACAAAGAGAAAAGATAATGATATTTGGTAATGATTATAATACTGAGGATGGTACTTGTATTAGAGACTATATCCATGTAATGGATCTTTGCGAAGCTCATCTATTAGCTCTAAATAGAATGAAAAATGGAGGAGACAGTGCAGTATTCAATTTAGGTAATGGTAAAGGCTTTTCAGTAAAAGAGGTTATAGAAACTGCTAGAAGGGTAACAGGAAGAGAAATTAAGGAAGAGATAGCTCCAAGAAGAGCAGGAGATCCAGCGGTATTAATTGCATCTTCTGAAAGGGCTATAGAAGAGCTAGGATGGCAGCCAAAATATAACTCTTTAGAGAAGATAATAGAAACTGCTTGGAGATGGCATTTATCACATCCTCAAGGCTACGAAAAATAAAATATATTTTGATAAATTAGGCTTTAAGGTTAAGAAATAGTTATTGTGGGCTTTAAAGCCTATTTTCATGCAATTTCCACCTTTAATTATAAGCAAATAGTTAATCCTATAATTAGATATTCTAATAAGGTTTAACGCTTTAGGTGAGTATATGAATAAAAGGAGTAGTAAAGGAAAGAGTGAAAAGGTAGTAGTTATTCTATTAATTACTTTATGTTCTTTATGGTTTTTATTCAATAGATACAGTGTTTTCAAAGAAAAAGAAGCTATAAAGCTTATGAGCCCTTACGTGGTGATACCTACCAATGATGAAGGAAAGGTTGGAAAATCAAAATTAAGATATATGCTTTTGAAGGACATTAATGAAGTTTTTTTAACCTTTGATGATGGACCTACAGAAAACACTGTTAAAATATTAGAAATTCTTAATAAATATAAGGTGAAAGCTAGTTTTTTTGTAATAGGAGATCTAGCAGAAAGAAATAAAGATATAATTGTTAAGTTGAAAGATAGTGGTATGTGTATTTTGCCTCATAGCTATAGTCATGATTACAATATATATAAAAGCAAAGGTAAGTATTTTTCTGATTTAGAAAAATGCATTAAAGTTATTGAAGAAATAACTGGAAGGGATATTCCACCTTATACTAGAATGCCTGGCGGATCTGATAATACTATTGGTAAGGAAAGTGTATTGGAAGATATAAGACAAACTCTAAAGAAGAAAAATATGCGCTATGTAGACTGGAATGTAAGTTCTTTAGATGCTGTTAGTGTGTTTGTACCAAAAAGCATCATAAGGGAAAGTGTAATAAGAAAATGTGAGAATTGTAATTTTGCTGTAGTGTTAATGCATGATTCCAGCACTAAGCAAACAACGGTAGAATCTTTAGAGGATATAATTAAGTACTTAAAGGAGAATAATTTTATATTTAGAACCTTTGATGACATAACGGAAAGGGAAGAGAAGGAGATGATTGAAAGAAGAATTATATATAAATAAAAGCTTCAGGGAACCTGAAGCTTTTTAGATCATATTACTTGTCTTTTGCTAAAGCTAGTATATGTTCACGGGCTTTAATTTCGTAGCTGTCATCAAGAGGAGCTAGCTCTGTTAATCCGTATTTTTTCTCCAAAGCACGAAGCAATATTCTATCTGCTAGATCAGGATTTTTAGAGAGCAGGGAACCGTGAAAGTAACTACAGAAAGTGTTTTTATAAATACAACCTTCTGTGCCATCTTCACCATTGTTTCCATAGCCTAAAATAGTTTTGCCTAAAGGTGTTAAATTTCCTATATATGTTCTACCAGAATGATTTTCAAAACCTACGTAAGTTTCATTAAAATCTTCGTTGATAATAATTGTATTACCTATGAATCTGTTACTTCCGCCTTCTGTATAAATATCTAAAATATTTAGTCCTTCTAGCTTTTCGTTTTCAGGTGTAGTGTAGTATTTACCAAGCAACTGATAGCCACCGCATATAGCTAATAATACACCATTATCTTCTACGTATTCCTGTAAGGGGGCCTTTTTCTCCTTTATTAAATCTGGAGAAACGATAGATTGCTCATAGTCTTGACCGCCACCGAAAAAAACAATATCATATTTTTCTTTTTCGAAGGCATGGCCAATGGAACAATTTAAAACATTAACCGCTATTCCTCTTTGTTCTGCCCTATATTTAAGAATTAATATATTTCCAACATCACCATAAACGTTTAGTAAATCCGGATAAAGGTGACAAATATTTAGTTCCATTTTTAAGCCTCCCTACCATAGTTTTTTAATATAGCCTTTACTGTGAAGATACTTTCTAAATTCAATCATAGCGGTGTATGTAGCTAAGATGTATACAAAATCGCTAGGAGAATTTTTTATATTATCTAATAAGTTGTCAAAGTCTTCGCTGATTTTAAAGTTTTCTGTATTGAATCCTGCTACCTTTAGTCTTATAGCCATATCATAATTTCTAATTCCTGCTACTAGTATCTGCTGGATTTCAAGAGTGGTCATCTTTTCGAAGTTAACATCCCAAATCCAAGATACATCTCTGCTATCGGCATAATTATCATTTAAGAGGAAAGCAACGCTTACAGCTCTTTTGTCTAGGGATACGGTATCAATAGCCTGGTTATAGCCAGCAGGGTTTTTTACCAGTATTATTTTAACTTCTTTACCTTCAATATGTATTGTTTCTTGTCTTCCAAAATGACTAGTTTGATTTCTTAAGGATTCAGAAATAATGTCATCGCTTATACCTAGTTCTTTACATATAGAATAAGCACAAAGGCCGTTATATATATTATAGACTCCCGGTTGATTAATAATTATATTTTGGTCATTTATTGTTACGTTGGAGTAATAAGGAGTCATTTCTGCAATAGCATTAATAGCATATTTGAGCTCTGGTCTCTGATATTGACAATTAGGACAATAATAACTTCCCAAATGGTTGAAGGTTATGAGCTCATAGCTATAAGGATGTTTGCACTTTTTGCAAAATTTTGCATCTGCATTTACGTCTACAAGTTTAGAATCATATGGGCTTACATTAAAGCCGTAATAGCACAACTGATTATCCGTTGCAAGATCTCCTAAAAGAGACTCATCTCCATTAAGGACTAGCTTTGCTCTCTTAACATTATCTAAGCCTTCCATTATTTTAGATAGAGTAGTGTATACTTCACCATAACGATCTAGTTGATCTCTGAAAAGATTAGTTATTGTTATGATTTCAGGAGAAATATACTTGGTAATGAATTTTAAATTAGCTTCATCTACTTCTATTACAGCATAAGCGGATTCATTTTTACCAAATAGCTTATAATTATCAATAAAGGTCGCTGTAATTCCTGGAAGCATATTAGCCCCAGTACTGTTAGTTATAACTTTGTTACCGGAGTTTTTAATAGTGTTGTAAATCATGCTAGTAGTAGTGGTCTTGCCGTTAGTACCGGTAATTAGAATGGTTTTGTAGTTCTTTGCAACTACAGAAAGGATATCACTATCAATTTTTAAGGCCACTTTACCGGGGAAAGAGCTACCACCTTTAAAGATTCGTTTTGAAAGAAACAATACTATTTTTGAACTTATTATACTGAAAAGTGATTTAATTTTAATTTTAGACACCACCTGTTTATAAATTGACCATGTATAATTGTAACTTACCAAGGCCTAATCTAGTTTTTATGAATATCCTATGAAATTTTTGAATATAGATAGCTATTCTACATCTATATACTGAAAATTATCGCTTAATTGAAAATTTAAATTCATGTTATAGCTATTTATTTTTTCTAACAATTTAAGCTTTTCATCACCGGCTAAAGGCGTAGGTCTATAATCATTACGATCCTTTACTGAGGATACGCTACAGGGAATAACTCTTACGCCTACAGAGGATAATGTTTTGTCTTTGAATTTGAAATCAGCTTGGAATATATAGGTATCCTTATCAGAAGGATTGCTATTTCCTCCGAAACAGAAGTTTCCTAAGCTGTAATTGATATATTTACCCTTATAATATTCGATGCCCTGGATAACATGAGGATGATGACCTATAATTAAGTCTGCTCCATTATCAATAGCGTAATGGGCTAAAGTTTTTTGCACCTCATTTGGGGTTGTTTCTCTTTCTATACCCCAATGGAAAGTGACTACTACAATATGGGCCTCTTTTTTCATAGTTTCAATATCTTCTTTTACAGTTTTTAATAAATTATCATTAGTATCCCATCCTTGATAGCCAAGAAAGCCAAACTTAATTCCTTTTACTTCTGTTATCCATTTATAACCTTCACCAAAGTAGTTCACATTAAGTTTTTCAAGAGTAGCTATGGTATCTTCAAAGCCCTTTTGGCCATAATCATAAATATGATTATTTGAAATGTTAACTCCTTCGATTGACGCAGAAACAAGAGAGTTTGCAAGTTCTGGATCACCCTTAAAGTGATATTGAATCTTGTGATATTTCTCTCTTTTTTCTGTAGCGGTTGTAAATGTAGTTTCAAGGTTGGCAATAGTTATATCATCTTCCTTAAATATATGAGCTACATTGCTAAAGAGATAGCTGGGATCATTATCATTCTGTTGTACCATGGCTGGCAGTGAAGTAGCATAATAAAATTTAGGATCAGTACCAATAGTACTATCCCCTACAGCAGATAGTATTACATTAGTTTCTTCAACTATCGGAGTAGTAACTACAGGAGCAATATCTTCGTTTTTAGAATCATCTTCATTCTTTTTTTCAGCAGTAGTCTTTTGCTGTTCTATTTCTTTCTCTTTCCTTTCTGCATATTTAGTTACGGAATGACATATGTAAACAACACCTAAAATAGCAAAAAGTGATAAAATACAAATGGTAATAGAGAGAAAGAGTTTAGATTTTCCTTGTTTCTTTTTGAATCCTTTTGTCATGAGTTTGTACCTACCTTTCTTCATAAATATTTTATATTATTAATAAGCCTTTGTCTAATCTATATTTATCCTCAAAAATAACAAAAGAATCCAGAAGTATTTTGTGGGTTTTATAGACTAGTTTATACCAAGTATCAGATTATATTTACAGAAATAATAAATTAAGAATAATGAATAGGCTATGAAATATAGGGAAAATATATTAAAATTATATTGAAGTATAAATTTAAGTATATAAGTTTTGGATTTTATATCCAAAAGTAATAATGATATATTAAAATATGGTTATAATATTTCCAATGGTGAGTAAAGATATATTGTGTTGTTTAGCTCATGGAATTAAATATAGCCTATGTAATATATTATAAAAAATTCTAAAGAAAAGAAGGTGTAGTCTTGAATAGGAAAAAAGCTAAGTTGATTTTAGTTGCTCTAGTAACATCATTATCCATATTATCTGGGTGTAGTAAAGAAAGCTCCAAAAAGAGCTTAGAGGTAACTAAATGGGACAATGTTTATGAAGGTAAAAATATTCATTTTTACTATGAGGATTTTACAAATAGCCAAATAGAAGAATTAAATAGGCTTTATCAGCTTAATGGTACAATAGGTAGTCAAGGGGATGAACTAGAAAGGGCAATTCAGATAACAAAATGGATACATACCAAGATGCAATATTCTCAAGGAAGTGTAAGCACAAAAGAGGATGTAATTGAAATTTTGAAGGAAAAGGAAACATCACCTAAAGCTTCTGATAGAGAGTTTTCTATAGTATTTAATCAAGTTTGCACTGCCTTAGGCATATATGCAAGAAGAGGTGAATTTAGAGTTAAAAATGCAGAAATTGCAAAGGGTAGGGACTACTACAAGGTAAATGAAATATGGAGTGATAAATATAACAAATGGATAATGGTAGATCCTTCTGAAGGGGTTTACATTACAAAAGAAAATATTCCGCTAAGTGCTATGGAGGTAATTGAAAGCAAGCTTGAAAACATAGAAGTGAAAGGAATAGAAAATTCCAAGGACTACATTAGCAAATTAAGAAATTTTATATATTCATATACTATAAATATTGATAATAAGATTTATGGTAGTAAAAAAAGTAATTCTTATATTACTTATTTACCTAATGGTGAGTTGCCAGAGTTAAAGTTTAAGCAAGGATATGCACCACCAAGTATTTATGTGTACAACAGCTCTTTGTTTACAATATCACCAAAGGTGAACTATGTTGATGATAATAGCGATACAGTTCCTACTATGATAATTATGAAAAAGGTAGTAGATGAAAATAAGAATGACAATAAAACTTTTGTAGTTGGTGTATTTAAAAACAGTGTAATGGTTGATACTTATTATTTAAAAATTAATGATCAAGAATGGGAAAAAGTAGCCAAATATAAAGAAATAACCTTAAATAAAGGCAGTAACACTATAAGTTTATCTTTAGATGGTAACGAGGTTATTAGGGAAATTGTGATAGATAAAAAGATAGAATAATTATTCGAATAATATTTTGAAGATAATGTATATTTTTAAAGTTTAATGTAATAATATACTAACGTGGCATATAAGTAAAAAGAATCTAGACAGTGTTTTAAGAAAATGTTTAAAATAATTTATAGATAAAATTGACAATTAAACGTTTGTTATGATAAACTTCTGATTAGTATGTTAAATGTTTTGTGTGGAAAATTCAGAAAACTCTTGTATGAGTACACAATATGTGTGTATATATAAAAAACGGGCTTGGAGGGAGAGTTTTAAATGGCTAAGGAAATTAAGAAAATAGCTTTATTAACAGGTGGAGGAGATTGTCCAGGGTTAAACGCAGTTATCAGAGCAGTAACTAGGACAGCAATTTTAAAGTATGGTTATGAAGTAATTGGTTATAAGTTTGGTTACAGAGGATTATATAATAATGACTTTGTACCACTAACTCTAGATAGTGTTACTGGAATCCTTCATAGAGGTGGAACTATATTGTATAGTTCTAACAAAGACAATCTATTTGACTACACTGTTGAAGAAGATGGTAAGTTAGTTAAGAAAGATGTTTCTGATGTTGCAGTGGAGAATTTGAAAAAAGAAGGCGTCGATGTATTAGTTGTAATTGGCGGCGATGGAACTTTAACAAGTGCTAGAGATTTTGCAAGAAAAGGTGTAAATGTAATCGGTGTACCAAAGACAATTGATAATGATTTAGCAGCTACAGACGTTACTTTTGGATTTAATACTGCAATAGAAGTAGCTACTGAAGCTTTAGATAGATTACATACAACTGCTGAATCACATCATAGAGTTATGGTTTGTGAAGTTATGGGAAGAAATGCTGGTTGGATAGCTTTAGAAGCAGGTATAGCAGGTTCAGCAGACGTAATACTAATACCAGAAATTCCATATGATATAAATAAGATAGTTGAAAAAGTAAGAGAGAGAGAAGCTCAGGGAAAGCCATTTAGCGTAATAGTAGTAGCTGAAGGAGCTAAGTCTAAAGACGGTGAAGTTGTAGTAAGCAAGATCGTTGAAGACAGCCCAGATCCAATCAGATTAGGTGGAATAGCTAACAAGTTAGCACATGATTTAGAGCAAATAATTAAGGATCATGAAATAAGAAGTACAGTTTTAGGACATATCCAAAGAGGTGGAAACACTTCAACTTATGATAGAATTCTATCAACAAGATACGGTGTTGCTGCTGTAGAAATGATTAATGAAGGATTATTTGGAAATATGGTTTGCCTAAAGGGTGATAAGATTTCCTATGAAAGCCTAGAAAATGTTATAGGAAACAATAAGAATGTAGATCCGGAGGGAGAATTAGTAAAGGTTGCAAAGAGCATAGGAATATCTTTCGGAGATTAATAGAGTATAATAAAAGAGCACCTCATTGTGAGGTGCTCTTTTCCGTTAGTAAATAAAATTAATGCTTAATAAAAGTGTAGCACTGCTATGGGCATTGTGAATACAATATAATGTACTGTTATAAATAATTTAAGGAGATATATATGAGACAGTTTATTATATTGTCTTCCTGCGCTTGGGGAGAGATGCAACAGCGTCCCCATCATATGGCAAAAGCTTTAGCTAGATTAGGACATAAGGTGGTCTTTATTCAACAAGCTGGACCTAAGCTTGATGTGGATGAAATACCAGACACAAGGCACTTATTAAAAGTCCTGCTCCTAGGGAAGAAGGTTGTTGATTTCGGGGTAGAGGTTTATAGTTTGATCAACTTCAGCAAACATATAGAATTTATATATGAGCAGTATATAATATTACTAAACCATATGATGAACACCAATATGGATACTGTTATAGTAAGTTATTTTCCAAGGTTTGTGGCTCTTTTAGAAAGGGTAAGGGGAAAATATAGACTGGTATACGATTGCGTTGATGATCATGAGGATATGGAGTATTCTTATTGGTCTCAGCCTCAAGACATTGAATTGGAGCAAAGAATACTTGAAAGAGCAGACCTTATCCTTACAACCAGCACAGGACTATATTTAAGCAAATCTTATGGAAGAAAAAATGTGTTTCTCTCGAAAAATGCAGTTGATTTAGAGAGGTTTTCTGGAGAAAGGGAAATTCCGGAGGATTTACGAAATATACCAGATCCAAGAGTATGCTATGTAGGTGCTATCTTTGATTGGTTTGACGAAGAACTTTTTTATAAAGTTGTTGAAGCTAATCCAGATTTGTCCTTTGTTTTAATTGGACCTATTAAAAAAGGAATGATGAGAAAAAGCTTTCATAATCTTTATTTACTTGGTAATAAGCCTCATAAAAAATTATATGACTACATGTGTCATTGTAAGGTGGGGATAATACCTTTTAAGGACAATATAGATTTAATTATTCACTGTGATCCTATTAAATTCTATGAATATGTGGCTAGTGGAATTAAGGTAGTTTCAACTGCTCTACCGGAGCTTTGTATAAATGAGCCCTTTATATTTACTGGCCAGGGCTTTGAAGAATTTAATGCTTTACTTAGAAGGAGTATTGTTGAAGGCTTTGATAAAGAAGCTGCTATGAAATTTTTGCAGGAAAATACCTGGGACAGTAGAGCTAAGCAACTAAATAATATACTGGATGGAGAAATATTTGAAAGTTATAAGAAGGATTATATTTATTACAAACTTCAAAAAGAGTGGTTTCAGTACTTGAAAAAGTATCCACATCCTATATTGGAGTCCTTATATGGACTTAGCTATAGAGAAAAAAATGTAGATAAGTTTCTTTATTATTCGGAGAAGGCCTACAAGTTGCAAGCATCAAACTATACCTTGAAGAACTATGTTACTGCTCTTTATATGAAAAATGATATAAAAACAGCAGTTAAAGTGTTAATTCAAGATAGGAATGTAAAAGATCTTTATAAGGCAGAGTTAATTTCCTTGGCAGAAAAGGATCATAGTGACATTCTCAAGCTAAGGATACTTTTATCTATTAAGCAATTTTCACTATTAAGAAAAGAATTGCAGAACTTGAATAAGGACAGTAATAAAGGAAAATTTGAATTGGCCCATTATTATTATGAAATAGGCTATTATGATTATGCTTTACTAATCTATTCCAAGCTTAGATCTTCCTTAGAAGGTGACCAACCTTTGATGTATAGAAATTTAAGTGATATTCTAGCAAAAAAAGGTCATTTATATGCTTCACAAAAACTGCATTTTCAAATGATGGAAGCTGTAGATAGGATTCTTGGAAATAGTAATAGGCTTTTAGAATGGAAGGAGATTTTTAGCCAGAAAAATTACTGTAAAAGCTGTGGTTCTAAGGAATATAGCATGATTTTAGAAAGGGCAGATGGCCAGCCTATTGTAGCTTGTAAAAACTGTAGCTTTACATTTCTGAAACTCATCCCCAGTAGCTCTAATATTCATAAGCTTTATAATGAGAAATATTATAGTAATGAAGAGATTTATGGCTACAGGGGAAGCTTTTATGAAGAAGAAAAGCCCTATATGTTTTTGCCTAGATTGGAATGGGTAAATAAATCTAATATCTATGGACAAGATAGAAAGCTGTTAGATATTGGTTGTGGTGACGGGGAATTTTTGTCCTATGCTAAAGAATCAGGTTAGCAGGTTTTTGGGGTTGAAATATCTAAAGAGGGTTATGAGAAATGCAAAGAAAAGGGCATAGAAGTTTATAACAAGGAATTGAGAGAGATAGGCTTTAAAGACAATTCTTTTGATGTGGTTACCCTTTGGGATGTGATAGAGCATTATATTTATCCTAAGGATGAATTGAAAGAAATCTATCGAATATTAAAGCCAGGAGGGATACTCTTCATATCTACCCCCAATCATAAAAAGGGTAGGCTTATAGGGGCAAATTGGTTTGGATATAATGCATCCTATGAACACTTGTCTTATTTTGAAGGAATAACCTTATCTAAGATGCTTATGGATGTTGGATTTAGAATAGATACATCCTTCAGCCATGAAAATAATGATTGGAATTTTTATAATATTAAAGGAATAGGGCATATACTTTTAATGTCTGCAGTGAAATGATAAGGAGGCTGCTATACTACAAATAAAGAGTCTTAAGAATTCTAGACCTTTAATTATATATGTGTAGCAGCCTATATGATAGGAGATACTTGTAATTTTAGGATTGTGGTTTATAGGAATTTATAATTTCTTTTGAGCTATTAATTAAGGAGTGAAAATATTTCCTGTTATTTTGTACAACCTTCGAATAAGGCTTAAATTGTGCCGCCTTTTCGTTATATTCTATAGCAGCTTTAAGGTTGCCAAGTTTAAAATAGCATATACTCATTTCTGCATAAGGAAAATAGTCATAGCAGTCATGAATTACAGAACCGATAGTGTTTTTTGGTTTTTCTAGCTTTGTGGCAATTTGAAACCACGCAATGGCACGTTCATAGTCTTTTTCTTGGCTGTAAAGTCTTCCAAGCTCACAGCAGATTTCTGCTCTAGGAATTCCGAATTCAAAGGCTCTAAGTAGGGTTTGTACTGCTTTTTTTGTACTTACAAGTTTTGCATATATTTTGGATAAATCTACACAAGCATCTATATAGTTTGAAAAAAGCCCACCATCTTGAGCAAGAAACTTTTCGTAATATTTTATTGCTTCAGAATACTTTTTTTGAGCATTTAATTCCCGGGCATAATAGAAATAATTCCTGTGAGATAATTCTTTGCCACTTTTGATCCATTTTTCGAATATGTCTAAATTCCTGCTAGATCTTTTCTTTTCTTTTTTATGGGTAACAGCAATTTCAACCTTAATGATTTTTCCGGCTGGAATAAGATATTCATGTACAGGATCGTGCCACTTAAAGTTTAACCTTCTATTTACTATTCGCTCTCTATAATAGGTGCATAGAGGATTACCCTCTATATCTGTACCTAAATTGTATTGCATCATAACCATTCCAACTGAATGATCAAGCTTTTCTTTTAACTCCTTAAGATTTATCCTATCCTTTTCTAAAATCACATCATCTGCATCCATCCACATTATAAAATCCTTTGTAGCCTTTGAGAAAGAGTAATTCCTTGCTGCTGAAAAGTCATCTATCCATTCAAAATCATAAATATTCGATGTATATTTTTTAGCAATTTCCTTTGTTTTATCAATGGATCCTGTATCAACAATAATAATTTCATCAACGATATCTTTAACGCTGTCAAGGCATCGAGCTAATGTTCCTTCCTCATCTCGAACAATCATGCATAGGCTTATAGTGACCAAAATACCACCTCTAATAAATGCTTCAATAATAACATATGAAAAAACTGTGTATAAGTGACAAAGGAATATATTATTTATATTTTCTTATATAGAAATTAAAAAACATCAAAAATTCTACATATCTTAGAATTTTTATTAATATTTGATATCTGAGCTATGACAAAATCTATGCCTACTCTTTTATAATGGAGTCGAAAAACTTTTGATTAAGAGCAACTGCAGGGTGTTTAGGTTTTAATTTAGCTGCTTTCTTGTGATAACTTAAGGCAGTATCAAGATCGCCCATATAATAGTAACAGTGGCAAAGCTCTACATAGGGAATAAACTCCCAATACTCATCCATTATAAAGATCCATGTGAGCTTAGGACGTGGAATGGATAGGGCTAGTTTATACCAACAAACGGCAGTAGAATAATCCTTTTTATCTATATAATGCTTTCCTATAAGGCATAATACTTCTGCTCTAAGGGGGTCATACTCAAAGCTACGTATTAGGGTTTGTAATGCCAACTTGTCTTTATTTTGCTTTTTGTAAATTTGAGATAATTGAATACAAGCTTCTGTATATGGAGAGTATACATCTGGTTTCCTATCTAAGAATTTAAGATAGTATTTTATTGCCTCTTCTATATTTCCTAAAGCATAGCTTTCACGAGCATAATAGTAAAGGTATTTTGGATGAAAGTTTTTAGAACCCTCTAAAAATCTTTTCAATATGTCCAGATTTCTTTTTGAATTAGTTCCAGTACCATTATGAGTAATAGCTATTTCTGTATGAAGGACTTTTCCGTAAAAGTTAATATGCTCGTGAATAGGATCATACCATTTAAAATTGCTACTTCTTTTAACTAACCTTTCTCTGTAACATCCGTAGATTTCTTCCCCGTTAGCGTCTCTTTGTACTACATATTTCATTATTATTGCATCATATTCTAGACTGAGCTGTCTCTTGAGAAGCTTCATTTCTTCAAGATCTTTCTCAAGAACAATATCATCGGCATCAAGCCACATAATGTAGTCTTTTGTTGCCTTTGAAAATGAGTAATTACGAGCAGCGGAAAAATCATTGTTCCATTGAAAGTCATAGACTTTATCTGTATATTTATATGCAAGGTCCTTAGTTTTATCTTTGGAGCCGGTATCAACAATTATTATCTCATCTACAAGATCTTTTACAGAATCTAAGCATTGACTAAGTACATCTTCTTCATCTTTAACAATCATACATAGACTTATTGAGATCATTTTGTCCTCCTGTTAAATAACAATTGTTTTCAATAATGATATTAAGTGCTCATTCAGTTATTAACTGAATGAGCACAAAATTTACCATAGGATATTATATTAAGTTATTAAGGCTGTATTCTTGAGTAATCAGAATTAAAGATTTCATTTGTAGTAACTGCTCTTGTAATATCTGTCGTTCTAGAATAAACTGATACACATGGTGGTAATCCGCCAGGAGTAGTAATCTGCACTTCTACATGGTCTCCAAGTATACTAGCAGGAATTAAGTCACCTGCAAAGGTGATATCTACGGCGCAACCAGCACTTATAGTTGTAATGGTTGTTGTTATCAAATCACCGTTATCTGCTATTAGTGTTGTCTTTGGGCATGTATCAAGGTTATATGCAGTAATTGTTACGGGACCTATAGGCTCACTACAATTATTCAATATCATAACTTCTAACAATGGACTTGTTGCATGGAATGGTCCGGAACTTCTATTAGAATTTGTTGCACCAAGTTCATTTAATATTTGACTAACTTCGGATTTGATTTCTTCTAAACCGAAACTAGGATCAAATACAGCAGCTTCGATAGAGGAAACTTCAAATTGAATTTCCTGTAAACCGAAGCTTGGGTCAAATATAGCGTCTTCGATAGCGGAAACTTCGGATTTGATTTCTTGTAAGCCGAAGCTAGGATCCAGTACAGCAGCTTCAACAACAGAAATTTCAGACTTAATCTCTTCTAAACCAAAGCTAGGATCAGAAAGAGCATCTAATATAGCGTT
>NZ_FMJL01000084.1 GCF_900095445.1 Clostridium sp. N3C
ACTCATAGAAATAATCACCCAATTTAATACTCCTATAGGTAATTTATCGAACTTATCCACAATTTCTTAAATATATAATTTCCTATAGAGTAAAAAAAGCAGACAATAACCTTTTCAGGCATCATTGTCTGCTTTTTAAATTTTACCATAATCTCAGGTGTGAGGCAAGAAATTATGATAAAACAGAAGATTTCACTATCTTATCTTTTAGAGTACTAGCGTAGCCATAGTCATATGTACTTGCAAAATCAGTTACTATAAATAGATTGCCACTGGACCATAAGGTCCCTTTATTATTTCTATCTTTGTTTCAAAAATATCTGTTAAAAGATCTGCTTTCATAATTTCATCAACAGTACCAAAAGCGGCAATTTTGCCATCTTTCATAGCACAAATTCTATCAGAGTATTTAGCTGCAAAGTTTATATCATGTAAAACCGCCACAATGGTTCTGCCAAATTCATTGGCAGCCTGCCTTAAGTGTTTCATCATTTGAACAGAACGGGCAACGTCAAGATTATTCAAAGGTTCATCTAAAAAGACATATTCTGTCTCTTGACAGAGGACCATTGCTACATAGGCTCTTTGCCTTTGCCCACCAGAAAGCTCATCTAAATATCTGTTTTCAAGCTCAGTCAAGCCTAAAAAATCAATATATTTAGAAATAATAGACTCATCCTCTTTTGTAAGTCTTCCTTTAGAATAAGGAAAACGACCAAATCCAACTAGCTGTCTAACGGTAAGTTTTGTTACAAAATGATTTTCCTGTCGTAAGATAGTCAAAACCTTTGCTAAATCCTCTGATTTAGATTTAGTTACATCCCAATTTGCTACCTTAATTTGACCTTCATCCATGTTTAAAAGTCTTCCAATCATCAGCAGTGTAGTAGACTTTCCAGCACCATTTGGTCCAATTAAGGAGGTAAAACCTGCCTTTGGTATATCTATATTCAAAGGCCCTATATTCACCTCATCGCTATATACCTTTTTAACTTTATCAATATTAATCATAACATTCCCTTCCTTAAAATTACAATTAAGAATATTATTCCACCAAACATTTCAATAATAACTGAAACTACACCTTGAACGTTGAATATATGATACATGAAAAAGTAAGCAGCGGTTATAATCAAGAATCCTATAGCAAGTGCCATGGGGAAAATATATCTATGATCATAAGTTGGTGCCGCTTGATAAGTCAAAGTTGCAACTAAAAATCCATAGAAGGTCAGTGGACCAATCAAAGCTGTTGAAATTGACATTAAAATCGAAACTAATACAAGCGTATAGATAGTTCCCCTTTGATGATTAACGCCCAAAGAAGTACTAACATCTTTACCTAGAGACAATAAATTTAATCTCCTAGCATTGATAAAGATTAACACCGCGGTAACTAATACAATTGGAATTGCAATACCAAAGTATTCAGAATCCGCATTATTTACTGAACCGAATAATCTGGCCTGTAGAATATCAAAATCAGAAGGTTCCATCAGTCTTCTCATAAAAGAGGACAATGATCTAAGGCCAGTTCCAATAATAACGCCAACCAGTAACATAAGCTGCAAATTTCCGTACTTTCCAGAGAGCAACCATCCATAAAGTATAAGGCATAATAAGACCATAAGCAAAACTTGTACTAGAAAAGGGCCAGTACCAGTAAATTGAATAAAAGCATTAGCTCCAAGAAAGAACATGGTACTAGTATGAATAGTTGAGTAAAGTGCTTCAAAGCCTAACAGTGAAGGAGTTATAACTTTATTGCTTGTAATGGACTGAAAAGCAACTGTAGACAAACTCTGGCAAATTGCGCCCATAATCATTGCAATAACCGCTATCATCCTTCTTCTTACTACTGGGATAAAAGAAGGAGAGCTTATTGACACTGGATTGTTATAAACCAATAGTCCATAGGCAGAGAAAAGTCCTAAGACAATGAAGGTGCTCAATAAAATTCTATACTGTCTTTCTTCCTTTTTAGAGCGAAAGGCCCTAGCGGATCTATCTTTGCTATGAAGGCTAGAATTTGAATTTAAATTTTCTTTTATACTATTATCTAAGGTAGTCATTTTAGCCTCCTTTGTCTCAATAAAATCACAATAAACACCACTGCACCTAAAGTTCCAAGTATCAATGAAACAGGCACTTCAAAGGGCATAATAATTGTTCGAGAAATTATATCGGAAAGCATTATGGTGCCCATTCCTAAAACACATACCCAGGGTAAATTACTTCTAAGATCATCCCCTCTATACATGGACACAATATTAGGTACAATTAAACCTAAGAAAGGTAAGTTTCCAATAACAGCGGCAACAATTCCTACAGCAAAGGAAATAAGTCCAGTACCAAGAACAACTATCCTATTGTAATTTGCCCCAAGGCTTGTGGTAATATCTTCTCCTAATCCCGCTAGAGTAAGTCTATCTGCGTAGATAAAAATAAGGACACTCACAATAACAATCATCCACAAGTACTCATATCTTCCAATTTGAACTTGTGCAAAGGATCCTACAAACCAAGATTCTATGTTCTGTGTCATGTTAAAAACTAGACCAATAAAAGTAGAAAAAGCAGACACCACCGCTCCTAGCATCATACCGATAATAGGAACAATTAAAGAGGAACGAAGCCTAACTTTTCTTAAAAACAAGAAGAAAGCCATAGTTCCTAAGAAAGAAAAAACAATAGCACCAGTCATTCTTTCAAGTAAAGTCGGTGCAGGAAATACTAAATAAACAAACATAAGTCCTAATCCAGCCCATTCAATAGTTCCCGTTGTTGTAGATTCCACCATACGATTTTGAGTAACAAGCTGCATTACCAGTCCAGACATGGACATTGCAGCTCCAGTGAGCATTAAAGCGACTGTTCTTGGAACACGGGTTATGAAAAACATAACCCTCCCATCTTCTTGTCCAAGAATATCATAAACTCCAGTAAACAGTGATATAATAGCTAAAATAATAACAGCAATAATTGCTAATATAAATTGCTTTGTGAATATTTTATTCTTATTTACGGCATGGGGCTGAGATTTATCAGCCCGGATTGATTTATAATTATTATGATTACTATGTTTTAGCACTATAAATACTCCTTTTTGTTATTGCGCCAATTTATTTGCAAGTTCTTCCAATAACTCAAGATAAGTTTGTATTGATTCATTTGTATAAGTATCCTTTGGTGCATAAACTACCTTTCCATTGGATACAGCAGTTGTGTTCTTAAGGGCAGGTGAATTTTCAATAACATCCTGAGCAGGAACTGCATCCTCTGAAGATGATGTTGCTGCATCTCTATCTAATACAAATATCCAGTCTGGATTGCTTTGTGCAATAGCTTCAACAGAAATATCATCACCTTGATGATCAGAAGTAGAACCATCTACTTCTAAGGCTGGAACCCAACCAAAGATTTCATACATAGGTCCCCAAACACGTCCTGACTTAGGAGCTGAGAAGCCAATAGAACCACCAGAAACTACAACACTCATAATTTTATCTTTTCCATTGTAAGTGGACTTAACTTTTTCAATAGCTGCATCAAAGGACTCTGTTAATTTTTTAGCTTCATCATTTTTATCGAATATTTTTCCTAGAGTAATTATAGAATCTTTAAGACCATTTACTAAATTCTCTCCAGGTGTAGCTGCTTCCTCAGAAACATCAAAATTCAAATCAATTACTGCAGCATTTGGTACTAATTTCTTTATATCTTCATAAAAATTAGCGAATCTTTGACCAACAATTACCAACTCAGGATCTACCGCTGCTATAACCTCAAGATTTGGCTCACGATGGTTTCCAATATTTTGCACAGATTTGTCACTTACATAAGATAAATCCTTTGGCATAACATCCTTTGGTGCAGCAGCCAATTTAATTCCCCAATCAGATAAAGTTTCAAAAGTTCTACTATCTAAAGAAACTACATTCTTAGGATTTATAGGAACAGTAACAGTTCCATGTGCATCAGTGATTTCAACTGTTGCAGTTTTTTCATCCTTATTAGCATCTGTTTGGTCATTTTTATTGCTTGAATTTGAACAAGCAGCAAATGCCATAGTAAAACTTGCTATTAAAGCAGTTAGTGTTAGTAATTTGAACTTTCTCATAGTTATCTCCTTTATAAATTATTTTTGAATTCAATTAATGAAACCAATATCTTTTTCTTATGTAATGTAAGTTTTAAGTAAATTTATTCATTTCAGCGCGCATGAAATTAAAAATATATGTAATTGATATTGATTATCATTCTTACTGATATTAAGTTTACCAAATTTTCAACAATTGTCAAGGATAATTTAGGAATTATCTTGGATTCATTTCACAACTGCCATAATTAATTTGAGAAACTAGAAAAGCTCTTAAGATTTAGATTTTATCTAAATTCTATTAAGATACCACTTTACAGTATATTCTGCCCCCTTCTGGGCTCTCTATAAAATGGCGAGTTTACCATTCTTACAAAAAAATTTAAGCCCAGCAAATCACTAGCCGGACTTTATTAAATACTTATTTACTTTTAAGAATAATTGATAAATTCTTTACATTGAATATATTACTTGAATATCTTAAATAACTCATCCAAATTTTTTATCAACTTTTATTCATTCAGTAAGAATTCTTCTTTAAGCAACCCATAAATATAATAATCACACCAGGTATTAACCATTTTCCCTTGTCGAATCAGTCCTTCTCTTTTGTATCCGCACTTCTCAAGAATTCTCACAGAAGCCTCATTACGAATATCAACATCTGTCCAGAGCCTTTTAAGCTCAGTATTATCAAAGCAGAATTTGGTCATAGCATATAAAGCTTCATAGCCATAGCCCTTACCTTGATATTCTCTAGAAAGCCTCATAGCCACCTTGCCCATACGATCATTTTCAATTAGGTAAATCCAGATTTCGCCTATTGCTTTTTCATCACCCTTATGGATTATACCAAGATGAAAGCTCTTTGATGCTCTCTCCTCCTTTTCAAGCAAAAGCTTGGGATTCTTATCCGTTTTTCCAGGACCTTTTCCCCAGTAAGTATAAATACTTTTATCTGCCATCCATTCTTCTAAAGCTGAAATATCAGAAGGCTGAAATTTTCTAAGCACCAGACGTTCTGTCTCTATAGTTGGTTTCTCATAAATATAATCTGCAAGTGCCATAATTACCTCCACTATTTATTCTCCTAGGGCCCTATACCTTGATTATATCAAGTGTTATTTATACTTCAACCCCCTTTTGTTTTCTAAATTTTCTTTCTACTTTTTCATATACTTTTTTATAAAATTCAACTGCTTTATCTAAGTCATCCTTTGTTAAGAATCAATCTTTATTTTTATTGCATATCATAATTTCAACTTTGGTCATATTCAGGTCACATTGTCAGTTTAAATTAAACCCATCGATAATTATTACAGCTGTAATATGGAAATCATAATCAGATAAT
>NZ_FMJL01000086.1 GCF_900095445.1 Clostridium sp. N3C
GGGAATGCTGTTTTGGTATGCACTTGTTGTAATGCAGATTTTTATTTTACTGGTGACAGTGAAAAGCAATAGAGTGGCTATCGCCACTCTATTGAGAGTCCCCGTTAGGGGATTTTTTTAGTGATTGGGGTTTAATTTTTAGTGAAAGAACGCACAATAAAGTAAAATCGAGGTGATAAAATGAAAGATTTTGATACCATTGCTGCTGTAGCCACAGGTATTGGCGAAAGTGGTATTTCTATAATTAGAGTATCTGGAGGTAAGGCATTAGAGATAGTTAATTCTATTTTTTGTGGGAAAAATGGAAGAAGCCTTCTAGATATGAAAACCTATAGTATGAGATATGGACACATAATTTCAAAGGAAAATAATGAGCCTATTGATGAAGTAATTGTAAGCTATATGAAAGGACCTAGAAGCTATACTGCAGAGGATACTGTGGAAATAAATTGTCATGGCGGTATAGTAGCGACAAATCGTGTTCTAGAGGAAGTTGTGCGAGCTGGAGCTAGAATAGCTGAACCCGGTGAATTTACTAAAAGAGCATTTTTGAACGGAAGAATAGATTTAAGCCAAGCTGAAGGGGTTATGGATATAATTAGGGCTAAAACTGAACTTTCTATGAAATCTGCTTTAGCTCAATCTGAAGGCCGAATTTCCCGGGAAATATCTGCAATGAGGGAAAGATTGCTCGGAATTATTGCACATATAGAAGCTACAGTAGATTTCCCGGAAGATGATTTGGAAGAAATTACATCTCAAAAGGTAAAGGCAGATTTAAAAGAGTTGATAGAGAATATTGATAGGCTAATTTCTTCTGCTAATGAAGGAAAGATAATAAGAGAAGGTATAGATGTTGTAATTGTTGGAAAGCCAAATGTAGGAAAGTCCTCCTTACTTAATGCTCTTCTCATGGAAAATAGAGCTATAGTAACGGATGTTCCAGGAACCACTAGAGATGTTATCGAAGAGTATTTAAATATAGATGGAATACCACTAAAGGTTGTTGATACTGCAGGAATAAGAGAGACTGATGATGTGGTAGAAAAAATAGGGGTAGAAAAATCTAAGAAAAAGATAAATGAAGCAGATCTAATAATTTTAATGCTTGATGGTAGTAGAGAGCTTGATAATGAAGACAGAGAAATTATACAATATATGAAGGATAAACGATATTTATTATTGTTAAATAAAACAGACTTAGAAAAGAAGTTAAATATTCATGAAATAGATGAATTAAATAAAGACTTTATAATAGAAGTTTCTGCTTTAAAGGGTAAAGGAATTGATAAGTTAAAAGAGGCTATAAAGAGCATGTTCTTTAAAGGAGAAATCAGTTCTAATGATATAATGATAACAAACCTTAGACATAAGGAAGCCTTAATAAGAGCTAAGGAAAAATGTGAAGAGTCATTAAGGACTTTGGAAGAAGGTTTTGCTATAGATCTTGCAAGTATAGATGCAAGAGAAGCTTGGAGTAGTCTTGGTGAAATAACTGGAGATACTATAGAAGAGGATTTACTTAACAAGATATTTTCAGAATTCTGTATAGGAAAGTAGGGGAGGAAATGAAGTATTTCGGAGGAGAATATGATGTAATAGTTATAGGTGCAGGTCACGCTGGTTGCGAGGCCGCCTTAGCTTGCGCAAGAATGGGATATGAAACCTTAATGTGTACCCTAAATTTAGATAGTATAGCTATGATGCCATGTAATCCTAATATAGGTGGAACTGCAAAGGGACATCTTGTTAGGGAATTGGATGCCTTAGGCGGAGAGATGGGAGTAAATATTGATCGTACCTTCTTACAATCAAGAATGCTTAATACATCAAAGGGACCAGCAGTACATTCCCTTAGAGTACAAGCGGATAAGAAAAAGTATCATGAGTGGATGAAAAAAGTATTAGAAAGACAAGAAAGATTATACATGAGACAGCTAGAGGTTGTTTCTATAGATGTTAAAAATGGAGAGGTACAAGGGGTACTAACTGAAAACGGAGCTTATTTTAAAGCTAAAGCAGTAATATTAGCTACTGGAGTTTATTTAAAGTCTGAAGTTATTATAGGAGAGGTTAAGCGTAACAGTGGTCCTAATGGATTAATGCCTGCTAATAAATTATCAGAGTGTCTTATGGACTTAGGAATAAGTTTGAGACGTTTTAAAACTGGTACTCCTGCAAGAGTTAATAAAAGATCTGTGGACTTTTCAAAAATGATAGAGCAAAAAGGTGATGAAAAGATAGTGCCTTTTTCTTTCCTTAGTGAGAACTTAAATAAGGAACAAGTATCCTGTTACTTAACTTATACCACAGAGGAAACTCATCGAATAATTAGAGAAAATATACATAGGTCACCAATGTATAACGGAACTATTAAAGGTGTTGGACCAAGATATTGTCCTTCTATAGAGGATAAGGTTATGAGATTTCCAGATAAGACTCAACATCAAATATTTATAGAACCAGAAGGGGAAAATACCGATGAGCTTTATGTTCAAGGTATGTCCAGTTCACTACCGGAAGATGTTCAAATTCAGATGTTGAGAACTATACCTGGACTAGAGAATGTTGAAATTATGAGGACAGCTTATGCTATAGAATATGATTGTATAGATCCAACTCAGCTTAAGCTTTCCCTTGAATTTAAAAATATAAGTGGTTTATTTGGAGCTGGTCAGATCAATGGCACTTCTGGATATGAGGAAGCTGCCAGTCAAGGTTTAATAGCTGGAATAAATGCTGTGCAAAAAATTAGAGGTGAAGAGCCACTGATACTAAAGAGATCTGATGCCTATATAGGTGTTCTTATAGATGATCTAGTTACTAAGGGAACTAATGAGCCTTATAGAATTATGACATCTAGATCTGAGTATAGATTATTACTTAGACAAGATAATGCAGATTTAAGATTAACAGAGTATGGTTACAAGGTAGGATTAGTTACTGAAGAAAGATATCAAAAATACTTAAAGAGGAAACATGCTATTGAAAAAGAAATTGAAAGAATCAAAAATGTACAGATAACAAGCAAAAAGGAAGTAAATGAATTTTTAACTAGCTTAGAATCTGCAGAGCTAAAAAAGCCAATATCCTTATATGAATTAATAAAAAGACCGGAGTTAAATTATTATAATGTGGCACCTTTGGATCCTGAAAGACCAGAGCTTGATGAAAGCGTTACTGAACAGGTTAATATTACCGCTAAGTATGAGGGATATATACAAAAGCAAATAGAGCAAGTAAATCAATTTAAAAAGTTTGAAGATAGATTAATACCAGAAGATATAGATTATGAAGATGTGAAGGGGTTAAGAATTGAAGCTAAGCAAAAGCTAAGCAAGATTAGACCTATGAATATCGGTCAGGCATCTAGAATTTCAGGAGTTTCTCCTGCAGATATATCTGTGTTATTAATTTACATGGAACAGTATCAGAGAAAGGTGAAGTAAAATTTATGGCTAATAAACTGGAATATTATGATATAATGGAAAAGGCCTTTGCAAATCATAACTTAAGCTTAAGTCATGAGGCTTATGAACAGTTCATGACTTATATGGCCTTAATACAGGAATGGAACCAAAAAATAAATCTTACAGCTATAACTGAAGATGAAGATATTATTAAAAAACATTTTATTGATAGTATTCAGTGTTATAAATTCAAAGAGTTTCATAATTTTAATACCATAATTGATATAGGTACTGGAGCTGGTTTTCCAGGTATTCCAATAAAAATAGCAGATAGAAATAAAAAAATTACCTTATTAGATTCTTTAAATAAGAGAATAATATTTTTGAATGAAGTTATAGCTAAACTTGGCCTGGAGGATATTACAGCAGTACATTCTAGAGCAGAAGATTTGGCACGGAAAAATGAGCATAGAGAAAAATATGACTGCGTTGTGTCTAGGGCTGTAGCAAATATGGCTGTACTTAGTGAATATTGTTTGCCTTATGCTAAAGTTGGAGGATACTTTATGGCCTTAAAGGGACCAGCTATAGAAGAGGAAATTTTGAATTCTAAAAAGGCAATTTCCACATTGGGAGGAGAAATTGAAGAAATCTTACCTGTACCTATTGTGGATACTGATTTAAAACACAATATAGTTATAGTAAGAAAGGTGAAAAATACTCCAAAGGAGTATCCTAGAAAAGCTGGGGCAATAACTAAAAAGCCTATAGTGTAATGTAAAAAGATGTAACAACTTTAACAATGCTGTCTAATTATTTTTTAAATAAAAAAGAGGATTTATTAAGGTATATGTAGAAAATAATACAATGTAAAATAATTACAGTTTACACCTATGTAGAAGTTTCGATTATAATAACAAAAGGGATGGGTTATTATGCAAAAAGAGATAGTCTATATTACTCCAGAACAAATACTACCTAATCTTTATCAACCAAGAAAAACTTTTAATGATGATACCATCGAAGAATTAGCACAATCAATAAAGGCTTATGGAATAATACAGCCCCTATCTGTTAGAAAAATGGGCAATGATTCTTTTGAACTAGTAGCTGGAGAAAGAAGGCTAAGGGCAGCAAAAAAAGCTGGTCTAACTAAAGTTCCTGCAATTATTGTAGATATTACAGATAAAGAATCAGCTGCTATAGCTCTTCTAGAAAATTTACAAAGGGAAGACTTAAATTATATAGAGGAAGCAGAGGCTTACTATAATTTAATAAGGGATCATTCCTATACACAGGAGCAATTAGCTGAAACTATAGGGAAAAAGCAATCAACTATTGCTAATAAGCTTAGACTTTTAAAATTAAGTCAAGAAGTAAGAAAGATGCTATTAGAAAATGACTTAACAGAAAGGCATGCTAGAGCTTTATTAAAACTTTCAGAGGAAGAGGATCAGATTAGGGTTTTAAATTTTGTAATAGAAAAAAAGCTCAATGTTAAGGAAACAGAGAAGTATATAGAAAATGAATTAAATAAAAAGGCTGTTAAGGAAGTAGCAGATGGAAAGAAGAAAATAAAAGGTATATTCTCACCTAAATTATATATAAATACTATAAAAGAGGTTTTTGATAAATTTGGAGTTAATGCTGAATATAAATCCAAAGATTATGATGATTATGTTGAGGTCACTGTAAAGATTCCTAAAAAATAAATTAATTTGTTTCACGTGAAACAGTCAACTTAGGTTGACTGTTTTTTTACTCTATAGGCAATTATATAT
>NZ_FMJL01000094.1 GCF_900095445.1 Clostridium sp. N3C
TGCAATATTCCCCACTGCTGCCTCCCGTAGGAGTCTGGACCGTGTCTCAGTTCCAATGTGGCCGATCACCCTCTCAGGTCGGCTACGCATCGTCGCCTTGGTGAGCCGTTACCTCACCAACTAGCTAATGCGCCGCGGGCCCATCTCATAGCGGATTGCTCCTTTAACTGTAGTTTCATGCGAAACCGCAGTATTATGCGGTATTAATCTCCCTTTCGGGAGGCTATCCCCCTCTATGAGGTAGGTTGCCCACGTGTTACTCACCCGTCCGCCGCTAGGAACCGAAGTTCCTCGCTCGACTTGCATGTGTTAGGCACGCCGCCAGCGTTCGTCCTGAGCCAGGATCAAACTCTCAATTTAAAAGTTTGAATCTTAGCTTAT